>NZ_DASRGV010000223.1:0-29354 GCF_035650855.1 Actinocrinis sp. | reverse complement strand
TTAAGTTCGTTACCGCGGCGAAGCCAACAAGCGCCGCGGTGACTGAACTTTTTCCAACAATGGTCTACACCTTGATCGCGGAAAACCGCCCGGCCGGCCCTGAACGCGACTTCTGATATCGGTGTCTACCTGTGCCGATGCCGCCCAGGTCACGAGTTCGCGAATTTCCTGGTTAACGCTCATACGCAGACGCCATAATGTTCATGCGCGCCACCCGATCGAGTGAATGCGTACGAAATACTAGACATCGTCACCTGTAAAGACGATGCTATGGCACGCGCTCTGGGGAGGTAATCGTGGGCAATGGCGCGACTCCGCACCTGATAGGTACCGGAAACGATTCCGGCCGTCCGCCGCACCAGACCGCGGCGGCCGCGCAGAGCGCGGGCGGTCTCGTGGTCGTGCGGGATGAGCGCGGCGTGCTGTCGGTGATGCACTGCCTGCCCGACGAACTCGTCCTCGACGCCGGATTTCAGCAGGCTTATCGCGCCGAGTGCGCGGCGATGGCGGCCCTCGGCGAGCCCCGGGTCGCCGAACCGCTCAGCTACATCATGGACGCCGGCGGACGCATCGTGGCGACGGTGCGCCGGCACTTTCCCGGAGTGCCGCTTTCCGAACTGCTCACCCGCGCGCGGGGTGGCCGCGGCCTCGACGCACAGGCCGCGGCGACCGTGGTCAGCGATGTGCTGGTCGCACTCGACGCCTTACACCGGCGCGGCGTCGCGCATCGCCAGCTCGAACCGACCGAAATCATCGTCGGGCGCACCGGGGAATGCGTCGTCGTCGGCGCGGGGCTGGCCGTACGCCCGCGGACCGGTGGATCCGGCATCGACGATCTCGGCGCCGCGATCGCTTTCGACCTGGCCGCCGTGCCGGAATTGTTCGCGCTCTGCCTCACCTCGGGCCGCGCCTCCGGCCGGGACGCCGCGCCGCAGCACTACGGCGCGGAGAAACTGCACGGGATAGCGCAGAATATTTACACGGCGCTGGCCGAGTCGCGCCACGCACCGGTGGAGCGCTGGGAGCGCGGCGGCGTCGCGGCGGAGATGCTGGCGGAGCTTGAGGCCGCGGCCCAGGCCTTCGGAGCCGGGTGGCGCGATCGCGGGCACGAACGCATCGCCCTGTGTGCACGAACTCTGCATAAGCCGCGGGCTATGCATATGGATCGCGGCACACGGGAACATCGCCGCCGTCCCACCGCGCTGATCACCCGCTCCCCCGCGCTGCACAGCGAAGAACCGCAGGCTCCGATTTTGACGACCGCGGCGACGAGGACCGGCGGCATACCCCGCGAAGCCTGGGGCGTGCTGCCCAAGGGCACCGGGAGGCGCGCGATCCGGCGCGGCGTCGTGGCCACCTGGTCGCTGCGGGCGGTGGCCATAGGCGTACCGATAGCCGTGTTACTCCTCGGCATCGCGTTGATCAGCGGGACTTTCTCCCGTTCCGCGCCGAAGGCGCCGCCGCCCCCTTCGCTCGCGGTCGAAACCGGGGCGCAGGCGCCCGCGGCCAGCGCGGTGCCGGGCGCGGCCAGCCCTTCAGCCAGCCCGAGCCCGTCGAACACGCCGGCTCAGGGCATCGTCCCGGTGACCGCGACCTCGGCGCCGCCGGTCACCGCCGTCACGTCGCTGTCCATCACCAGCCTCACCTTCACGGCGGCGTCGTCCGGCACGGCCACCGTCGTCGTCGACGCACGCACCAGCGGGACCGCGACGGTGAACGTGGCCGTGACCATCTCCGAGAACGGCCCCTACGGACCGACTGCACGCACCGACCACTTCACTTTCTCCGGGCAGCATCAATACACGTTGAGCGACAACTTCCAGGCGATGCCGTGCTCGTGGGGCAACACGAAGCAGGTGGTGGCCAAGGTCCAGGTGAGCGCGACCGTGCCGTCGACGAAGGCGGCGGCGGCGACCGCGTCCGGGAACCTCTACTCGATGCAGTGCGGCTAAGCGGACTCATCCACTTCGGCCGCGCCGGCCCGGGCCCGCGGGTCACCGCTCTGCACCGCCGCCTCGCGCTCCGCCTCGGCGTTGATCTCCGCCCCGATCAGCACGGCGATCGCGGCCAGATACAGCCAGAAGATGAGGATCACGACCCCGGCGAACGCCCCGTACGTCTTTCCATATGAGCCGAACTTGGCCACGTAGAAGGAGAAACCGAGCGAGGCCAGCAGGAAGATCGCGGTGCCGACCAGACCGCCGGGACTGACCCACTGCCAGCGCGGCGAGGGCCGGTTCGGCGCGTAGAAGTAATACACCGAGAACAGCAACGACACCACGATGAGCGTCGCGGCCCACCGCACGATGGTCCACACCACCACGAACGCGGACCCGGCGACACCCACGTGCCCTTCGATCGCGTGGCCGAGCGGCGCGCCGAATACCAGCAGTACCGCGGCGACCCCGCCGAGCAGCGCGGTCGCCGCCATCAGCGGGAAGGAGCGCAGCCGCGTGGCCACGAACTTGCGGTCCTGGGGAACCTCGTAGGCGATGTTCAAGCCGGTCTGCAACGCCGCCATGCCTGCGGACGCGCTCCACAGCGCCACCACGACGCCGATGATCAGCGCGGTGAGCGAGGCGGCCGAGGAGCGGGAGGTGGCCGAGTTGACCGCGTCGGCGAACACTCCGGACGCGCCCGGCGGCAGCGCCGTGTTCAGCCCGTCGACCAAGTGCTTGATCGTCCCGGCGCCGAGACGCAGCAGGCTGGTGATGCCGAGCACCGCGATCAGCGCCGGGAAGAGGGCCAGGAACCAGTGATAGGCCAGGCTTCCGGCGGTCATGCTGCACCGGTCGCGGGAGAACTTCTTCGCGCCGCGCACGAGCGTTTTGCGCCATCCCGTCTCGCCGAGGTCGAGCGGAGTGCGCGGGCCGCTCGGGGCGGTCTCGTTCTGCGGCGGGATGGTCTCCCGAGAGCGCTCCGAATCTGCCATGAACGCGCGGTACCCGGTCGTACCCGGATCTAACGGTTGATCCGGGTCTGCCGACCGCCTTGGTTTGGCATCGCTCGCTGCGGGTTACCAGAGTGTCGGCTTCCGAAGAGCAGGAGCGCAGCGGGCACCGCGTGAAATGATCGAAGGGTGCCAGAAAACGGCCGGAGGTGGGTCGGCCTGACCGGCCAGAACCCGAGTGACCCCGGCACGTGGCACCGTCCATCCTGGCGAGCATTCGCGGCGCCGAACCAGTCCAGATCCCGGCGCGTCTTTGCTCGTTGTGCACCGAACTGCTCCCGATCAGCGGCGCGTCCATTTCGTTGATGGCGCAGTCCGCGGCGCGGCGGTTGCTCTACTCCTCAGACGAGGTCGCCAGGCTGTTGGCCGAGGCTCAGTACACCCTGGGCGACGGGCCCGGTCTGCACGCCTTTCTCCACCGGCGCCCCGGTGTTCGCCACCGACCTGAGCAGGGGCGAGGACGTGCGGCGGTGGCCGCGGTTCGTGGCGGCGCTGCTGATCGCGGACGTCGCCACGCTCGGTGTCCTTCGCCTTTATGCCGGACGGGGGGGGAGACTGAGTACGCCGAGGGCAATGGCGACATGGACTGGCTCGTCGGCGAGTCGGATCACGACGAAGTGCACCGGGCGACCGGAATGGTGATGATCCAGTGCGACGTCGGGGCCGAGGAGGCGCTGCTGATGCTGCGGGCGCGGTCACTGGATGCCACGGTGTCCCGGGCGTGGAGGCCGCGACCATGGGCCTCCACGCCCGGGACCGATCCGGGGTGTCTAGCAGGCTCCGTTGCTGGACCAGACCGCCCATGAGGTCGCTGCGCCGGGCACCGCGCCGGTCGAGTAGTACGTCGCGGTGTAATTCGTGCCCTGATACGAGACCTTGTCGCCCGGCACGTAAGAGGTGCTCGGGTTCCAGGCCGGCGCGCAGCCGCCGCTTCCGGACGACGGGGTCGGGGAAGCGCTGGGCGAGGGCGACTTGCTCGGGGACGAGCTCGGCGAGGCGGAGGTCGAGGCGCTGGCCGAAGCAGACGCTGACGCGGAGGGGGTGCCGCCCGGCGGGGTGCCTCCGTACGGGTTCGCGATCACGGTGAGCGTCCGGTTCTGCACGCCCCAGCCGTTCGCCTGGGTGCCGGGCAGCCACACGTCCACGGTGTCGTTCTGGATCCAGGTGCCGATGTCGATCGCGACGCAGTCGCCGTATCCGGGGATGTTGAAGTAGGTGCCCCACGGGATCACCCGCGGGTCGGTCGCGCAGCCGCCGAGTTGCGCGTTGTAGCCGGATGCGGCCTGGCCGACGTCGTTGTACGAGGTCACCAGCATGTTGATCTTCGTGCCGACCGGGACGCTGCCCGCCCCGGTCGCGATGGTGCCGTCGGAGCCGAGCCAGTAGGGCGGGGAGAGCTGCCCCATCGACGCGTCGCTGCCGCTGGTGTCGTACATCGCCACCACGTCGTAATAAGCGTTCTGGCACGGCGCGGTGTCGGTGACCGTCAGCGGCGTGGTCTGTCCCCAGTAGCTGACGTAGCCGATGTCCACGCCGTCGCGCCACACCTTGTACGCGACCGCATTCGGCACCTTGGCGATGGTTATGGTCACCTGGCCGTTCACGAGGCTGCCGGTCAGCGTCGGCGCGGCGGGGCGGGAGGTGAAGTTCGCCGCCTGCGCGGTCTGCAGCGGCGGGGTCCAGGGGGTGACGGAACGGGCCGGCGGGGTGATGCCGGCGGCCCAGAACGGGCAGGCCGGCAGGGACGCGGCCGTGGTCGTTCCGGCCGCGTTCGCGGCGCTCAGCGGGACGAGTGCGACGGCCCCGGCGCCCGCGGCGGCCGCCGCGGTGGCGGCGATCCAGTAACGCGCACGCCGGTGGCGGAGTGTCGCCGTGAGGAGGTTCACTGTCGTTCGCGCCTTCTTCGGTCCGGGCCGGCCGGCTCCGCGGGGTGGGCGGTCCGGCCTGGCGTGGTCGGGGACTGCAGAGGCGCCGGCGCCGCGACGTCTGATAGGTACTCAGCTGGTAGGTGGCAGGGCGGATCGGCCTCAGTGAAGCGCGGCAGTCAAGGCACCGTCAAGGGTCTAGACCAGTTCTTAAGGTTGGGTAGGGGACCTCATAGGATTGGGCGAGGAAGCGGGGTGAATGCGATGCGCGGCGATCTGGCGCGGTGCGCGATCGGGGTGCTCGCCGTCGTCGGCGCGGCGGTCGGCGGCATAGCGGCCGCGCCGGGCAAGGCGGCTATGAGATCGGCGAGCGAACGCATCGCGATCGATGCTCCGGTCGCCTCGGCGTATCAGAGCGTGCACATCCAGATCACCGGCCTTCCGCCGGGCTCCCAAGCCACGATCACCTCATCAGCCTACGACTACGCCGGCAAGCTCTGGCAGGCGCAGGCCACGTTCACCGCCGACTCCTCCGGAACGGTCGACCTGGCGAAACAGGCGCCGACGAGCGGAAGCTACACCGGCGTCGACCCGATGGGCCTGGTGTGGTCGATGAATCCGGGCACGGCCGCGGGCGGTTCGCCGTCCTTCTTCTTCCTGACGGCGTATCCCGAAGCCGAGCCGAGCTTTTCGATCGACCTCGCGGTCCGCGACGAAGCCGGACGCGTGACGCGCGCGACGCTCACCCGCCTTTGGATGACCCAAGGGGTTACGCATCGAACCCTGACACTCTCGGCGGACGGTGTGTACGGCGACCTGTACCTGCCTGCGCCGTCGGCCGGAGCCGCGCGCCGCCCCGCGGTGCTGCTGTTCGGCGGTTCGGAAGGCGGCGAGAGCGAGCGGTACACGGCGGCGGTCCTCGCCTCCGAGGGATACCCGGCGCTGTCGCTCGCGTACTTCGGCGAAACCGGCCTGCCCAGCACCCTGACGAACATCCCACTGGATTACTTCGCCGGCGCCGCCCGCCTCTTGGCCAAACAGCCCGAGGTCGATCCGCGGCGCGTGCTGGCACTGGGCGCTTCGCGCGGCGCCGAGGCGGCGCTGCTGCTGGCGCAGAACTTCCCCGAGCTGATCCACGGGGCGATCCTTTACGGGCCGACCGCCCGGGTGAACCCATCTTTTCCGGACGGCGCGAGCATCGCGTGGACCTTGCACGGCGTCGCTCTGGCGGCCGGCATGCCCATCCCAGTCGACCGCATATCAGGACCCGTGCTTCCCATCGCCGGAGCCGACGACGCGGTGTGGAACTCACCGCAGTCGGCGACGCAGATCTCCATGGAGCTCGACGAGGATCGCAATCCGTATCCGCATAAGGCGCTGATCTACCCCGACGCCGGCCACGGGATCGACGCGGGCGTCGACGTTCCGTCCTCGACGAGCTACACCTATCCGGACTCCGGATACACCCTCGAGTTCGGCGGCACCCGAGAAGGGGACGCCGCGGCTCAGCAGGCGGCCTGGCAGCGGGTCCTGGCGCTGCTGGCCTCGCTGCGACAGCCCTAGGGCGCAGCGCAACGGAACCAGGACGCGATCCGCTCCGTCCAAGGCGCGACGGTCCCGGAAGGCGGGACTCAAGAACGGGGCGGGTGGACATGAGCGACATTCGGGGTCACACGTTGTCGAGAACCGCGGACAATTCGGTTCATACACGACACGGCACGTGGACGAGGCGCAGCGCTCGATCGCGAGCGGCGGCGGCGTGCGCGGCAGTGCTTTTCCTCGGCCTCACCGCCGCTTGCGCGAGTTCGACGGCGGGGTCACCGAGCTACGCGCCGGGCCATGGGATCGACCCCTCAGCCACCGCGAACTACGACACGGGTAACGCGGTGATAATGCAGCCGGACAGCACGTGTCCGTCTACGTCCACTGATCCCGCGATCGCCAAGCTGCGCGCCGGGACCAAGCAGGTAGCGCTGCCGCCGGACTTCCGGCCGATCGCCGCGATACGCTGCGAATCCCCGATCCGCACGGTGCCGGGAGACGGCGAGTGGCAGTTCGCCGACGCGCAACGGGCTGATTCCGGGATGGCGGGACTCGTCGCGGCACTTAGGCTTCCCTCCCAGACGGCCGCTCCAGGTGCGCTGATCGCTTGCCCGGCGATGGGTATGGCGATGACGCCTTTCGCGCTGGTCGACGCGAAGGGCGACATAGTCAGTCCCCTGTTACCGCATGAGGTGTGCGGATTCCCGTTGCAGCAGGTCACGAAGGCGATCGATGCTCTTCCCTGGCGCACTGAGACCGAGCAGCGGCTACATCAGACACGCACGCAGGCCGAAATCGACACGGGCTGCTCTTCCGCATTCAAGTACCTGTTCGAACATCCGGTTCCGGGCACGCCCGAGCCGTGGAGCAAGGTACGTAAGCCGATGAGCCCGCCGCCGACGGCTGTGTGCGTGTACGCCATCCAGCCGCCCTCGGCCAATGACGACATCGCGGTCGGCTCATTCACCCGCGGCGCCAAGCTCACCGCCGCGCAGCAGGCCGCTCTCGTCAAGGCACTCGATGACGCGAGCGGCACCGAAACCCCGGCACCCGCCTGCACGGCCAAGGCGACCCGCTTCGCCCTCGTGGACGGACCCGGCACGCTCCTGGAACTCGACGGTTGTCAGCGCATCGAGTGGCCGAACAGCTTCAAGAGCGCCGCGCCGGACTCACTTCTGCAGCTCCTCGCGTCGCTCGTGAGCGGCTGAACCGGCGGCCCGGCCGGCTTTGGCGGCGTGTCGGCGCTGGTAGCCCCAGAGGCCGCGGTGGGCGACGTCGTACTCCATCGGCGTCGGCTTGCGCACCCGGTGATTGCGGTCCCAGACCACCAGCGAGCGGCGCACGGTCCACAGCACCCAGTGCCGGGGCTTCAAGTCGCCGGGTGTCGGCGGATTGACCGGCCCGTCGTCGTGCGAGGTGACCTTGTAGCGCTCGCCGGCGTCGAGCTGTTCGAGCGGGGCGCGATAGCTGCCGTCCGGCAGCTGCTCCACCACGCCGACATCCCGGCCGAACAACACGTCGCGCCAGTCGGAGCGCTGCAGTTCCAGGCAGACGCGCCGGGTGAGGAAGAACACGAGGATCGGCAGCCCCCACACCGCGATCCGCAGCGCCCACACCAGATGAATGATCGAGAGCCGGAAGATCATCGTGTGGATGTCGTCGGCGCCGGCGAACGTGAGCACCACGTAGAAGGTGATGCCCGCGGCGCCGCCGGGAGGAACACGTTCCAGACGACCGTGTGCCCGAGGAAGTTGGTCGTCCAGTTGGGCATCAGCCGCAGCGAGCCCTCCAGGAAGCCGAGGTACCAGTCCGGCTGCGACCCGTAGGTGGCCTGCGAGGGATCGTAGGGCCCGTACAGCCAGATCGGATTGATCTGCACGAACGCGGCGAAGCAGGAGAGCAGGCCGAAGGTCGCGGCGAACAGGCCGGCGCTCTTCGCGGCGTAGGTCGGGATCATCGGGCGGCCGACCACGTTCATGTTCCGATGGCCGGGGGCCGGGTACTGCGTGTGCTTCTGGTAGAAGATCAGCAGCAGGTGGACGCTGATCAGGCCGATGAGCAGGCCGGGGATCAGCAGGATGTGCGCGGTGAACAGCCGGGTGATGAAGATGGTGCCGGGGAACTGGCCGCCGAAGATGAAGAAGGACAGGTAGGTCCCGACGATCGGGATCGAGAGCACGATGCCCTCGAAGGTGCGCAGCCCGGTGCCGGAAAGCAGGTCGTCGGGCAGCGAGTAGCCCGCGAAGCCCTCGGCGATCGCGAGGATGAACAGGGTGACCCCGATGAGCCAGTTGATCTCGCGCGGCTTGCGGAACGCCCCGGTGAAGAAGATCCGCAGCATGTGGATGCAGATGGAGGCGACGAAGAGCAGCGCGGCCCAGTGGTGGATCTGCCGGATCAGCAGGCCGCCGCGGATGTCGAAGCTGATGTTGAGGGTCGACTCGTACGCCTCGGACATCCGCAGGCCGTCCAGCGCGGCATACGAGCCGTGATAAACGGCCTCGCTCTCGCTGGGCCGGAAGAACATGGTCAGCCAGACGCCGGTGATGACCAGGATGACGAAGCTGTAGAGGGCCATCTCGCCGAGCAGGAAGGACCAGTGGTCCGGAAACGCCTTGCGGATCAGCGACTTGGCCTTGGCGATGCCGAGCCGCTGGTCGGCGGCGTCGGCCAGGCGGGCGGCGGTGGACCGCGGCGGGGATTCGGCTTTGACGCGTTTGGCCATGTCGCGCCCCTCTCAGGATTCCGCTTCCGAGCCGACCGAATCGGTGGAGTGCACTGCGCCGCTTTTAAGCACCGCGCCGTCGTTGTGCACCGCGCCGTCGGACTCCCGCACCGCCTGGTGCCGGGCGTCGAACAGCGGGGCGTAGCCGGTCACCGGCGGCAGCGGGCCGGCGAAGTTGTAGCGCGGCGGCGGCGAGGTGGTCGCCCATTCCAGGGTCTGGCCCTGCCACGGATCGGATCCGGCGCGCTTCTTGGCCCGCAGCGAGAAGATCACGTTCATCAGGAACAGCCACATCGCGATCGCCAGGATCCCGGCGCCGATGCTGGAGATCAGGTTCGCCGTGGTGAAGCCGTCCGCGGCGCGGTAGGTGGATACGCGTCGCGGCATGCCCTCGTAGCCGAGCCAGAACATCGGCAGGAAGGTGGCGTTCGTGCCGACCACGTAGAGCAGCCAGTGCCAGAAGCCGAGCCGCTCGCCGAGCGTGACGCCGGTGGCCTTCGGAAACCAGTAGTAGAACCCTGCGAACAGGCCGGCCACGCTGCCGCCGAACAGCGTGTAGTGGAAGTGCGCGATGAGGAAGTAGCTGTCGTGCACCTGATAGTCGATCACCGGCGTGCCGACCATGATCCCGGTCAGGCCGCCGATCAGGAACTGGACCAGGAAGGCGAGGGCGAACAGCAGCGGGGTCTTGAACACCAGCCGCCCGCCGATCAGGGTGCCGATGATCGCGAAGTACTCGAGCCCGGCCGGCACGATCAGCAGGAAGGAGGTGAGCGAGTAGTAGTCGTTGACGATCTGGCCGGTGGTGAACATGTGGTGCCCCCACACGCTCATCGACAGCGCCGCGAACAGCAGCAGCGAGAGCACCACGCCCTCGTAGCCGAACAGCCGCCGCCGCGAGAAGGTCGCCACCACCTCGGCGACCGCCCCGACGAAGGGGAAGAACATCACGTAGACCACGGGGTGGCCGTAGAACCAGAACAGGTGCTGGTACCCGATCACCCAGGTGTTGGAGTGGAACACCGCGGGATCGATCCGCCCGACCACGAGCTCGCTGAGCGCGAGCAGCAGGTCCGGGAACGCGGTCAGCACCATGAGACAGGCGGCCACCATCGACCAGGTGAAGACCGGCATCCGCCGCAGCGTCATGCCCTGGCCGCGTTTGGCCAGCGCGGTCCACAGCACCGTGCCGCCCTGCGCCATCATCCCGACCGTGGACATGTAGACCCCGACGATCCACACGTCCATGCCGACGCCCGGGCTGAACTCGCTGCTGGATAAGGGCACGTATGCCGACCAGCCGTCCGACGCGGCGCCGCCCGCGGCGCCGAATCCGGAGAACATCACCACCGCGCCGACCACGTAGAGCCAGTAGCCGAAGGCGGTCAGCCGCGGGGCCGCGATCGTCGGGGCGCCGACCTGCAACGGCACCAGGTACACGCCGAAGCCGAGCGCGAACGGGGTGATCGCCAGGTAGATCATCCCGGAGCCGTGGATGGTGAACAGCTGGTCGTAGAGGGAGGAGGAGACGATGCTCTGGTCCGGCTGCGCCAGCTGTGAGCGCATGGTCAGCGCGAGCAGCCCCATCAGGAAGAAGATCACCAGCGCGGTGCCGACGGTCAGCAGGCCGATGCGCTTGTGGTCGGTGCTGCTCAGCCAGCCGGTGAGGCCGCCGTGCGCGGCGGTGGGCCCCGGGCGGGTCTCGACCAGGCTCACCGGACGGACCCGGCCCTCATACGACAGTACCCTGATGCGCGCTGCTCCACGCCGCGAACTGCTGCGGGGTGACGGCCTCGAGCAGGAACTCCATCTGGTAGTGGAACTGGCCGCAGTACACCGCGCACCGGCCGATCCACTCGCCGGGCTTGGCCACGTGCAGGGAGAAGTCGTTGACGTGGTTGGGGAAGGCCTCGATCTTGTATTTCAGGTCCGGGATCCAGAACTCGTGCACCACGTCCTTCGAGGTGAGCGCGATGTCGATGTCGCGTCCCGTCGGCACCACGAAGACCGGGCGGCCGCCGATCTGGGTGGGCGGCACCGTGATGTGCTGCTCGGGATAGCTGAACTGCCAGCTCCACTGCAGGGCCAGGACGTTGACCTTGAGCGGCGCGCTCGCGGCGGCCACCGGCTGCTGCTCCTGGCCGTTGGCCCCGGCGGTGTCGACGGCGAGGAAGATCGCGAAGCCGAGCAGCGCGGCGGCGTACCCGAGCTCCACCTTGTTCGCCTTCGAGCGCCTGGACGGCTCCCGGCCCGGCCGGGCCCTGAACCAGTAGGAGGTGAACGCCACCACCCCGCTGACCACGACGAAGACGCCGATGGCGATCCACGACTCCATGCCGAAGACGCGGCCGAACACGCCCTGGGTATCCACACGCCCTCCAGCTTTTGCGGGTGCCCGGCGCTACCCGCGGCGGCGGACGGCAAACTGGGCCTAAGGGGGCATTGCCGGTGATCGGGGCAGGTCAAGGCCGGTTCCATGGCCGAACGGGGCAAATCTGGCGCGGCGAGCGTGCAGTTCACGGCCGGGCGGGTAGCACGGACGGCGAGCAGGCGTCAGACGGCCTGCGGCCCCAGGGCCGCCACGCGTCCCGGCGGCGAATCAGCAAGAGGAGGTCTCATGGCCCAGCAGGTGCGGGAGATCATGACCAGCGCACCCGTGAGCGTCGATCCCGGCACTTCGGTGGCGGAGGTCGCGCGTCGGATGCGCGACGAGGACATCGGCGCCGTCCTGGTCACCGAGGGCGACGAGGTCCGCGGCCTGGTCACCGACCGCGACCTGGTCGTGCGGGTGCTGTGCGAAGGCGGCGACCCGGACCGGCACAGCGTCAAGGAGGCGTGCAGCCCCGAACTGGTCAGCGTCTCCCCCGACGACGAGGTGGACCGGGCCGCGCGGATGATGCGCGAACACTCGGTGCGCCGGGTGCCGGTGCTGGAGAACGGCCGGGCGGTCGGCATCGTCTCGCTCGGCGATCTGGCCATCGAGCGCGATCCCGAGTCGGCGCTCGGCGACATCAGCTCGACGAAGAGCAACCGGTGACCTGGTGAGTCTCCGGCGGTGATCGGTCCGGTGCTTCCGGGGCCGGTCATCGCCGCCGCCCCGGCTCCGCCGACTCCTTTGGCCGGACCGCTTAAGCCGAACCGCGGATCAGCTCAGCGCGCCGCGCAGCCGGGCGAATATCGCCGCCAGCAACCGCGAGACGTGCATTTGGGAGTAGCCGAGCCGCGCCCCGATCTCGCGCTGGGTCATGTCCTGGAAGTAGCGCATCTTCAGGATCTCCCGGTCGCGATCGTCGAGCGCGGCGATCAAGGGTTTGACGGCGGTGCGGTCGATCACCGAGTCGAGCCTCGGGTCCTCAGCCCCGACGAAGTCGCCGAGCGTGGCGTCGGCCGACTCGCTGCGGGTCGGCCGGTCGAGCGAGGCGACGCTGTACACCCCGGCCGCGACCAGCGCCTCGGCGACCAGCTCCGAGGTCACGCCGAGCCGCTCGGCCAGTTCCGCGACCTTCGGCGAGCGGCTGCGTTCGCGGGTGAACTGATCCGCCGCGGCGCGCACCGACTGCGTCAGTTCCTGCATGGCGCGCGGTACGTGTACGTCCCAGGTGGCGTCGCGGAAGTACTTCTTGATCTCGCCGAGGATGACCGGGGTCGCGTAGCCCAGGAAACCGGTGCCGCGCTCCGGGTCGAAGTTGTCTACAGCCTTGACCAGCGCCAGGTACGCCACCTGCACGAAGTCCTCGGACAGCTCGCCGTGACCTCCGTAGCGCAGCGCGATGTGCCGCGCGTACCGCATGTGATCCTCGATCAGTTCCGTGCGCAGCCGTTCCCTTTCCGGGTCCTCTGGAGACAGCTCCTTGAGACGCCGGAACAAGACCATCGTTTCGGCGCGCTTCTTCGCGTAGGGCGAGGCCACGCGGGACTCGTCGCTCTGGCAGCTCGGCTGGGAATTGGCCGTGCACATGGCGCCACGCTAGTGCCGGCCGGTAATGGACGCATGGGACCGCAGGCTGGTACATACCACGGAGCCGCGAGCATCTTCGCAGGTCAGCGATATGTTACAACGCATCATCCGCGCGTGAACAGTGAGTGATTGGTTTGATTGGGCCATCACTCGCGGACCAAGTGGTCAGCCGGATCTGATACTGAGTCAGCCGCGTCACGCACGCCCCCTCCTGCCGCGACGAGGTATGCATCCCGCGCTGGGCCGGTCTACCGCGCCGTATCCGCGGAGCCTCCCCGGGAATTTACCGCAGGCTGGTGACCCGGTTCAGTTAGTCGGGGCGGGTCTCAGCCGGTCCGGCGCTCTGTTTGACCTGCCCGTCGCTCTTCGCCGAGCCCTCGGCATCGCCGGGGTCCGCGCACTCGGCGTCGAAGCAGGACTTGGCGTCGGATCGCGCATTCGCGTCCGGGGCACCGAAGCGGGTCTCGATGTGGATCTCCGGCAGCCGCTGCTCGGCCTGCGCGTAAGCCCGATACGCGGCCCGGTCCTTGTCGGTCAGCGGCGGCGGGAAGAGGCTGCGCGGCCACAGCCGGCGCGTGCGCACGACGTCGATCTCCGCCGCGTAGATGGTCAGCTGCGCCTGGAGGTAGAGCCACGCGAGCAGGCCGAGCACCAGCCCGAAGATGCCGTAGAGCGAGGAGGAGTGCCGCAGTTCGTGCGTTACGAAGTACCCGCCGAGGTACTGCAGCGTTTGCCAGATGATCGCCGAGATGATCGCGCCGAGCCGCAGCTCACGCCAGGTGATCTGCGCGGCCGTGGCCACCCGCAGTCCGAGCCAGAACAGCCCGATGTTCAAGGCGAGGGAGAGCGCGACGATGCCGACCCGGCTCCACGGGCCGAACTCGTGGCCGCCCCAGGCGCTGATGCCGGACAGCGCGGTCGTCACCAGCACGCCGAGGCCGATCACGCCGATCAGCGCGAAGCTGCGCACCCATGAGATCGGGAAGCCGGGCCGGGCCCTGCGCGGCACCGCCCAGACCTGGTTCATCGCGTTCTGCACCGCGGAGGCGACGCCGCGCGCGCCGAGGAAGGTGCCGACCAGGCCGATGCTCAGCTCGCCGCCGCCGGTCCCGAGGGAGTGGATGTTGTCGCGCAGCTGCGGGCCGATGACCGGGAACTCGGTGAGCGCCGAGTTGAGCACGTCCTGCTGCAGCTGCTGATTGCCCGCGAGCACGAAGCCGAGCACGGTCACCAGCACCAGCAGCATCGGGAAGACCGAGACGAAGGCGTAGTAGGCGATCAGCGCGGCCAGGTTCCCGGCCTGGTCGTCGCCGAACTTGCGCCAGACGGCGAGCGGGAACGCCAGCACGGCGTGCCGCTGCTGGAAGCGGTCCACCGCGGCCAGCAGTCGTGCGATCCAACCACCCACGGGCCTCACCCTCCACGGGCACCGGAACTTCCCGCCCGTATGCCCGTGTCCTGCGAGGTCATGCTTCGCTACGCTGAACTGAAGTTGCTGCGGTTCGGCCGAGGGGGCGGGTCGGGGTGGGGGCACCAGGCGCGGTGGGATCAGCGAACGCCACGAGGGAACGGGCGAGGCCGGGTAGCGGCGCGACGGCGGGGTCCGGGCGCAAGCTGCGCGTCGGGCAGCGCGAACTTCGGGCGTCGGTGGCGGGCTTCCTGTGCGCGTGGCTGCTGCTCGCCGGATCAGTGATCTTCTTCGCTTGGGCGTGGGTCGCGGCGGGGCCGGCCGATGCTTACCAGTCAGGTCGGATGTGCTCGGCCGGCACATCGCCGAACGCCGAATGCCGCACCGTCGGGACGGATACCGTGGTGCGGGCGTATCAGACGGCTGGCTCGCGCGGCGGCGAAGCCACAACCACGCTGATCCTACGCGGCGACGGCCTCGTGCCCGGCGGCACGGTGAGCGGCCAGATGGCCGGTTTCACCAGCCCCGCGCCAAAACCCGGCACGGCCATCTCGGTCGTCGTGTGGCGAGGCGCCGTCATAAGTGCCCACGGCGACGGATTCAGCGGCGACTCGACCGGGAGCCCGGTCGGCGATTTCAACGTCGTATGCGTCATCGCGGCGCTTCTTCTGGTGGCGGGCCTCGGCGTCGTGCAGCTCTCCCTCGGTGCCCGCGACCACGGGCCGCGCGGGCGTCTGCGCCACGCCAGGCGCAACGGGCTGATCCTCGCGATACCGACCGTGGCCCTGCTGCTGATGCACGACAGCATGACAGTGGTCGTCTTCGGTTCGATCGCCGCTTTGTGGATCCTGGCCTGGTGCGTGGCAGCCACGCGGCCGCTGCTGCACGAAGTCGCCGCCGAGGCGCGGTCGAGGCCGCAGCCGGCGACGGTTCGCGAGGCGGTGAGCGAGGTGCGCGCCGCGTGGCGGGCGGCCGCTGCGCGCTCGGACGGATGCCCGGTCAGCGAGCAGGAGCAGACGTGGATCGAGGAATCCATGCTCTGGTTCACCACGCAGTTCGGCTACGACCCGGTGCAGCGGCCTACCGTGCTGCCCACGCGTGAGTTCTTCCCGCTGCCTTACAACGGCACGGACGACGACATCAAGGCTCTGGTACGGACCGTCTGCCCGATGATGGGTCTGTTGCCTGACCGGATCACGGTGCGGCTGGTGGGCAAGCCGTCCCGTGATCCCGAGATGTTCAAGTACGTGGTGCACAGCGAGAGCTTCGCGGCCGGCGTCTTCGAGCAGGACGAAAACGGCGCCCGCGTCATCACCCTCGACCGCGACGCATCCGCGGACCAGTTGCGGATGACCGCGATCATCGCGCACGAACTCGGGCACGCGAGGCTGAACGGCGAGGACCGAATCGAGCCCGGGCGAGCGGACATGGAAGCGCTCACCGACCTGGTCACGGTCTTCTTCGGCCTCGGCATCTTCAACGCCAACGCCGCGCGCACCGCGCAGCCGAACGTCTCCGGCTTCTCGGTCCGGCGCCTCGGCTACCTGGATCAGCGCATGTTCGGATACGCACTCGCCTGCTACACGCGGATGCGGCACAACCCCGCGCCGAAGTGGCAGTCGTATCTCTCGCACCCGCCGGCCGAGTCCATGAAGAAGGGCGTCGCGTACCTCCAGAAGGCCGCGCCGTACGGCGGCTTCCCCACCCAAAAGCAGAACTCGTAGAAGGTCGCGCCGCGGCTATGCCACCGGATCGCCGAGCGCCGCGCGGGCCAGATGCGCCGCGCCGATCAGTCCGGCATCAGTGCCCTGCTGCGCCGGCACGACGACCAGTGCGCTGGTGAACGGGAGCGCGGCATACTCCTTCAGGTGCCGCCGCAGCGGGTCGAGGAGCAGCTCTCCGGCCTTGGCGACACCGCCGCCGACGACGACGGCGTCGATCTCCACGAGCGCCGCGGTGGCCGCGACGCCGGCCGCGAGCGCGCGGGCGGCCCGGTCGAACGCGGCCAGCGCCGCGCGGTCCCCTGCGCGGGCCGCTTCGGCCGCCGCCTTGGCGGAGCGGTCGCCCTGCGGCGGCTGCCAGCCTTCGCTGATCGCCCGGCGCGCGATCGCCGGGCCGCTGGCCATCGTCTCCACGCAGCCACGGCCACCACACGGACACGCGTCGCCGTCCACAGCAACGCTCAGGTGGCCGATGTGTCCCGCGTTTCCGGTCGGGCCCGGATATACCTCGCCGCCGAGGATCAGGCCGCCGCCGACTCCGGTCGACACCGTCATACACAGCGCGTTGGCATAAGGCTGCGCGGCACCGAGCCAGTGTTCTGCGGCGGCCAGCGCCACGCCGTCGCCGCCGAGCACCACCGGCCGCCCGCCGACGGCCGGAAGCCCGCGCACCCGCTCGACCAGCGGGAAGTCACGCCAGCCCGGGATGTTGACCGGCGAGACGCTGCCGCGGCTGATGTCCACCGGGCCGGCACTGCCGATGCCGACCGCCGCCACCCGCTCCCATCCGGGCCCCGCCGAGATCGAGCCGACGACCTGCGCGACGGCGGCCATCACCTCGTCGGCCGACCGGGTCGCGCGGGTGTCCGCGACGACGTGCCTTGATATGGCGCCCGCCGCGTCGACGAGGGCACCGGCGATCTTCGTGCCGCCGATGTCGATCGCGGCCACCAGGCTGGGGACGTTCATCCGGTTTGACGGCTCCTTGCGGCGCCCGGGATCGGCGGGGCGCTGATCGCAACGTACACGAGGATGACCGGCATCGCGACGATCAGAGCCGGCCCGGCAGGCCGCGGCCCTGGAAACCGGGAAAACCCGAAAACCGGCGCCGGGTTTCGGACCGGCGCCGGGCTCAGAACTCCACGCGCATCACGACGCGCCGGACCGTCGGTCGGCTCACCTCGGTGAACCCGGCCGCGACGAAGCTGTTGCGGTCACCGACGTAAAGCTCGCCCCAGGTCATCTCGTACCCCGGTTTGACGAGCATCGGATAGGCCTCGAGCGCCCGGGCGCCACGCTCGCGGGCGAAGCCGACCGAGGCCGCGGCGAGCGCGCGGCTGACCCCGCGGCGCCGGAAGCCGGTCCGCGTGACGAAGCAGGTCACGGCCCACACGCCGGTGTCGTCCTTGTCCTCGGCGCGGCCGGCCCACGGCACCTTCTGCGTGCGCAGGTGCGGGTAGTCCACCCGCGGCGCCACCGCGCACCAGCCGGCCGGCTCGCTATCGAGGTAGGCGATCAAGCCGCTGGTCTCGCCGGGGCCGGGGTCGGGGTCGGAGCCGGGGTCGCACCCGACCTGCTCGCGGTGCCGCCACTCGCGCTCCTCGCGCGCCAGCGCCGGCCACTCGGCGGCCGGAGTGCGGAACCACTGGCACTGGCAGCGGGCCGGCTCGCCGCGGCGCCCGAAGACGGCCTGCACGTCCTCCCACGAGGCCTCGTTCGCCGGCACGATCCGGATCGCTTGCGCCATGATCGACCCCGTCCCTTCCAGTCCCGAGGCTACGTTAACCTCGCCCTCGGACAGCCAGCCCGCCGCCGCGCCCCTGGAGCGAACCATGACCGCCGAACAGCGTCCCGTCGTCGAACACGCCCAGCTCACCATCACCCCGGGACGCGAGGCCGAGTTCGAGCAGGCGTTCCGCCGCGGCGAGCAGGCCATCGCCAAGTCCCCCGGCTACCGCTGGAGCCGGCTGATCCGCCAGGTGGAGGACCCAGGCGTCTACCTGCTGCTGGTCGGCTGGCAGTCGCTCGAAGCGCACACGGTCGAGTTCCGCGGCTCGGAGCTGTTCCCGCAGTGGCGCGGCGCCGTCGGCGAGTTCTTCGCTGCGCCCCCGGTCGTGACGCATTTCGACGCCCGGGACCTCTCCTCAGGCGAGGTCGTCTAGCCCGAACCCGCGCGCGTGCGCGGGTTCAGCCGGCGTCGGCGCAGCCGAGGTCGCGGTGTGTCAGGGATATGAGACGCGCGGTGCCGGGGCGCGGCAGGCGCACGGTGAGTTCGCCGCGATCCGGATCCCAGGACAGGTCGGCGTCCGTAGCCGTCGCCGCGGGGAAGAGCGTGCGCGGGGTCACGTCGTGGCCGCGCAGGTGCGGTACGCCGAGGGTTTGTTCGCTGTCTGACTCGCCGATCCGGCGCCAGGCGGTCAGGTACGTCGCGAACGGTGCTCGCTGGCCGAGGGCGACCCACGGGCCGGTCCAGCCGGGCAGCCCGAGCGGCCAGAAGGGGACCGAGCGCGGGATGTCGGCGCGGATCAGCTTGTAGACGGCGACCGCCTCGGCCACCAGCGCGCGCTGTTCGGCGCTCATCCGGTTCAGGTAGCCGGAAAGGTGGACCCGGCCGAGCAGCGCGCTGGCGAGCGTGAAGGCGTTCAGGTCCGCGTCGTAGCCGGGCTGCGGATACGCCCAGACGGCGGCCTGCTCCGGCAGCATCGCGGCGGGCGCGGCGGCCGCGATCGGCGGGTAGCGCAACGGGTCCTGCTGGTCGCTGGTGGACTGGAGCTGGAGCCTGGCGAGCAGCGCGTAGTCGGTGCGCATGCCGCCGGAGGAGCAGTTCTCCAGGATGAGCCCGGGATGCCGGTCGAGCACCGCGTCGAGCCAGGCCAGGTAAGCACGCTGATGTCCCAGCAGGCCGGAGCCCGCGCTGCCGCCGAGATCGGTGCCGGGACCGGGGTTGATGTTGTAGTCGAGCTTGAAGTAGCCGACGCCGTAGTCCGCGACGAGCCGGTCCACGACCTGGTCCAGGTGCCGCACCGCGGCCGGGTGGCGCAGGTCCAGCTGGTAGCGGCCGTGCTCGACCACGCGGATGCCGTCGCGCTGGAAGAACGCCGCCTCGGGCAGCCGCGCCGCGACCGGGCTGCGCAGCCCGACGACCTCCGGTTCGAGCCAGAGCCCCGGCACCATGCCCGCGGCCCGGATGCGGTCGGTCGTCTTGGCCATGCCGTCCGGGAAGCGCGACCTCGACTCCTGCCACTCGCCGACGCTGTCCCACCACCCGGCCGCGTCGTCGTCGTACCAGCCGGCGTCGATGACGAAGACCTCGGCGCCGACGCCGGCCGCCGCGTCGATGAGCGGCGCGAGTTTGTCCGCGGTCGGGTCGCCCATCAGGGTGTTCATGTAGTCGTTGAAGATGACCGGCAGTGTGGCTTGTTCCGGGTGCGGGCGGCGCAGCGCGCGGCGGTAGTTCGTCAGCTCGCTGATAGCGGCGGCGAGGGCGTCGTCATCGGACCCGAACGGGGCCGCGCCGAAGGCGACCGCGGCAGGCACGGTGGTGAACTCGTCCCCCGGTTCGAGCACCTGCCGCCACTGATGGTCGCAGTCCGTGGGGCCGAGCAGCGCCAGGTAGGCCGTGCTGCTGTGCTCCCCGATCTCCCAGCGCCAGCCGGCGCTGCTCTCGACCTGCCATGCCAGTACCCTGCCTCCGCCGCGCGCGACGAGGGCGCCCATCGGCAGGTGGCGTCCCGTGGACCAGCTCCCCTGGCTGGTGCGTTGGAAGCTGCTGCGCGGGTCCTGATAGTGCCGCGCCCGGTCGACGTCCACCAACGCCTCGCGCAGGGAGACGCGCTGCCAGCGCCCTTCGGCCAGCCAGTCGTTGTCGGCCCAGAGCACGTCGAGGCCGGCCAGGTGGTCGTGCCCCTCCCCCGCCTCATCCGCTTCCGTCGCCTCGTTGACCAGTCCGGAGATGACGAACGAGGTCACCGATTCGAGCACGAGGCGCCGCACGCCGCGGTTGGCGATGCGGACCGTCGACTGCACTGCGCCGACACCGTCCGGCGACCGCAGGAGGATCTGCGCCGCCAAGCCGCTGTCCGGATCCGCCAGGTCTACGCGCAACTGCGACCAGACGCCATCCCGGCTCTCCTCATGCCCCTGGTACAGCAGCCGCGATCCGGCGGCGGTGTGAATGCTGCGCTCGCCGGAACGGTTGCGTCCAGATCCGGTCACCAGCACCTCGACTAAAGGCAGGAAGAGCGGACCGGTGAGGTCGCCGTCGATGTCGGTGCACGCCTCGTCAGCGATGGTGGCGAGGTCCGCCGCGGAGCCGAGCGCGGCGAGGCGCACGACGCCGTCTGAGCCGACCCGGAACTGCAGCCGGAGGTCCGCGTCACCCCAGGTGAAGCTGCTGACCTGGATTTTCGCCGGGCTGGCTGGGGCTTGGGGCACGGTTAGCTCCTCGCTGCGCCGCGTCGGAACCCGCGCGCCGAGCGCGCCGTGCACAGGATGGCACAGCCTCGCGCACTCGGTCGGCAGGTCTTGACAGGGAATATGTGACCGTTCACAATCCTGGCATGTCTGTGACCGGTCACACAAGCCCCCCGCCGACCGAGACCACCCCGGCGGAAGCGGCTGGCGGCCCTTCCCGCCAGCGCACTCGCGCGGTGAGCATCCGTGACGTGGCGAAGGCCGCAGGGGTCTCGTACCAGACGGTCTCGCGCGTGATCAACGGCAACTCATACGTGCGCGACTCGACCCGGGACCGGGTGCAGGCCGCGATCGCCGAGCTGGGCTTCCGGCCGAACTCTGCGGCGCGTGCGCTGGCCAGCGGGGAGAACCGGTCGCTGACCGTGGTCACCTCGAACACGACCCTGTACGGCTACGCGGCCACGCTGCAGGGCGTCGAGGAGGCCGCGCGCGCCGCGGCGTTCTCCGTCGGCATCAGCGTTCTGGAATCCTCCGACGACGAGCACGTGCGGGCCGCCGTCGACCGGGCCGCCGACTCCAGCGGCTCCGTCATCGTGATCGCGTTCGACCACGCCGGAACCCTTGCGCTGCAAGCGGTTCCGGACGGAGTGCCGGTGGCCGCCGCGGTGGAGACCCCGCAGGCTCCGCCGCAAGCCGGACAGCCGTGGGTGTGGATCGACGACGGCGAGGCGGCGCGATCCGCGACCCGCTATCTGCTCGAACTCGGCCACCCGACGGTGCATTACGTCGCCATCCCGTCCACTACGCACACCAGCCGCCGCACCGCCGGATGGCGCGCGGCTCTCGCGGCGGCCGGCGTGACGGCGCCCGAACCTGTGGGCGCCGGCTGGGACGCGCTGGCCGGCTATCAGGCCGGCCGCACCCTCGCCCGCGACCCCGGGGTGAGCGCGATCCTGTGCGGCAACGACGACCTCGCGCTCGGCGTGATCCGCGCGATGCACGAGGCCGGACGCAGCATCCCGGAGAGCGTGAGCGTCGTCGGGTTCGACAACGCCCCGCAATCAGCCTTCTACACCCCGGCGCTCACCACCGTGCGCATGGACTTCGTCGAGCTCGGCCGAGCCTGCTTCACCCTGCTGCACGGCGAGATCGAGGGCACCGCCCCGATCGTGCCGCACGCGGTCGGCCGCCCCGAGCTCATCGTGCGCGAGAGCGCGGGCTCCTTCCACCACGCATAGCCAGCCGCATCCACCCTCACCCTCATCCGACGGAAAGCAGACTTCGATGAAGAAGATTCTGACCGGCGCGGCGCTCGGCTGCGCCCTCGCCCTCGGCGCGGCCGCCTGCTCCAACCCGAGCAGCGGCGGCTCGTCCGCCCCGGCCGCCTCCGGCTCGCTCAACCCGACCGCCTCGCTCAAGGGCGTGACGCTCACCTTCTGGACCGCGCAGAACAGCGTCGGCGAGCCGAAGCAGGTGATATCGGCCTTCGAGAAGGCGACCGGCGCGACCGTGAACACCGTGGTCGTCCCGGACCCGTACGAATCGAACTTCCCGACCAAGCTGGCCTCGGGCGAGAAGCCGGATCTGGCCTTCTGGCAGCCGACCCAGTCCACGCTGCCGTTCATCAACCCCGCGCAGAACCTGCTCAGCCTCGACAACGAGCCGTGGATCAAGCAGCTCGGCTCCACCGAGCAGTCCCTCGGCCAGGTGGACGGGCACCGCTACGCCGCGGTCGTCACCTCGCCGGCGGTGCTCGGCGTGTACTACAACAAGGCCGATTTCGCGCGGGCGGCCATCACCAGCATGCCCAAGAGCTATGACGAGCTGCTGGCCGACGCGAAGCTGATCAAGCAGAAGGACGCGGGCGTCGCGCCGTTCTTCGAGGTCGGCGGGGACAAGTGGCCGCTGCAGTGGCAGGTCCAGCTGCAGATGACGGACCTGCCCGCCTCGTTCTGGAGCGCGCTCAACGCGAACAAGGACTCCTGGACCGATCCCGCGATTGTTAGCGCTATCACGAAGTACAAGACCCAGGTCCTCGACGGCGGACTGGCCCAGGCCGACTACAAGACCGGCACCTTCGTGGACCAGGGAACCGCGATCATGAAGGGCACCGCGGCGATGGCGGTGAACGTCACCTCGCTCCAGTCGGAGATCCAGGCCTCTTACTCGACCGCGCAGATGGACCAGGCGATCGGCTGGTTCCCGGTGGCCAACTCCGCCGCGCAGGCCGAGTACTCCCCCGACCAGACCAACGGCGTGGTCGCGTTCAACACCGGCGACTCGGCGAAGGAGAACGCGGCCAGGCAGTTCATCGACTTCTGGCTGACCACCGACTACAAGGACTACATCGACGCGCAGAAGATCGTCTCGGTGGAGCCCTCGGTGCCGAACCCGGACGGCCTGCCGCAGACCGCGATCGCACAGGCCCAGGCGCTGCCGACGGCGACCGGCGTGTTCCAGGTCAAGGCCCTGACGGCGCCGGACATGCACCTGGCCCTGGCCGACATGATCTACGGCACCAAGACCCCGCAGCAGGTGGCGCAGGCCTGCGAGGACCAGTTCACCCAGGTGCTCAAGGCGCGCGGCGTGGCTGGGTTCTGACATGCGCGACACGTCCGTACTTGACGCCGCGCGCAATGCGGCGTCGGGGCGGGAAACCGGGGCGTCCACTGGGGCGTCCCGGCTGCGCCGACGCGGTGGGCGGCCGTTCACCGGACCGCGCGGCGGCAGCGCGAAGCGGCGGGTGCAGCACCCGTGGTGGTTCGCGCTGCCCGCGCTCGCCGTCTTCGCAGCCTTCTTCCTCGTCCCGAACGTGCTCAACTTCTTCTACCCGTTCACCAACTGGTCCGCGTTCCACTCCTCGATCTCCTTCGCGGGCCTGTCGAACTTCCGCACCATCGCCCACGACGGCTCACTGCAGCTCGCGCTGCGCACCACGCTGGAATACGCGGTGGGCGTGGCGGTCTTCCAGAACGGCTTCGGGCTGATCCTGGCGCTGCTGCTGGAGAAGGACACCCGGTTCAACCGGTTCTTCCGCGCGGTGTTCTTCCTGCCGGTGCTGCTGTCCGCGCTCGCGGTCGGCTACGTGTTCCAGGCGCTGCTCAACCAGGACGGAGCTGTCAATGCCCTGCTTTCCGACCTGACCGGCACGCACGTGGACATCGCCTGGCTCGGTTCGACCACGTGGACGCTGGTGCTGCTGACCGTCATCCACGGCTGGAAGTGGATGGGCCTGGCGATGCTGGTGTACCTGGCCGGGCTCAAGTCGATTCCGGGCGACGTGACCGAGGCGGCGGCGCTCGACGGCGCCGGGGCGTGGCGCGCGTTCTGGTCGATCCGGTTCCCGATGCTGGCGCCGGCGCTGACCTTCAACGTGACCACGGCCCTGATCGGGTCGATGAACACCTTCGACATCGTGCAGGCCACCACGAAGGGCGGCCCGGCCGACTCGACGCAGGTGTTCAACATCTACATGTTCCGCATCTTCGGCGAGGGGCTGTACGCGCAGGCCTCCGCGATGAGCCTGGTGCTCTTCGCCGTGGTGGTCGTGATCGCGATCCCGGTGATCCTCGGGATGCGGCGCAGGGAGCGGGTGCTGCTGTGAGAGTGCTGAGTTATCGAACCCTGAGCTATCGAACCCTGCGACCGGCCCTCGTCGTGGCGATGGCGCTGGTGTTCATCGGCGTGCCGCTGTGGCTGGTGCTGGTCACCTCGGCCAAGCCGCAGGGCGAGGCGATCAAGCCGAATCTCGCGCTGCCGCGGCACTGGCAGCCCGCGACCAACTACCGCGACACCTTCGACCAGGGCCAGATGCTGCGCGGCTTCGTCAACAGCGTGCTGGTGGTGGTCCCGTCCGTGGTCCTGGTGCTGCTGCTCGGCGCGGGCGCGGCGTGGGTGTTCGCCCGCCGCTCCGGCCGGCTGGTCTCGGCGGCGTACGCGCTGAGCATCAGTGGTCTGCTGCTGCCGCCCGCGGTCATCACGATCGTGATGGAGCTGCGGCAGCTCGGCCTGGCCAACACCAGGCCCGGGATGATCGCGGTGTACACCGGGATGTACCTGTCCACGGCGATCTTCTTCATGACCGGCTTCATCAGAACGCTGCCGTACGAACTGGAAGAGGCGGCCCGCATCGACGGCGCCGGCTCGTGGAAGGTGTTCACCCGTATCGTCCTGCCGCTGCTGCGCCCGGTGATCGCCACCGCGACCATCATGGTCATGCTGTTCGCCTGGTCGGACGTGTTCTACGCGTTCTTCGTGCTCGGCGGCGGCGCGGACGCGACCCTGCCGCTGAACCTGTACCAGGTCGCCAGCGCGGCGCTCTACCTGAACAACTGGCACCTGATCTTCGCCTACGTGGCCCTCATGTCGCTGCCGATGGTCGCGGTCTTCGTCATCGCGCAGCGTCGCATCATCGCCGGCATCACCAGCGGCGCAGTCAAGTAAGTAAGGCCCCCGAAGGGACAACGATGTTCCACCTACCCATGCGCAAAACCACCGGATCCCTCATGAGCGCGGCCCTGATAGGAACCGCTCTCGTCACGACCACCGCCCCGGCGCACGCCGCCACGCAACAGATCACCGTGAACCTCGGCTCCAGCACAGGACCCGTGTACCACGGTGCATCCGGCGCGCTCTACGGTCTGGCACAGGACGGTGTGCCCGGCCTTCCGCTGCTCGCGCCGCTGCACGTGCGCACCATCGCGCAGAAGCCGCCGAACGGAGCGCAGCATCCCGGCGGCGACGCCGACAAGGTCGCCGGAGAGTTCGTCGCCGCCGGCGGATCGCAGATCCTGGTCTACGTTCAGGACTACTACTCGCAATGGCCCTATCAGAACAATGGCCTCGCGGACTACGAATCCGTGATCGACACAGTCGCCGCCTCGCTGAAGGCGAGCCCGTACCACAGCCACTACGTGTACGTGCCCTTCAACGAACCGGACGGCAACTGGTACAGCCCGCTCAGCTCCAACCTGTCCAAGTTCGAGTCCGACTGGGCCACGATCTACCACCGGATCAAGGCGGACGACCCGAGCGCGGTCATCGCCGGACCCAACACCGCGGTCTACGACGCGAGCATCTTCTCCGGCTTCCTGGGCTACGCCAAGGCGAACGGCGTGCTGCCCGACGTCATCACCTGGCACGAGCTCGCGCCGTCGTCGATCTCGAACTTCCCGAACAACCTGGCCTCGCTGCACTCCATCGAGTCCTCGCTCGGCCTCGGCAACATCCCGGTGAACATCGACGAATACGCCGACCAGCGCGACCTTTCCGACCCGGGCCAGCTGGTGCAGTGGATCTCCATGTTCGAGAACGCCAAGGTCGACGCGGACCAGGCGTTCTGGGACATCGCCGAGAACTACTCGGACAACGCGGTGGAGGCCGACAAGCCGGACGGCTCCTGGTGGCTGTACGACTGGTACGGCCAGCTGACCGGAAACACCGTCGCCGTCACACCGCCCAGCCCGAACACCGTGGACACGCTGCAAGGCGTCGCCGCCCTGGACACCGGCAAGAAGCAGGCGCGCATCCTGCTCGGCGGCACCTCGGCGGCCTCGAACCTGGTGCTGACCAACGTCCCGTCGAGCACGTTCGGCAGCAAGGTGCACGTCTCCATCCAATCCACGACCTGGACCGGGTACGACGGCGCCGCCTACACCCCGAAGAGCATCGCAGAGGGCGATTACACGGTCTCCGGCGGCTCAGTCACCGTCCCGGTCGCCACGACCGATCCGATGGCCGCGTACCAGGTCGTCGTGACCCCGGCCACAGCAGCATCCGGCACGGTCGCGACCGACACCGCATGGTCGGGCCGCTATGAGGCGGAAAACGCCGCACTCACCGACGCGACGGTCTACAGCCAGGGTTCCGTCTCGAACTACTACGGCCACGCCACCTCCGGCGGCCAGGACGTCGGCTCGATCAGCCAGTCCGACAGCCGCGTGGTGTTCACCGTCAACGTGCCGAGCACCGGCCGGTATCTGCTCAGCACCTTCTACGGCAACCAAACAGCCCTGCCCGCACAAGAAATCTTCCGCATCGACTCGGGGTCCTGGTCCTACCTGAACTACCCAGCCACACTCAACTGGGTGTTCCGCTCGCACCTCGACCAGTACGTCACCCTGACCGCCGGCACGCACACGCTGACGTACGGCGTTTCAGACCCCTCATTCGGCACCGCGACCGGTCAGGTCACCCTCGACCGCATCGACCTGACCTACACGCCGAACGCGATCCCGGGAGTCACCGGTTCGGCCACGCGCTACGAAGCCGAGACCGCCGACCTGTCCGGTGGCGCGAGCACCGACTCCGCGCAGACCGGCTACACCGGCACCGGCTACGTGACCGCGCCCGCATCCTCGACCACCACCTTCGCGGTGGAGGCCGATGCGGACGGCTACTACACGCTCGGCCTGCGCTACGCCACCAGCGCCGCGGCGACCTCGAACGGTTTCCAGCTCGCTCTCGACGGCGCGACCTTGGAGAACGTCGCGACCAGTCCGACGTCGTGCGTCTGCTGGAATCAGACCTCGAACCGGGTCTTCCTGCACGCGGGAATCAACGATGTCGCATACACCGCGACCGGCGCGGCCAGCGCAAGGATCGACCGTCTCGACGTAACCCCGGACACCGCCGACGCGGCCTCCGCGGTCACCTACCAGGCCGAAGCGTCCGGCAACACGCTCGGCGGCACAGCAGTGGTCACGAGCAACGCCTACGCGTCGGGCGGTAAGTACGTGGGCTACATCGGCAACGGCTCAGCCAACACGCTGACGTTCAACGGGATCAACGCGCCGACCTCCGGCAGCTACCGGGTCGCCGTCACCTACGCCAACGACGACAGCACCAACTCAGGCAACTACAACGAGAACCTGATCGACCGCGCCGCCGTCATCACCACCTCGGCCGGCACGAACGTGACGGCGCACTTCCGCAACACCTACTCGTGGAGCCAGTTCTGGACCCTCGACGTGACGGTCCAGCTCAACGCCGGATCGAACAGCATCACCTTCGCCAATCCGAGCGCCTACGCACCGGACATCGACCAGATCACCGTGGCCCCCGCCGCGCTGGGCTGACCGGCACGATCCGATAGTTCAAAACATGTTGCCGCCGCAGGTCCCGAACCTGCGGCGGCAACACGCGTCTGTCCCGTTCGACGGGACAGCGCGGGGCTCAGGCGCCGATCGCGTTCAATTCAGCCAGCGCGTCGTCCGGAAGCACGAGGTCGGCGGCGGCGATGTTCTCGCGCAGGTGGCTACGGGAGGAGGTGCCCGGGATGAGGACCATGGTCGGCGAACGGTGCAGCAGCCAGGCGAGGGCGACGTTGTGCGGCGTGGTGCCGAGGCGGGCGGCGACTTCGCCGAGGGTGCTCGACTGCAGCGGGGTGAAGCCGCCGAGCGGAAAGAAGGCCGCGTAGGCGATGCCCTCGGCCGCGCACCGGTCGACCAACGCGTCGTCCTCGCGGCGGGCCACGTTGTAGAGGTTCTGCACCGTGACCACCGGCGCGATCGCCTGCGCCTCGGTGAGCTGCTCGTCGCTGACGCTGCTGACGCCCAGGTGCCGGATCAAGCCCTGCTGCCGCAGCTCGGCCAGCGCGCCGAACTTCTCGGCGAACCGCGGCTCGTGGCCCGTCCCCTCCGCGGTTCCGACCCGGAAGTTGACCACGTCGAGGTGGTCGAGGCCGAGGCGGCGCAGGTTCTCGTGCACCTGGAGCTTGAGGTCCTCCGGCTCGCGCCGGAAGATCCACGATCCGTCGTCACCGCGCCGGGCGCCGACCTTCGTCACGATGTGCAGGTGCTCGGGGTAGGGGTACAGCGCTTCCTTGATCAGCTCGTTGACGACGAAGGGGCCGTAGAAGTCGGCGGTGTCGATGTGGTCGATGCCCCGGTCCACGGCCTCGCGCAGGACCGCGATCGCCTCGTCGCGGTCCTTCGGCGGGCCGAAGACGTGCGGCCCGGCCAGCTGCATCGCGCCGTAGCCCATCCGGTGGATCGCAAAATCGTCGGCGATCTTGAAGGTGCCGCCGAGGGTGTTCTCAGTCATCGGTTCCGGCTCTCCGGTTTCGGTGTCGGTTCGGTATCCACTCTCAAGTCTTGAGCGGACTCGCGCGCGCTGGGTATGTCCCGCGCATCCTGGGAGTGGCAGGACCAGTCACGTCGCGTGCCCCGCGCTTAAGCTCGAACCATGGACAAGGACAGGCTGGGCGCCGCGCAGAGCCAAGGGAACAGGCCGAACGCTCTGGGCGACTACCTGCGCGCCCGCCGGGACCAGGTTCGTCCCGAGGACGTGGGCCTGGTCGCGGGCGATCGCAGGCGGGTACCGGGGCTGCGCCGCGAGGAGCTCGCGCTGCTCGCCGGAATCAGCACGGACTACTACCTGCGGCTGGAGCAGGGGCGCGATCAGCATCCTTCGGCCCAGGTCCTCGACGCGCTCGCCGAGGCGCTGCAACTGGACGCCGAGGCGACCGCCCACCTGCACCGGCTGGCCCGGCCCGCTCCGCGCCGCCGAGCGCGTCCGCGGGCGGAGCGGGTGCCGGCCGGGATCGCGCAGCTGCTCGGCCAGCTTCCGCTGCCCGCGTTCGTGACCAACAAATACATGGACCTGCTCGCAGTGAATGCCCTGGCCGGCGCCTTGACCTCGAACTTCACCCCCGGCCGGAACCTGCTACGGCAGCTCTTCCTCGATCCCAGCTCCCGCGAGCTGTACCTGGACTGGGACCGCACGACCGCGAGCGTAGCCGGCGGCCTGCGCGCGCGGGCCGGGGCCGATCCG
>NZ_DASRGV010000222.1:0-7527 GCF_035650855.1 Actinocrinis sp. | reverse complement strand
TGATGTTCGCGGCGCCGCCGGCGGTGCCGGGGCTGATCCAGGCGCACTCGTCCGAGTTCTCCTGGCCGTTGTACGAGCTGCCGGTGTTGTTGGTCCAGCCGCCGGCCGGGTTCTGGTCCGACATCATCTCGTGCCACTCGTGCCCGAGGGTCATCGAGTAGCCGTCGGTGGTTCCCGGGGAGTTGACGAACCCGACGCCGCAGCCGGCCCCGGAGTCGGTGTTGTACGGCTGGTTGCTAAAGGCGATGTCTCCGTACGGGGAGGAGACCGCGCCGCCCGTCAGGGTGCTGTCGCCGTTGTAGTCGTGCCACGCGCAGTACTGGCCCTGGTAGTTGTCCGGGTTCGTGCCGTGCGGGGAGGCGATGATGTAGTACGCGTCCCGGTTGGCCGCCGCGGTGGTGTTGCCGAAGTGCGCGGCCGCGTTGACCGCCTCCTGGCCCAGCTGGTGGCCAGTCGCCGCGGAGGGGGATGCCGCGGAATTGTCGTACCAGACGCCCGCGAGGACACCGCCGCTCTGGTAGGGGATGAAGTTGGCGTTGCTCGGGCAGCTGGTGGCCCCGGAGGACACGTTCGGGCCGTCACACCACTGTGTCAGGTCCGCGGACCACAGCTCGTTGCCGGTGCCGATGCCCTTGAACATCTGCTGGGCGACGGAGGCCACGCCGGAGGAGTCGCCGGTGAACTTCAGGTTGCCGTTGCCGTCGGTGCTGGAGGTGCCCCACTGGTTGCCGTAGAAGACGATGTACACCTTCGAGTGCCCGGACTGTACGCCGATGCCGTCGATGCCGCCGCCGTAGGAGAGGGTTTCCGGGCCGGTGGCGGTGGTGGCGTTCGGGTGCGCGGCCGCGTACGAGCGCATCTTCGCCAGCTGGCCGATCGTCGGGATCACGCCGTGCCGGTAGGAGTGCTGATAGGCGGGGGAGTACGGATTGACCGCCGAGGAGGCGGAGGTCGTCGCGGCGGAGGCCGGCGCGAGCGCGGTCACCGTCATTCCGGTGGCGAGGGCGAAGCCGGCGGCAGCGGCCAGCGGGACTTTCAGACCGCGGCGGCGTGCCGCGGCCGTGGGTGGGTGGGTCACCTGCATATCCCCTTTATCTCGGGTGGCGGCGGCGCATGTGGGTGCGTCCGGCCGCACGGGAGTGCGGGCACGCGTGAAGGGACGGCGGGATCACCGCTTGGCCCCAGGACACGGCCCGATCTGTTCGGCGCGGTGCCAACGTCGGAAGAGCATCGGGGTGATTGCGGAGCGACGAGGTGCAGCCGGGCCCGATCCGACCGCTTGGCGTGCGCGCCGCCGCCCCGTTCGGAAGGATCCCTGCGGGACGGCCACGGGTTTATCAGTGCTCGAAGGTGGGAATTGCCGCGACGACCGCCGCGATCGCACTGTCAAGCACTGAGGGGGAAATTAGCGCCGTGCGGAGAACCGGTCAACGATTGCTGACGAAACAGGTGTTTCCGCGGTATGCCGGCCGGCCCGGCAATTACCCTGCGGTTTCGCGCCGGTCACGGGCTTGTCGCGAAAGATCGCCGCCGCGTGTTCGAAGCGCGCGGCAGCGATCCGTTTTGTCGCGAATGCTTTATAAGCTGTTTGCCAATTCGAGCCGTTGATGTTCGCGGCAGCGCTCTCACTTGCCCGTTCGGGCCCTGTCGCGGTCAGGTGTGCCGCAGTACCGCGCCGACCCCGTGCTCCGGACCCGGCTCGCCGCCGGCCAGCACCAGGATCCGGCTGCCGCTTTGCACCGCGGCGCGCACCAGCACGTTTCCGGCCTTGTCCCGCCGGATCTGCGCCGAGCGCATGTCGGTCAGCTCCTCGGGATGCGCGGCCAGCTGTCCCGGCTGCGGGCCCCACCACATCCAGGAGTCAAGCTCCTTGGATCCGTGCCGGATCAGCAGCGTGTCGACGTCGCCGCGGCGCAGCGCCTCGGCCGTCGGTATCAGGCCCTCGACCGCCCCGCCGGTGGCCAGCCTGCCCGCGTACCGGTCCCGCACGTCGGCGCGCAGCGACTCCTCCGCCCGCGCGGCGGCGACCATGGCCGCGCGCCGGGCCTGCGCACGGTCCGAGCCCTCGGCCCGGCCGCCGGAGGGCAGCGGGACGGCGCGTGCGCTCCAGTCCGGGCCGAGGTGTTCGAGCAGCATCGTCTTGGCCCGCGCGTCGCCGCTCACCGCGATCAGCTCGGCCCGGTGGGACTGCGCGATCTGCCGCACTCGGTCGGCCTCCTGCTTGGCGTTCGCCGCCCAGGTGTTCTCTACTTCCCGCTGGAAATGTGCCTCGTGCCAGTCACCGTTGTGCACCTTCCGCAACGGCCAGCGCGCGCCGGCGTCGACCCGCTCGCGCTCCTCTACTCCGGCGCCGTCGTACACCTCCACCTCGGCCCCGCTGCGATCGGCGAAGACCAGCAGGTAGGAGGAGAAGTCCGGGGTCTGCGCGAGCAGCGGCAGGACATCCGGCAGGTGCCCGAAGGTCGCGCGGTCGAGCACGTTCGGCACCCGAAGCTCCTCCTGCAGCAGCACCGAGCCGCCGGCCGCGAAGATCGCCTGGCCGTGCGGCGAGGGGCGTCCTCGATCGGAGCCGACCGCCGCGTCGATCGCCACCAGCGTCGGTTCGTCGGCGCCGTCGGCCTCAAGCCGGCCGCGCAGCTCCCGCCAGCGCAATGCGATCGCGTGCGCTGCCTCGGGATCGGCGCGGTCCGTGGCCAGATAAACGGAGGCGAACGGCCCTGGATTGTCGTACAGCGCCTTGAAATGACCCGGCTCCATGCTCACGCTCCCTTCGCGCGGTGCTTAGACGACTCGGCGACCCGTAACGGGCCCGGCTCCTCGTGGTACCCGTTCGGCCCGCTCGAAACGGGGTGCGGTTTCCGCTCCATCGGAAGGGGCACTCGGCACTGATCAAGCACAGGAGCACGAGACGAACCTGACGACTAGGAACCGTGACGACGGATCGGAGGTCGATTCAGATGCCGGGACGCCAGGAGCTGCCTTCGACGCTGCGCCGTTCGCCGGCCAAGGCGCAGCGCACTTGGATCGAGGCGCACGACAGCGCCGTGCAGCAGTACGGCGAGGGCGAGCGGGCGCACCGCGTGGCCTTCGGCGCGCTCAAGCACAGCTTCGAGAAGGTCGGCGACCACTGGGAGGCGAAGGAGGGCGGCCGCAAGGGACCCTCCGACCCGCAGTCGGCCCGGCCGCGGCAGATCGGCGGGCGCAGCGGCGAGGGCGTCGACGAGCAGGCCAGCAAGCAGCACCTCTACGAGCTCGCGAAGAAGCTCGACATCCCCGGCCGCTCCACGATGAGCCGCGGGGAGCTGCTGGACGCCATTCGGAAGGCGAACCGCAGCAAGACGCGGGAGAAGCAGCCGAGTTCCCGTTGATCGATCGCCACCGCACGAAGACGCGGAGCGGGATGGGACGGGGAGCGAGATGGACGGTGGACTGAGCCCGGCCGTGGTCGTCTTCGGCCAGGCCGGGCGGGACCTGGTGCTGCCGATCGACGAACTGCCGCAGCCGGGCGCGTCCGCCGTCGTGCACACGCACAGCGAAGTGCTCGGCGGGAAAGGCGCGAATCAGGCGGTCTCGTTCGCGCGACTCGGTATCCGGGTCGCGCTGGTGGCGGTGCTCGGCGACGATCGGGCGGGCGACGAGGCGCTGGCGCGGGCACGCGCGGACGGCATCGATGTGTCGTGCGTGGTCCGGCGCACGGACACCGTGACCGGACTCATCGTCGAAATCCTCGACCGCGAGCACCGCTGGCGCTATTTCGAGGACCTGCCCGAGGCGGTGCAGTTGACGCGGGCTGACGTCGAGGCCGCGGGCGATCTGCTGGCCCGGTCGGATGCGGCCGTCATCCAGCTCCAGCAACCCGCCGCGGCCTGCCTGACCGCCGCGACCATGGCGCGGAAGGCCGGTTGCCGGGTCGTGCTCGACGGTGCGCCGCAACCGGATCATCGCAGGGCCCTGCTGGAGAGCGCGCAGGTGCTGCGCGCCGACGGCCACGAGGCCGCGCTGCTGACCGGCCGCAAGATCGACGGCGTGAAAGACGCGGTGCACGCGGCCGAGGAACTACTGGGCAGCGGACCCGAAGTCGTCGCGCTCGCGGTCGAAGGTAAGGGAAACCTCGTCGCTTGGCCGCAAGGGCACGCCTTCTATCCGCTTGACGACGCGCAGACCGTCGACACGACCGGCGCCGGCGACGCCTTCGTCGCTGCATTGACCACAGCGCTCGCGCTCGGCGAGGCACCGCGGGAGGCGGGCCGCTGGGCGGTCGCCGCCTCGGCCCTCACGGTCGAGCACGTCGGCGGGCGGCCGCGGATTACCGCCGAAACGCTGCAGGCGCGGCTGGCCGCGGCACCTGACCCCCAGCTGGTTCAGCACAGAGGTCCCAACAAGTAAGGAGCTGACATGGACCGCTCGACGAGCAAGCACGGCCCGCGGCTGGACGAGGAGATGAAGAAGGAGGTCGAGGGCCAGATGCGGGCCGGTCACCCGACCCGCGCCGAGGAATGGCACGACCCCGAGCCGATCGAGGACGAGACCAGTCCGGACGTGGCCGAGGAGATCGAGCAGCGGCGCGAGCGCGAGCGCGGGCGCACCGAGAACAAGCCGCCCGAGCCGCCCGCGCGTTCGGCGGCACAGAACGACGGCGATCACTAGAGTCCTGAGCGGCGGGCACGATGAGAAACGGTATTGATGTGGAGCCGGTCTTGATTGAGGAGCCGGCCACGATGAGGAGCTACTGATGACGGGGAGCCGGCGATGAACGGTGCGGAGCTGATCGTTGACGCCTTTGGCCGGGTCCGCGAGGTCGTTCACCACGCCGCCTCGGGGCTGACGGCGCAGCAGCTCGCGGAACGGCTCGACCCCGACGCGAACTCGATCGCCTGGCTGGTGTGGCATCTGACGCGGGTTCAGGACGACCATGTCGCGGACGCCCTGGACGTCGAGCAGGTGTGGACGGCGCAGGGCTGGGAGCAGCGCTTCAACCTCCCGTTCAAGACGGAGGCGAGCGGCTACGGCCAAAGCTCCGCGGAGGTGGCGGCCGTGCGCGTCGAGTCCGCCGAGCTGCTGACCGGCTACTACGACGCGGTGTACCAGCAGACCATCGAGCGTGTACGTGGCCTGAGTGACGCCGACTTCGAGCGAATCGTCGACGAGGCCTGGGATCCGCCGGTATCGCTCGGCGTGCGCCTGGTGAGCGTGATCTCTGACACGCTTCAGCACGCGGGTCAGGCCGCTTTCATCCGCGGCGTCTTGGAGCGCCGCGCGGGCTAGCGTCCCGAGCCGCGCAGAGCGGTGTGCGGCGCTCGCGAGGCATTGGCCCGCGCGGCGCGCATTAGTCGCGCCCGCTCGGGCAATCCGGTGCGCCATGAAGGGATTCCGCAAGTTCATCCTGCGCGGCAACCTGGTGGATCTGGCCGTGGCGGTCGTGATCGGGAGTCAGTTCTCGAGTCTGATCCACCAGTTCGTCGTCTCGTTCGTGAACCCGCTGCTGGCGCTGCTCGGCGGCACCCCGAACTTCAACAACCTGACATTCTCGGTGCACGGGTCGAAGTTCGCGTACGGGGCGTTCGTCACCGAGGTGCTCTCGTTCCTCATCTCGGCGGCGGTCGTGTACTTCGTCATCGTGCTGCCCGTGGCCCGATTCCTGCACCTGTTCGAACGCAACCAGGCCGCGACCGAGCGCAACTGCCCCGAGTGCGATCGCAGCATCCCGATTCAGGCGCGCCGCTGCCCTGAGTGCACCAGCGTGCTCGTCCACGGCGATCCCGAGCCCGCCGCGACGGCTCCCGCCGACGGTCCGGCTCCAGTCATGGGGCCAGAGGGCTGACCGGCAGGTTTGACCGGGCGTCGGAAGGTGACGCGGGGACGTGGCCGCGTCCACGCAGCGGCGGTGCGGCAGGCGAATTTCGACGGTAGGAGCAGGCAGTGAAAGTGAGCAAGGTGGCCTACAAACCACTCGGCATGGTGTTCGGCGCGGCCGGCGGGGTGCTGGCGGGCGCGGTGTTCAAGCGGGTCTGGCGGCTGGTCGACGACCAGCAGGACGCGCCGAGCCCGACCGACGAGGATCGCGGCTGGCGCGAGGTGCTGGTTGCCTCGGCATTGCAGGGCATGATCTTCGCGCTGGTCCGGGCGGCGGTGGATCGCGGCGGAGCGGCAGGCGTGCGCCGGATCACCGGCACCTGGCCGGCGTGAGGCGCAGCGGTGCGGACCAGGGGAGCGGCACGCGAGGCACGCGCGAGACTCCCACGGTCATTCGGGATTCAGCAGGACGCGCGATCGCGGACAACGCGAAGCGCGTCCTGCTCGTCGGCTGGTTCAGCTTTCTGCACGGCGAAGCGACGGCCGGGGATGTGCTCGCCTGGCGCGCCGTGTGCGCTGAGCTGGAGCGCGCCGGGATCGCCCACGACACCGCGTGGAGCCCGGTGTTCCGGCCGGGCGGCCTGATCTTGGACGCGGCGCGGCCGGAGGACTACAGCGACCTGGTGTTCGTCTGCGGGCCGCTGCACGGGCCGCAGATCGCCGGGCTGCACGAGCGGTTCCGCTGCTGCCGCAGGATCGCGGTCGGCGTTTCCGTCCTTGATCCGCGGGATCCGGCGGTAACCGGATTCGACACGATCATCGCCAGAGACGCCCCGGACGTCACGTCGCGCCTGGATCTCGCCACCGGACCCGCGGCCTCGGCGAGCGAGGTCCCGGTGATCGGCGTGGCGCTGGCGCATGGCCAGGGTGAGTACGGCCCGGCGCGGCGGCACGAGAGCGTCACCGAGAGGATCACGGCGTGGCTGCGGGAAGCCGGCGTCGCCGTCGTGCCGCTGGAGACCCGGCTCGACAGCGTGGACTGGACGCTGGCGGCCCGGCCGGAGCAGCTGATCAGCGTCGTGCGCAGGCTTGACGCGATCGTCACCACGCGCCTGCACGGGCTCGTCCTCGGGCTGGCCAACCGGGTGCCGGTGCTGGCCGTGGACCCGGTGGCAGGCGGCGGGAAGGTCGCCGCCCAAGCCGCCGCCTGGCGCTGGCCTGCGCTCTTGCCGGCGCAGCAGGCGCGAAATGCCGCCTTGCAGGAGTCGCTGGACTGGTGCCTGTCGGCCTTGGGCCGCGAACGGGCCGGGTTGCTCGCCCAGCAGGCCGTGGCGGCCGCCGAGGCCGGTTCGCTGGCGGCGCGAATCGGCGCCCGGCTTTCTTAGGAAAACGCTCCCACGAACTCCTGTTTGGTTCGGCGCGAAGCGGTTATCAGGTCGGCGGCAAAGCACGGCGCAAACACGAGATCCGGATCACGAGAGTGATCAAAGGAGTGAGTGGTCAGATGGGTATTATTCTGCTCGTCCTGCTGCTGGCGCTGATTCTCGGCGGCCTCGGCTTCGCGGTCCACGTGCTGTGGTGGATCGCGCTGATCGTGTTCGTCGCCTGGCTGGTCGGCTTCGGCTTCTCCGGAGGCGTGTCAGGTGGCGGCCGCCGCCGGTGGTACGGGCGCTGGTAACCCGTAAAAGGGACGCGAGCGGCCGGTCCGGTTATCCCGGACCGGCCGCTCGCCTG
>NZ_DASRGV010000221.1:0-25277 GCF_035650855.1 Actinocrinis sp. | reverse complement strand
CGATCCCCGCACGCTGCATCGCCCAGCCGCCAGGCCGCGGAGGTAAACCCGGAGCCGGCAGCCCCGGTGTGACGACGTGCCTGTGTCCCTGTCGGCCGTTCCGTGCGGGCTGTGACGCGGTCACCGCGTCCATTCCCTAATTCCGGTCGTCAACCTCGACCGGGGGGAGATCGCGCACCTGGTCCTTGCTGAGCGTGAGCTGCACACCGCTTTTGGCGCTCGCCACCGCGCTGATCGGGATGGCGACCCGCTTGCGGCCCCAGAGGTGGCCCTCGTCGAGCAGTATGTGGGTCACGTGGTGATCGCTGGGATTGATCACCAGTCCCCGGACCCGGCCGATCGTCCCGTCCACCGCGTGCACGGGCTCGCCGCGGCGTACCTCCACCTCACCGAGCGGCACTCGGTCATGGACGATGGCTCGGGGAGCGGCGGCCATGGCCGTGCCTCCCCTGCCCATGTCCACGCCTCCGGTGCCCATGCCCATGCTCCCTCCAAGGCCGAGCCCGTAGTAAGGCCAGAGGAGCATCTGCTGCTGTCCGTAACCCCATTCTCCCGGTACCGCCGACAGGAACTGCGTCTCTTCGGCGTTCTCAAGCGTGTCGAACCGGGCGATGGTGCAGCGAAGCCGGATCTGCCCCGAGTCCGAATACGAGTCCACCAGGTCCAGGGGCACGAGGCGGCCAGTGCCCCTCTGGTGGGCCGGTTCCACGACCAGATGGGTGAGCGTGCGGGCTACGGGGTCGATGACGACGCGGGTCAACTGCCCGCAGATACCGTCGCTGCAGAAGACTTCGGTTCCGATGGTGAAGTGCGTGATCTCGCTCATGGCGCCGCCGGTCTCGGTGAGAGTCGCAGCGGCGAGGGGTGCGTAGGTCCGGACAGACCCAGGCGCATGCGTGGTCCCATCATCTCACGAGTGGCCTGCCCGGTGTTGTGTGTCGGGCGGGGACTTCGTGGGCCGGGGTGGGGTGGTTTCGAGGCCGCGCAGAATGGTCTGCAGACCGGTGGTGAAGCGTTCGTCGCGGTTGTCGACCCACACGTGTTCGCCGAGCGCGACCAGGGTGGGAAAGCGGTCGGCTGGCAGGGCTCGGATGAAGGCGTGCAGTTGGGTTCTGGTCGCGCCGTCGCGCACGCGTTGTTCGTTGACGCTGCTGGGGTCCTCCAGGGCGAATCCGAGGGTGTAGCCGTATATCAATGAGTAGGCCAGACCTGCTTGTCGCGGTGGCAGGCCGGCTTCATGCAGGGGCGCCAGGAACGCTTCGGCCAGGGCGAGGGAGTGCGGTCCCAGCGGGTCGCGGGTCTTGAGCAGGCCTGCAATGCCGGGATGCGCTTCCAGGACCGCGCGCAGCCGGTGCGCGAGCACCCTGATGCGTTCGGTCCAGGGCGCGCGCTTCTCGACGCTGGTGTCGACCTCGGCCAGGACTTCGTCGAGCACCAGGTCGTGGAGTTGCTCCTTGTTGCGCACGTGACGGTAGAGCGCACCGGGAACCACGCCCAGGCGCGTGGCCAGGGCGCGCATGCTCAGCGCGTCCACGCCGCTCTCCGCGATGATCGCCAGCGCCTCGGCGACGACGCGTTCCCGGGTCAGTACCCTGCGTTGGGCCTCCTGCCCGGCCGGCGGGATGAACCACAGCGGGTGTGATCCCGTGACGGCAGCGCCGTCCTGTGGTGGCTGCGCCATGTTCGGTCCCTCATGTCCGGTTTGACGGTGAACGACGTTCACGGTAATGTGAACATTGTAGCTCGAAAGCAAATGCCGTTCACTTAGTCATTTTCTGTCGGGCCGCCGGGCCACCCGGCTCGGCCAGAGACAAAGGAGAACGGCATGACTGTCCTAACCGACCTGTTCGAAGACCTGCGCGACGCGCAGGAGGAGATGCTGCGTAAGACCCGCGGCCTGAGGTTCGGCCACATGTACGAGAGCGGCGCGGGTGACACCACGTGGGTGCCCACCGTCGATATCGCGGAGCGCAAGGACGCGTACCTGGTGACCGTCGAACTGCCCGGCGTCGGAATCGACGACGTGGAGATCACCTGCCAGTCCGGTGTGATGACGATCCAGGGCGAGCGTCGCCACGCGGACGACTCGGCCGAGCAGACGATGCACCGCGGCGAGCGCCGGTTCGGACCGTTCCTTCGCTCGATCACGCTGCCGAGCAACGTCATGGCGGACGCGATCGACGCCTCCTCGCAGGACGGCCTCCTGCTGATCACCGTGCCCAAGCCGAAGGAAGCGCACGCCAAGCGCATCCAGGTACACGCCGGCGTGACACACACCACCCGGACACCCACCGCGCTGGACGGCTACGGCGAGAACCAGAGCTGATCCCGCCCGTGTGAACTAGCCCTCGGGCATCCGCCCGAGTAGCACAGAGGACCGCCACCGCCTCACCAGCGGTGGCGGTCCGCGCATTGCCGAAAGCAGCCCGCAAGCAGCCCGCAATCAGCCCCACGGCAAGGCGCTCCGGCTTTCCGCTCCGACGAAGCGGCAGTACATTGAAGGCGTCACCCCGGACCCCGGCGGCGCGCTTCCCATGGCAATCGCGAATCCTCCGTAGCGGTTCGGGCTCTTCGCGCGCGTACCGAATTCGGTTCCCACCGACACACGGGACGCGCCAGATCGCGAGAACCCCGTCGCCTTCGGAGACACTCCAATACAGGGGCGTCGGTGTATACGTTGATCTTCGTGCTCTTGGTCCCCTTCATCGTGCTCGGCATCGTGATGGGCCTGTTCTGGTGGGAGGAGCGCATGCTGCCTTCGACCGAGCGCAACCTAGCCGCCTCCTTGATGCAGTCGATATCTGAATTCCCGTCAGCACAGCTCTCGCCAGCAGAGGGTGCAGGGCAATTCGCGGCGGGCAGTGACGTATCAGGGCTCTTACCTGTAGGCCCGGCGGAACCAGCGGAACTCTCCACGGCGATCGCGCCCGGCGCCGCCGGCGCTCGCCTGATCTCCCATCCCGGGGTTTCCGGGCCGGCGCGGCTCGCCCATAGCCGTCCGGGGACACGGCGCTTGCGCAGCAGCGAGCCGTCAGGCTCTCGTCGATGACTACCGGAGCCGTCTCGCAATGGGCACGGAGATCATCAGTGGTTCGCTGAGACCGGCATGGTCCTCGCCGTGTTGAGATGCACGCAGAGCGCGGCGCGGAAATGCCAAGTCCAGACAGATCCAGGCACGCTGAATACTCCGAGTATTTCACGCATCGAAGGCGTACGCCGACCACCACGAACCCGGCTGCCGCAGCCGGCCCGGCAGTGGTCCGATCTGCGCACGTGAGCACGGCGATCGGTCGCGTTAGCCCATGTAGGTGGCACAACAATCCCGCAACGAGGTCTGTTCGGCTACCGAGACTCGTATCCTCACGGCGCCGCCGCACGTCTGGTTCAATGGACACCAGGAGCCGGGACCCCGCTTCGCATGAACCAGTCGGTCACGACGCATGTTCGACGGAAGCGGCAGCTATGGACGTTCTTCGCGAACCGCCGGCTTCGACCTCCGCCCTGAACGGCGCGAGCGACCCGCCCGCGACAGCGCCGTCTGTTGCGGCCGGACTGCCGCCGTCCGCGGCCCTGCGCCGGGCCGGTCCGGCGGACCCCGAGGCCGGTGAGCCGTTCGCGGAGCTGGCCCAGTCGGTTACCACCATCCTCGGCGTCGCGCTGGCGTTTCTCGCGGTTCTCGACCAGCCGTTCGCGCGCCGCGGCGGTGCCGGTGTCATCCACGCTCGTACCAGCCACCACGTGGTTCCGCGCAACTTCGCGCAGTACTCCTTCGGCCGCCGGATCGTCGGCCTCGGCCAGGAACTGGTCATCGACGACGCCGGACTGGTCGCGGACCCCGGCGTGCGACGCCTCGTGGTGGGCGGCGACCTGTCGGCGTGGGCCGGATGCCCGGTGCGCGACGCGGCCGGCCGCGTCGTGGGCGCTTTGTGCGTGGCCGATCGTCTGCCGCGGCGCTGGAGTGCCCACGACGTCGACGTCCTGCGCGCTTTGGCTGCGGTCGCCTCGGGCGAGTTCGCACTGCATGCGGCGCTAGACGCCTCGCGCCGCCACGCGACGCAGCGTGCTGAGTTGGCGCAGACCCTGCAGGAGAGTCTGCTGCCGCCGTGGCTCCCGCAGATCCCGGGCCTGGAGGTGGCTGCTTGCTACATCGCCGGCGGCACCGGGGCGGAAGTGCTCGGGGACTTCTACGATGTGTTCCCCTCGCTGCCCGGCAGTTGGGGTGTTGTGGTCGGGGACGTGTGCGGCAAGGGCGCGGGAGCCGCCAAGAGCACTGCCATGGCCCGCTACACATTGCGCGCCGAAGCGCACCGGCAGAGCCGGCCGAGTGAGGTGCTGGCCGCGCTGAACCGGGCGCTGTTGGACTGGCCGAGCGCGGACCCGCGCTTCCTGACCGCGATCTACGCCACGGTGGCGCCGACCGCGTCTGGGGCGTCGGTGCAGATCGCCGCCGCCGGACACCCCCTGGCCCTGATACACCGCGCGGACGGACGGATACACGCGTTCGGCCGCACCGGAACACCGCTTGGGCTCTTCCCCGACCCCGAGCTGAGCGACTCGCGTACGCGGCTGCACCCCGGCGACAGCCTGATCATGTTCACCGACGGCGTTACCGAAGCGCACCGCCTCGGCGACTACGAACTGTTCGGGGAGCAACGACTGCGCGAGGTGATCGCCACAACAGCGGGCAAGGCCGCCACAGACGTCGCACGGTGCATCGCGCAGGCAGCCTTGGCCTTCGGCGGCGAGCCGCCCGCCGACGACACCGCGATCCTCGTACTCAAACCGGCACGCTGACGTGCGGCGGCGCACGATCCTCGCCGCCGAACGATGCAGGCCAGCTCAACGTACTGCGCTGACAACAACACGCACGGGCCGACGGTCCGATCCCGTTGCTTCAGGAGCCGCACCCACTGGCGCTTGAGCTCGGCGGCGGCACGGGACCACAGGCTGACGATCTCAGAGCGCTGACCGGCCCGTCGCGTCCGCTGATCAATCTCTGTATCGGTACCGCGATCGCCGCAGTCGGGATGTCGGTGACCTGCGTGAAGCCGAAGCGGCCGGCCGCGTGAACGAACTGCTCGCGGCCAGTGTGCGCCTGTGCCTGCGCGGGCGACAGGGCTAGAATGTCCGAGTGCTGTTTCGCTAGACACGCGTCGCCACAATGTTCTGATAGCCGTGAGGCGAGACCGCCCTGGTAGGGATCCGGTCGAGGAATGCCGTCAGGCCCGGGGCGACGGCTGTTCGGCCGTCCCGGGCCTGACGGTGCTCATCGCGGCTCACTGCCGCCGCGTCTGCTTACGGGTCGTCAGTACGGCGCCGCCGAGGACGAGCAGGCCGGCGCCCGCAGCGGCGGGCAGCAGCGGGCCGGCACCGGTCTCGGCGAGTTGTCCACCGCCGGACGATGTCGACGAGGCGGATGGCGTTGCGGCGCCGGACGGGCTGGCGCTGGAAGACGAAGTCCTGGTCGCGGTCGGCGTACTCGTTGCAGTCGCGCTCACCGAGGGTGTTGCGCTCGCGCTGGATGACACGCTCGCGGTGGGTGTCGCGCTGTTGGAGGCCGAGGCGCTGGCCGAGGGTGAGGAGCTCGCGCTGGCGCTGGCCGAGGCTGACTCGCTTGCACTCGCGCTGGCCGAGGGAGACGCGCTTGCACTGGCGCTCGGGGAGGATGAGGCGCTAGCGCTGGCCGAGGGTGAGGCGCTGGCGCTGACCGAGGATGACGCGCTAGCGCTGGCGCTCGGGGAGGACGAGGCGCTGGCGCTGGCCGAGGGTGAAGCGCTAGCGCTGGCACTGGCGCTCGCGGACGGTGACGCGCTGGCGCTGGCCGACGCGCTCGTGCTGGCCGACGCGCTGGTGGACGGCGAGGCGCTTGTGCTGGGTGTAGCACTGCTGCTGGCTGACGTGCTTGCGGTGGGGCTGGAGGACGCGGTGCTGCACTCGGGTCGCGTGATGGTGTTGTCGTCCAGCGTCACGGCACCGTTGCGCGCCAGCAGCCTTCCGGTGATCTTGGCTCCCGTGGTCGCGCCGATGGATGTCAGAGCCATGATGGTGCCGTTGAACGTGGAGTTCGTGCCCAGGGTCGCGGAGCTTCCGACCTGCCAGAACACGTTGCAGGCCTGCGCGCCGTTGATCAAGGCGACGTTGCTTGCCGAGCCGGTGATCAGCGTGCTGGCGATCTCGAAGATGAATACCGCGTTCGGATCGCCCTGGGCATCGAGCGTTACGGTTCCGGTCAAGCTCAGGCTGGAGGTGGACTTGTAAGCCCCGGCCACGAGCGTCTGCCCGGTGAGGTCACCGGACTCGCTGGTGGTGGGACTGCGACCAGCGGCGTCGTTGTACGCGATGACCAGGTCGCTTTGGGCTTGCGCGGCGACCGCGTCCGCCGCGTGGATTGTCCCGTTGCTCACCGTGCCCGGCGGGAACCCGGTGACCGCAGACCCTGGACTCACGCCGAGATCACCGCTGATCGTGGTAGGGCCGGTGTTGGTGACCGTTGACCCGGCCAGCACCGCAAAACTCGTGGCGGTGCCCAGGCTCACCTACGCCTCGATGTCGTCGACGGCACCAGCCGTCCGCCCTACACAGCGATCGGCCCACGCTCGGAGATGAGCGTGGGCCGATTCGCACCCGGTGTGCCTCAACCTGCGGGCAGATTCTCGTTTTCAGCCGCCCGCAGGTTGCGCAGTCACTATCGCCGCTGCGCCCGGCGCGTCCGATAAGTCACGGCGCTCTGCGGATCCCCGACCTGGCGTGGCTCGGGTGCGGCATAGTCGTCTGTGGACGCTCGCGTCGCGCTCGCCTGCGGAGCGGCAAGCCGCGGATCGTGCCAGACGCCCGTGTCCGCGCTCGGCCTCTGCGTAGTCGTCGGGCGGCGCCGATCCCGCCTGCGCAGTTCGCTCAAGGCTCGCACGAGGAGGATCGCAAGGGCGGCCACCCCTGCCAGCATGATGATCACACCGACGGTGTGGATGCTGATTCCAGAGATCGTGAAGCTGACCGCGTAGGTCAGCGTCGCGCCCACCGCGATAGCGGCGAGAGCGCCGGCCGCACCTTGCGGCCTCATCGCTGCGCGCTGTTGCGCTCGGACTGGCGGCGGTTGCGTCCTCCGCCCTGCGTCCGGGCGGCGGCGGGCTTGGGGGACAGCGTTCGGCGAAGCGCGGCGCGCTGGCTGGCGAACCGCTGCGACCACACGCCGGTGAAGAGCTGCCGGCGCGACAGGCTGGGCGGCGCGGCCGCGGGTTCCGGCCCGGCTGCGGGATGCCGGTCGGCGATCGGCTGGGAAGGGTTCTGGTTCGGCATCATCAGACGCCTGTCTCCGGACCGCGTGTGCATCCGGGTTCTTGATTCGCCCACGGCGACGCTGGAGTGATGACCAGCGTTCGAAATGCCGTGTGTACTTTTATTGTACTCCTTTTTTCCGTAAGCCCGTGCCGGTCCCGGATACGTTCCAATGTGTCGGGCGCGATGTCACGAGCCTGAGCTTGCGTCCGGACGGCGAGGTCGTCGCGGCGGTATCTGCGTACGATCCGGCGCAATTGGAGGAAGCGTGTGCTGCCGATCGCCGGGGTGAGCGGGCAGCCGGCCACGGCGGCGGCCAGCAGGGCCAGGGCGACCGGCAGCACACGACGACGGACGGATCGGAAGTGATGCGGGCCTGAGCGCGGTGCCGCGATCAGGCCCGTTCCAGCCCCCGACGGTCGGCGTCTGCCGGTTGCGGACCGGAGATCAGTTCGGTGGCTGTACTCGTGCCGTCGGCGACCTGTCGGGCGAGTTCGGATAGGTGCAGGTTGTGGTTGCGAGCGTATGCGCGTAGCAGGGCGAACGCCTGATCGACGTCGATGCCGCGGCGTTCGGCCAGTACGCCCTTGGCCTGTTCGATAGTCACCCGGCTATTGAGGGCCCGCTGCAGCTGCGTGGCGAGCAGTTCGGCCTGCTGCGCACTGCGCTGGGCCAGGATGCCGATGGTGGCGACGTCGGCCAGAGCCTGTCCGGTGTGTATGTCGTCATCGCTGAGGGCACCTTGGTGGGCGCGGAACAGGTTCAGGGCTCCGATGATCGTGGAGCGCAGCCGCAGTGGCAGGGCGTGCACGGAGGCGTACCCGGTGGCCTGGGCGGCTTCGGCGAAGCGGGGCCAGCGTTCTTCGCTCGCGCCGAGGTCCGCGTTGACCACCTGGGCGCCGGTGCGGAAGGCGTCCATGCAAGGACCCGCGTCGGCTTGCAGCTCGAACAGCTCCAGCAGGCGCGCGCTCTCGCTGGAGGCGGCGGTGGCGTGCAGGTGCCCGCGCCCGTCGGCCAGCATGATCCCGGCGGCGTCCACGTCGAGCAGCTGCACGCAGCGCCCGGCCAGAGTGTGCAGGAACTCGATCACGTCGAAGTCGTCGACGAGAGTGTCGGCGGCTTCGACGAACGCCTCGACCAGCTGTTCTTCACGGGTCACGGTCACCCCTTCACGATAGGCCCTGGGTGCGTCGCGGGAGGCGCGCACCGCTCACGGTCGTGTCACTTGTCGCGGTCGTCAAAGCGCAGTCGGCGCGCCACCACGTCCGAAGCGACTTCGGCGATCGACCGGCCGTCGGCATAGGCGTAGGAGCGCAGTCGCAGCAACGCCTCGGCCAGGCTCACCCCGAGCTGCACGCTGATCATGCCGGTGGCCTGGTGTACCTCGGCCCGGTAGGTCGGCCAGTCCGCTCGCGGCCACTCGGCAGAGGGGCCGGCGCGCTCCTCGGTACTGGTCGACTGCTGGCGCAGTAGCAGCAACGTGACCGCCTCGGCCAGGGCGAACGCGTCCGCGAGGGCGCCGTCGGCCAGCGGCCCGGGCAGGGCGCGGTGAGCCATGAGCACCCCGACGCTGATCGCCCCGATCCGCAGCGGCAGCGCGAACAGGGCGCGCACCCCCAGCTCGGCGGCGGCGGGAACGAACACGGGCCAGCGGGCGGCCGCCGCTTCCAGGTCCGCCACCAGCACTGGTGTCCCGGCCTCGGCGTCCAGACCCGGACCTTGCCCCAGGGTGAACTGCAGGCCCTCCAGCGCGACGCTCACCGGTTCCCGGCCCCAAGCCAGCACCAGACCTGAGGACCCCGTGCCCAGACCCGCGCAGATCCCATCGACCCCGAGGGCCACCGCGGCCTGCGCGGCCAGCGTGCGCGGCAGGTTCGCGCCCGGTTCCCGGCCGCCGTCCAGCAGTGCGAGCACCGCGGCCATGCGATCGCCGACCACGAAGTGATACCGCCTTTCCTCTGCCACGATGCGGGAGCTGTGTCAGGCTGACCGGCTTGTTTATCTCGTGGCGCCCAGCCGCACGGGTTCAGGGGCCACGGGCGCCGGACCTGATGGCTCGCCGAGGTCTCGTCCCAGGCTGGTGAGCGTGGCCTTGGCGGTCGGACCCGGCTTGCTCGATGCAGTGTCAGTGCGCGCCGTGTGCGTCGCGGTGCCAGGCGATCAGGTCAGCAGAATCAACGGCGCGGCGTACGCGGCCTGCGTGGAGAACAGCAGGGGCAACAGGATGAACGGGAGCTCTGCACGATGATGAACCGCCAGGAACCGAACACCCCGGCCACCCGGTCGTCGCGGGCGCGCCGATTGTGAGTGAGAGTCCTGATGCACGCTGCCGCTTCCCGGCTGGACTGCCACTGTGGCCGAACCGGCCGCTTCGGTGACGCTTTGTTATTCGGTGGACGTGGTGCGCCTATTCTGAATCTGACGAGCCCCGCCAGGGATCATGGCGCGTCTACGTGCGCCCTTTCGGTGCGCTCATTCGCGATGTCGATGCGGTCGCGCCGGCTGTCCGCGACGATGAATCCCAGGCCGAGAGCCATCACGATGATGGCCACGACCCATAGGAAATGCACCGCCAAGCCGATCAGACCGAAGAACAAAGCCAGGAACAGCACGACGAGCATGACGGCGTCCGGGCCCCTCTTCTGGAGCAGCAGCCGCGCGAGCCGCTCGTTCAACCGGGACTCCGAGGTGGAGCGGGGCGACTGAGCGGGCTCCGGGGCGACGCTCGGCGCGGGCTGTGCGGCGTCCACCGCAGTGTCTAGGCGGTGGTCGAGCCGAGGAGGACTGACGTCGTGGTGATTGTCTTTCAGGTCGGGTCTCATGAATGAGACCCCCGATCTCCCTCCGATGGCGGAGGGGCAATAGCTCAACTTGAGCTACTCACAGTCTACCTCTCGCGGACGGCCCGGGAGGCGTGCGCACGTGACGCCACCGCAAAGGCCGGGCATGGGCGCCGTCCCGCGCTACTCCGATGTCCGCTGAATGTGGCGTGACATTCGCCAGCTGAGACACGGCGGTTGGAAGTGCGGCGAGGGACCGTGGGGTCCAGACAGGTCCCGGCGCGCTGCCGCCCGGCCCGGGCCGAATGCAGCGCCTGCTGCGCTATACCCGTTGGGATGCCGGGCCGGAGTACTGGCTGACTACGGCTTTGGCCAGTTGTTCAACGCGAGATTCGCGACGTGCAGCAGCTCAGGGCGGGAACTACCACTCGCGGCCTGGACGGCGATCCCGTTGGCGACTGTTCTTAGGTAGAGCGCGAGAAGATGGGGATCTGTGGAAGGCGGAAGGTCACCGGCGTCCACCGCCTGTTGAAACCGGCGCGTCAAGTGGGCTATCCCATCCTCACGCCATGCGATGAGTGCGGCTCGGACGTGGCGGCTGTCATCCCCGGTAGCCAACGCACCCTGCACGCCAAGGCAGCCCGCGGGGAATCCCGGCATGGTTGCCGCTTCGACCGCCCCGTGGAGCACGGCAGTAGCCACTGCTGCACTTGTGGGCTGTGCTAGAGCTCGGGCGAAGTAGGAGGTCAAGCCCTCGGTGTACCGCTCTAGCGCCTTGTAGAAGAGGTCTTCTTTGCTGCCGAACGCCCTATACAGGCTGGGGCGGCTGATACCCATCGCTTCGGTGAGGTCGTCAAGGCTGGCGCCCTCGAAACCCTTTGACCAAAACACCAGGACTGCGCGATCGAGTGCCTCGTCGATGTCGAACGCGCGAGGCCTGCCAGGAGAAGCCGGTGTCGTGGAGGGCATTTCTTCATCCTACCCATTCGATACCGATCGGTACGGATGTGCTACCGTGTTTCGTACCAACCAGTACGTTATACGGAGAGGCTGTATCGTGTCACAGACCGTACTCATCACAGGCGGAACCTCGGGCATCGGCTTGAGCCTCGCGCAGTCCTTCGTGCAGCTCGGGGCGTCTGTCGTCGTTTGCGGGCGTTCGCAGGCTGCGCTTGACCGATTCGCGCAGGCACACCCGCAGGCGCTGGCCGTGCGGGCTGATGTGACCAACGCAGCCGATCGGGCAGCGTTGTTGCAAGCGGTCGCCGATCGCTTTGGGCGTTTGGACGTGTTGGTCAACAACGCCGGTACGTTCGAGGAACGAGACTACGCTGCCGGCAAGAACCCCAACGCGACTCTCGATGCCGAGGTGGCGTTGAATCTCAGCGCCCCCGTCCACTTGACGGGTGAAGTGCTCGAGCGGTGGCCATCGCCCGACGCGATCGTATTCGTCACCTCGGGGTTCGCTTTGGTCTCGCCCACTCGCGCGCCCACCCACGGCGCGGTGAAGGCCGGCCTGCACGGCTTCGCGGATGGCTTGCGCCGTCAACTCGCCCCGCAGGGCACCCATGTCCTCGAGGTCCTCCCGCCGTCTACGGACACGCCCATGAACGCCGAAGCCACGGGGAAGAAGCTGACTCCCGCACAGGTGGCGGCGGTCACGATGAAAGCTCTTCGGCGGCGCAGGAAGATGGCATTCCCCGGTCAGACGAAAGTCATGCCCGCCATGCTGCGCATCGCGCCAGGCACACTACGACGCGTCGTCGCCGGGCTCTGAACCCCGGAGAGATCCTTCCCCCGGCAACACCTCACCGGGTGGAACTCCCGTCTCCCGCGAAGCCGAAGGCGTCTGGCCGTTTCAGCCTTGCACTCCAGCTGTGGTTCAAAGATCCCTATCAGCCCGGTCTGGAGACCGGCGGACTAGACCGCGCGACCGCGGGCCGGCGCCTGCATGCCGCTTCTGCTACTCCAGCTTGCCATTGCTGCCCGGGGGCCTGCTCGTCCGTATTCGGGCTGTGAGCGCGGCAGTCGGGTGTGATGTCTGGAGCTCGAGTGCAGCGCTTTGTCAGGCTTGGGCGGGTAGAGTCCTATTGCAGTCTCCAGACCCTGGGCTCGCAGGTAAGCACATGCGTGCGAGGGATGGGGCAGTCATGGCCAGCGGACTGTTTGTGCACGATGTGACGGTGCCCGGTTGCGTGGTGCTGAGCCTGTGTGGCGAGTTGGACGTCTTCACCGCCCCGGCGCTGCGTGCGCAGCTCGCCGAGTTGGCCGCGCGGGGACAGTGTCGGCTCGTCTTCGATCTCGCTCCGCTCAGTTTCATCGATGCACACGGGTCGGGGGTGCTGCTCGCCGCCGCGGTCCAGGCGCACGAGCGCGGTGGGTGGGCCCGCTTGATCGGTGTGCGCCGGCGAACGTACCGGGGCCCGCACATTCGGCGCCTGATCAGGCGGCTGCCGGTCTATCGCACGCTCGAAGACGCGCTCGACGCTCCGCCACGGCACTTAGCCTCTGTCCTGGTCCGCCGGTTCGGTGAAACGCGGCAGCCTCTGGTCCGCGCCGTGTGCATAGACGGCTCCAGCGGTGGCGGTCAGGGCGTTCGGGTGGTGCAGGTGTCGCGGCCGCTCATTTCCATCGGAAATGTACTGGCTGCGGCGCGCAGGCACTCGCCGTTCCTCGTCCGTCGCAGTGCTCCGCCGCGACGTGAATTTCTGCCTGCTGGACCGCCGCGCGTGCGGCCCCTTACGCAGGCCTGGCATGAACAAGGCTACGAATACAGCCGTGAGGATGTGCCTGGTCGCGATGGGGCTACAAGCGGGTCGCCATCCCGATCGGCGTGGTGGCGGACGTGAGAACGGCGTGCGGCTCACGCTCGACAAGAACCAGGCGCGCGACCTGACCAAGGGCGGATGGGCCGCGAGTCGGCATCGTCGTCTCGGTTCGACAGGGGTGGGAGTGGGTCCGTCTACAGCGGCCGGGTAATAAGGGGATGCGGACGATCATCGTCAGCGGAGGGGCTGGCCACGTGAGGAGGTCGGAGTGACACGGTATGCGATAGACCTGGAGCGCGGAGTACTGACGGCCAGTTGGGCGACCGGCGCTGGCGATACGGCGATCACGGTCGCGGCGCTGCCCGGGGAATGCCCGCCAGGGCTGGCGGGGGCGCTCGCGATGGCGCTGAGCGGATTTTCGGATGCGGCCTGGCATACCTACACTCACCCGGTCAGCGCCGCCGACGGCCTGGAGGAGAACAGCGAGGGCTGGTTGCGTCAGTGTGAACGCGAGGCGTTCGCGAAGGTCCCGCACGCGATCCGCTCTCCGAACCTGCCCGAGCACGGCATGATCGTCCAGTCGTATGTCGCGGTCGAGGAGACCGCGCATCGGGTTGGGCGCGCTCTGCACGCGATCGGGCGCAGCGAGCTGACCGACTCGGTGGTGCTGGAGGCGGGGGAGGAACTGGCCTCGATCGAGGCCGCCGAGCGCGGGGAGTTGGTCGGGCGTGCCCGTCAGGCGGTGGTCGTGAGCCGGGCGGATGCATCCCCGCTCCAGGTGGCCGAGGCCGACCGGTTGTTGGCGGCCGACCTGTCGGGCGGGGACGAGTTGTTCACGCGGATCGACCCGACGGCCGCTGCGGTGGCTGCCGCGCACTGGCTGCACGCGGCCGCCGTCGTGGCCGCATTCGCCTCGGGCACGGACCTGCGGCATGTGGTGGAGCAGTCCAGTGACATTGAGGCGCTGGCACACGCCACCCCGACTCTGGTGCTGCATCTGATCGAGGACGGGGCGAGTCCCCGCGAGGCGGTCACCGCGCTGGTCCGCGAGGCGATGCTGGTCGCCGAGGGGATCATCCCCGACCCGGCCGGGCTGGTGGACGCGGTTGCCCGGGTGGTGGGCCGGGCGCAGGACCCGGACGCTGACGAGGAGGACCAGGAGCTGGCCCGGGACATGCTCGCCGAATTGCGCGCCACCCCGCTCGATCCCTCCCGCCCCGCGCTGGACCTGCTTGAGGATCTGCTCGCCGGGATCCACGGCTGTCGCCTGCTCTATGAACAAGCCAAGGATGGCGACAGCGACGAGCGCGGGCGCACCGACGCCGAAGCGGGACCCGAGGCCCGTGAGGATGATACGGATGCGGTGTTCCTGGATCTCGTGCGGGCCGAGGCGGTCCGCACCTGCGGCCGGCTGGTTTGAGCGGCGTCTATGGCAGGATGCCGATCGGATCACGAAATGCACCAGCGACTCAGCACTTGAAGTCGGCGCTTGACGGCCTCTGGCTGCGCTGTATGGCGTGGCGGCCTCGGGTACGGCCGGTGACGCGGTCACCGTTGCCGGCGGCCTGGCCCGGGCCGTGTGCCGAAGCGGTCACGCCGCATACGCAGGGGTGGGAACGAAGGGGAGCGGGTGCGCCGCGCGGTGCGCCGAACCAGGACGACCACGCCGTCCGGATATGCGGCATACCGCCCCGACGCGGTGCGGGGGTTGACGGTCGGTGCACGCCCGATGTCGCTGGAGGATGGCGTCGCCACAGGGATTCACCTAGCGCAGGAAGGACAGGCAGCGAGGCGGTTCGCGAGACCGGCGTAGGGTCTAGACCTGATCGGGAACTCGATCGGGCTGCGTGGATACGTGTTCTAGTCCGAGTATGTATCGATCGCGCGGCAAGCGATAGGGGGCTCCCTACCCCGGTGCCGTGTTCCGCGCGTCCCTCCGTCCGTTCATGACAAGGGTATTGATTTCACGGGCGGGATGAGCGGCGCGGGCGCGTGTCGCTCGTTGCCGTCGAGTTGGGCGCGACGTCACGTGGAGATCGGTCACAGACCTCTGGCGCGAGGGCCGGCGCGCTCCGGAGCATCAGACGCCTGCAATCGCGCACACGCCGGGCGTTTCCCGACCCGCGGCGGAAGGAGGCATGGCATCGAGCGGGGGCGGGTCGGCAACGTTCGCATCGTCCTGATGGAGTGCGACCAGCTCGAACAGCCGGGCGACCGGGAGGGAGACGGCAGCCACGTGCACGCTGCCTCCGGCCGTCGTCACGTGCTGGTCGAAGGCCCGCAACGTACGCAGACCGGCGAAGTTGATGAACGTGATCTGGGACAGGTCCAGCAGGATCGGGCCGCTCACCGGCTCGGCCAGCGCCCGCAGCCGCAGCAGTAGATCGCCGGCGGTAGCCAGGTCGATCTCGCCGCGTACGGCGATCATGTGTATGTGCTCGTCACGTCGGGTGGGGAATACGTCCATGAATGGCCTCACGCTTCGGGTGTGCAGCACCGAGCGCGTGATGGTGCGCGGCCGGATTGCGCACGGGCCGCACACCCTGACGCCTCCTGCGCCGGAATCGCGGCGCCAGGGTCCGGAGCGTCATAAGCTACCTTGACCATACTCGAAACCTTCCGAGCTGAAACCACCTAACAGCCCGCATCGCATCGCCCTGCGATCTGTGCTGTCGCAGGTTGTGTCCTTCCGTGCGGGATTGACAGTCGGATCGTGTCCGGCGTTCGCACCTTTATTCTGGTCCGACCGGTTTCGAGGCAGTACGCTGAGCAGGTCACTCCGGACCCCGGCGGCGAGAACATCCACCACCCTCACGGATCTTCTCCGACGATTCGGGGTTTTTCTGTGCGTGGACCGGTTCGACCCTCGGCGATGCGCCCCAGGGCGAGTGCGGCCGGCGCCGTGGGATGACCGCGTGGTGGATGTGGGCGCTTCTTCGAACGCAGTCATCTCATCTGGGAGTCTTCATGGGCGTCATCGCCTGGATCGTGTTGGGAATCATCGCCGGCGCCGTTGCCGAACGCCTCGTCAGCCGCCGTGCGTCGCACGGCATCATCATCACCTCGCTGATCGGCATCGCCGGCGCGCTGCTCGGTGGCTGGCTGGCCACCAAGTTCTTCCACGTTCACAGCCTGCAGGGTTTCTTCAACCTGTCCACCTGGATCACCGCGCTGGCCGGATCGGTCGTGCTGCTCGGTGCCGTGCACCTGGTGGAGGGCCAGCGCGGAGGGCGGCGCAGTGTGCGCCGGTGAATCGCCGGGGAGCAGGGCGCTGGATGAACCCGTTCATCCTGCTACTCTCCACCCAGGCCGCGTACGCCGCCCGTTGATCCCGCCGAGCCGGAACCCAGCGGGCCGGCACCGACCAGATCAAGGCAGAACACGACTATCAACTCAGCCAACGTGTGCTCGCCTACTTGATCGCCTGGCGCCGTGACACACACCCGGCCCGTACTGCCGCTGCATCGAGGAGATTGGATCCACGCTGAGGCGGCGCTTATCGGCCAGGGATACGGTCCGGCTTCCCGACTGGATCCGGCGCCCTTCGCCGCCGGACCTGTGCACATCGAGTAGGGCACTGAGTAAAGTCAGCCGGTCGGGCCCCGCAGCATCACGGCAGAGGTAGGCGGTGTCACGCTTTGGTCAGCGATCGGATGGCTGCGGTCCTAGCACTGCTGGACGGCGACCGAGAGCGCGGCGCGAACCTGCCGCAGTCGGTGGCCGTCGAGGCCGCAGCCGTGTTGGGAGTCGACGGAATCTATGCCGCGCTGGGCACCGGGCCCACGGGCCCGGTGTTGGCCTGGGGACCGGAGACGGTCAGCGCCAAGTTGGAGGAACTGCAGTTCACCCTCGGCCATGGCCCCGGCATTGACGCCGCCGCCGGGGCGCCGGTACTGGTGCCCGACCTGGCCGCCGAGACGGCCCGCTGGCCGATGTTCGTCCCCGCCGCCACCGGATTGGGGGTGCGCGCGGTCTTCGCGTTGCCGCTGCGGATCGGGGCGATTGGTGTTGGCGCGCTGCTGGCCCACCGCGCCGTCCCGGGACCGCTTGTCGACGGCGCCCTGACAGATGCCTTCGCCCTGGCCGGCGCGATCACCCTGCTGCTGGCGCACCGGCAGTTCACCTGGACCGACCGCGCCGACGACGCTCCGCAACCGGGCTGGGCGCCTGTCGCGACCTACCGGGTCGAGGTCCACCAGGCCACCGGCATGATCAGCGCGCAGCTCGGGGTGAGTCTGGCCGAGGCCCTGGTGCGGCTTCGCGCGCACGCCTACGCCGACGGCCGCCCGATCTCGCAGGTCGCCGCAGACGTGGTGGCCCGCCGTCTGCGTTTCGACGACCACAACCGGTAACACATCCGTGTGCGGCACGGCGCTGCCCGAGCCGCACTGAAGGGCCTATCGTGAGGGCGTGACCGTGACCCGTGAAGAGCAGTTGATCGAGGCGTTTGTCGAGGCAGCCGATACCCTCGTCGACGAATTCGACGTCATCGAGTTCTTGCACACTGTGGCAGGGCGGTGCGTGCAACTGCTCGACGTGGACGCCGCTGGGCTGATGCTGGCCGACCAGTACGGGCAACTGCACGCCACCGCCGCGTCTACGGAGAGCGCGCGTCTGCTGGAACTGTTCGAGCTGCAGGCCGACGCAGGCCCCTGTATGGATGCCTTCCGCAGCGGTAGCCAGGTGATCAACGCCGACCTCGCGGCGAGTCAGGAGCGCTGGCCCCGCTTCGCCGACGCTGCCCAGGCCACCGGTTTCGTTTCGGTGCACGCCCTGCCGATGCGGCTGCGCGCCACGATCATCGGAGCGTTGAATCTGTTCGTCGCCCGTCCCGGTACGCTCAGCGACGCCGACGTGCGCACCGGGCAGGCGCTTGCGGACGTGGCCACCATCGGGATCCTGGCTCAACGCAGCGTCCAGCAGGCCGAACTGCTCGCGACCCAACTTCAGCAGGCGCTCAACAGCCGCATCACGATCGAGCAGGCCAAGGGCGTGCTCGCGGAACGCCGCCGCATCACCGTGGATGAGGCCTTCGCCCTGTTGCGCGCCTACTCCCGCGACCACAACCTGCACCTGTCCGACCTCGCCCGGCAAGTCGCCGACGGCACCAGCACCGCCACGGAGTTGCTCTCCAGGCCGCCGCGCGACGAGGTGCGCGCTCGGCAGCCTGAACCGAACTGATCGGCTCAGCCACATGTGCGCATTCACGGTCACCCGGTTGCTCTGACCCCAAGCCTGGTTCAGCGCGGCGATGAATTCTGTGGAATGCCCGCTTCCGGGTCCGGACGCTGTGGCGGCGGCGCGCGGAGGGAATCATCCCGCTTGCGCAGGCTCCTGACAGACCACGCCAGGCGGATCGCCAGGGCTGCCAACCCGGCCGATGAGATGGTCACGCCGGCGACGTGGTTGCTGATCCCGGAAATCGTGAAGTCGACCGCGTAGGTCAGGATCGCGCCCACCGTGATCGCGGCCAGCGCGCCGGGCACGCTTGGCGGCTTCATCGTCGCGGACTTCTGCGCGCGGACTGGCACCGGTTGCCTCCGCCGCCCGGTGACCAGATGGCGGCGCTCCCAGAGAACAGTGCTCTGCGAAAGCGCGCGCCGGTGACCGTGTCACGGCGGATCGCTTCAGGCGACGTGGCCGCGGGACGCACCGCGGAGCCGAGGAGCGGGTCGGCGATCGGTGCGGAGGAAACCAGTTTCGGCATTATTCGGACGCTTGGGGCTGGGCAGGACCGGCAAGCCTTTCGGTGAATCCCGTCCAGGTGCACAGCTCACATCCGGCCCGCGTACGTCCCGGTCCCAGTGCGGCAAATGCAGCCTCGGTCCAATCCTCCCGTGACCGTCGCGTCGCAGTAGCGGATGGAGATCCGGTCGTGTTGGCTGTAGGGGTGTCCGCACGTGCACAGGTTGGCCGGGGGCAGTTGTTCGGCGGGATCGACCTGGATGCTCACGGTCGTCGCGGCCACGTGGTTGTTCACTGAAAGGGGCATGACACTCACCGTCTGAGAGATCGAAATTGGAGGTGTGGCGAGGAGCGTGAGGTCTAGACAAGTCCCGGCGCGCTGACTGCTTTGAGGGTTTCACGGATCGAAGGTGCCAGAAGACCGTGCGCGGCCGGCACGGTTTGGGAACGAGCCGGCTGACCCGGCGCGGCTGCGGGCCGGCGCCTGCATGCCAGCTGTCTACGACTCCAGCTTGCCATTGCCGCTGCTGCTCGGGGTGCCTGCTCGTCCGTGTTCGGGGCGGTAGAGCTGCGCAGAGTCGGGTGTGACGTCTGGAGTCTGCGGCGGCGCTGTCGGGGCGGAGGCAACGAGGTCGTCGCGGCGGCGTCTGCGCACGACCCAGCGCAGTTGGATGATGCGTGTACTGCCAACTGCGAGGGTGAGCAGGCAGCCGGCCACGGCGGCGGCCAGCAGCGCGACCGCGAGAGGGAAGCGGCCGTGCAGGGAGAAGAAGGAGATCTTCGTCGCGCCGGCGTTCTGTGCGAGGAAGACGATGAGGGCGACCAGGACGAGGGCCGCGATACAGGCCAGCACCCAGGTGGTCCCGGCTCTGGTGCGCGGGGGCGTGTGGACGGGCGCGGAGGTCTCGGGTACTGCCGGCCCGGTGGGCGTCGTGTTCGGCATCGCTGGCGAGGGCGGGGCGATTTGGGAACGGCGGTGTAGCTTCAGCATGGGGTCCTCTAGATTCTTTGGCAGGTTCGCCGGTGTGCCCGGTGTCGGTCATCGCACAGTTCCTCGATGGTGCGACTGGTGCTCTCCGCTTTCCCGAAGAGTTGCGCGGTCGCCAGGTCGGCCCGTGCCTGGTGCGGGCGGGCGCGGGCGGGGCATGTGTACCTGAACATCACGATGCTGCGCTGTGGGCTCTGGCGGGCGGGCGGGTCCCGCCGGGGCGGCGGCGTCGCTGGTCGAGCCGGGTGGCGATGGGCCAGTGCACGTCCCGTGCCCAGCCGAGGCGTTCGAATAGCCGGATGAGGGCGGCGGACGGATCGATCTGCCCGCGGTCGACGCCGTGGCGCGCGCAGGCCGGATCGCTGTGGTGCGTGTTGTGCCAGCTCTCGCCGAGGGAGAGCAGTGCGAGCGGCCACAGGTTGGTGGCCCGGTCGTGTCGTCGGGTGGTGTAGGGGCGCTGGCCCAGCAGGTGGCACAGGGAGTTCACGCTCCAGGTGACGTGCTGGAGCAGGAATACGCGCACCAGCCCGGCCCATAGCAGTGCGCTGAACGCGGCGCCCAGACTGCCCCCGATCGCGAAGCCTGCCAGCGCGGGCAAGGCGAGGGAGACCACGCACAGAAGCGGGAATGCGCTGCTGATACGCCGCATGACTGGGTCCGCGACGAGGTCCGGTGCGTAATGCTCGGTGCTGGTCGCCTCAGTGCTGAACAGCCAGCCGATGTGGGCGTGGGCGGCGCCGCGCAGTTGGCCGAGCGCGCCGGTGCCGTAGCGATAGGGAGAGTGCGGGTCGCCGGGACGGTCGGCGTAGGCGTGGTGGCGCCGGTGGATGGCGACCCAGCCGATGACCTGGCCCTGGAAGCTCATCGAACCGGCGATCGCCAGCGCGGCGCGCAGTGCGGGGCGCGCCGTGTAGCTGCGGTGGGTCAGACAGCGGTGAAACCCTGCGGTGACCCCGAACCCGGTCAGCAGGTAGAAGAACGCCGCCAGCCCCAGATCCGCGGCGCCCAGCCCACGGCCCCATTGTGTCCAGATCGCCGCGCCGAGCCCGATGAACGGACCGAGCACGATCAGGCCGGTCACCGAAATCCGCACGGCGCGCTGCGCGTCCATCGGCCCGGAAACGTCAGCCTCGGGAAAGCGGTCTGCGCCATTGTAGGGAGCCGTCGCCACGGATCCACCTCGCAAATCGGAGAAGCAGCGAGGCGGGGATCGAGACCGGCGTATGGTCTAGACCTGATCGAAACTCGGTCGACTGCGTGATGAGTGCCGCACTGCTAGTATGCGCGCGTTTCGGCCCGAGCGACACCACGGGCCCGAACACCCATACGCGAAATGCTGTCAGTAGCTTGCGGGTGCCTTCCCGATCCGCTCTGTACGGTACGCCAGCTGCAGGTTCGCGCCCTTCGGCCGCCTGTTCGCGCGCCGCCGTGCCGCGCTTCCTCACCCGGTGCGGCGCATTCGGCCAGCAGGTCGGGGATGGGCACTGGTGAAGCGCACGAACCGGGCGTCCTCCATGCCGTGCCGCTCGGTCGGCGCCGCGGGGCACAGGATGCGTTCGCTCAGCGCGGTGTCAGCTGAGAATTCGAGGTCGTAGGCGGACGCGGCGATCCAGCGAATGCGTTCGATGGTGCGGTGGGCTCCCTGGCGCGCGGTCAGCTGCTGCGGCTGCCGATCGCCCGGCAGATGCGGATGGCGCCCTGCGGACTGTCGCGCGGCTGGATCGCACCGCCCTCCCTTTCAGCGCCTAGCTTGCTTCACGATGGCTCGGCGCGCGCATTCCCAGGCGTCGTCGAGACCTGCTGGGTCTCGACCTGGAGGGCGCCTACTGCCCGCAGATCGTTGCCGCGACCTACCAGGACACGGGGCTGTTCGGGCAGCGTCCGCCAGGCTGGTACGACGCGGGCAGCAGTGACGCAGCGGGAACCGCCCCCTGGCGGCGTGCATCCTGACCGCTGCCGGAATCTCCTCTGGCTCCGCGTCCAGCGTCAGGCGAGGGCTAAGGGGCGTAGTATGAGTGTCACCGAGGGTATTTCGCACGACGGCTTCCAGGCCGGCCTCGCCCCTGGCGATTGGCAACCGGCCCGAAGTGGGCCCTGATCGGCGCACGCCATGACCGTCCTCAACACCCCCGATTTCCTGACCGTCCCGGCCGCCGCATCCACTCCGAGAGCGTCGGACGGGTTGCGGTTGAAGCGGCGCGATCCCACCGGCGCCGACGGATTCGTCGACGGCGGTTGGTGGCCCCACTCGCTCGACCTGAGCGTGGAGCTTCCCCAACTCTTGGCCGAACTGAGCTCGGCCGGCCACGATGTCGCGCAGGTCATCTACAATCCGACCGCCTGGAAGCCGGCGCCGCGCACCCTGGCCGCAGCAGGCCGCTCGGTGACCCTCGCCCCTTCCACCGGCCAGGACGCCGCGTCGATCAGCCTTGTCGACAGGGCGGGCTCGAAGCGCACCGATCTGGTGGTCGTCCCGCCGCGCACCGACCTCCGGGTCGCCGAGCGGGTCCTCGCCCTCGCGGGGCTCGGCGGCGATCTGCGCCGCGCCGTCGGCATCATCGAACGCGCGAACAGCGGGACGCAGACGCCGCTCGGAGACGCCGTGCCGCTCGACCCACTGTCCGCGGCGGCTTGGGAGACCGACGGCGGGCGGGGCCTTACGGGGTGAACATCTCCGCGCCCGACATTTCCATCACCCATCGCCATCGCCATCGCCGTAGCCACGGACCATCTGCGGAGCGTTAGCCGTCCCGGCCTGCCGCAGAGCGAACGCATCCCTCCCGACCCCTGTAAGCAAACTGATCCGCTCTCTCAAGGGAGTACCACCGTGGGCATTCTGATCACCGTGCTCGTCGTCGTCCTGGTGCTGGCCCTTCTGGGGTTCGCACTGTCGGTGCGGATCGTCAAGCAGTACGAGCGCGGTGTGCTCTTCCGGCTCGGGCGCGTGCAGGGGCCGCGGCCGCCGGGTTTCCGGCTGATCATCCCGTTCGTCGACGTCTTGCACCGGGTCTCGTTGCGCATCGTCACCCAGCCGATCCAGTCACAAGGCATCATCACCCGCGACAACGTCAGCGTGGACGTCTCCGCGGTGGCCTACTTCCGCGTCGTGGACGCCGTCAAATCGGTCGTGGCCATCGAGAACGTGCGCGCCGCGATCGACCAGATCGCCCAAACCACGCTGCGCAAGGTCGTCGGCCAACACACCCTGGACGAAACGCTCTCCGAAACCGACCGCATCAATCTGGACATCCGCGAAATCCTCGACGTGACCACCGTGGACTGGGGCGTCGAAGTCACCCTGGTCGAACTCAAGGACATCCAACTGCCCGAGAGCATGAAACGCGCCATGGCGCGCCAAGCCGAGGCGGAGCGGGAGAAGAGAGCGAAGATCATCAACGCGGAGGGGGAATCCCTGGCCGCCGCGGCGCTCGGCGACGCCTCCGACACGATGATGGCCCACCCCCTGGCCCTGCAATTGCGCAACCTGCAGAGCCTGGTGGAGATCGGCGTGGACAAGAACACCACAGTCGTCTTCCCCGCGCCCCTGATGACCACCATCGCGGAACTCGGCGCGTTCCTCGCCCGTGAAAGCGCCGCCGCGACCCCGCCGCCCCCGCAGCCGGCGCCGGCGCCGACCTCGGGCCGCGCGCCGCTGCGTATGGCTGCGGCGGTCGCCATGCCGCGCCCGGACGAGGTCGGGCCCACGAAGTAACCCCCCCGTAGCTTCTAGCGAAGGACACAGTGCATGGCCAAGTTGATCGCATTCGACGAACAGGCACGCCGCGGTCTGGAGCGAGGCGTGAACATCCTCGCCGACACAGTGAAGGTGACCCTCGGGCCGCAGGGCCGCAACGTCGTGCTCGGCAGCACGTGGGGCGCTCCCACCATCACGAACGACGGGGTGTCGATCGCCCGTCAGATCGAACTCGGCACCTCGATAGAGCGGATCGGGGCCGAACTGGTCAAGCAGGTCTCCAAGAAGACCGACGACGACGCCGGGGATGGCACGACCACGGCCACGGTGCTGGCCCGCGCCCTGATCCGTGGCGGGCTGCGCAACGTGGCGGCCGGCGCCGACCCGATCGCGCTCAAACGCGGCATCGAGGCCGCGGTCGCGTCGGTGTGCGTGGTACTGGCCGCGGCTGCGCAGGAGGTGCAAAGCAGGGAGCAGATCGCCGCCACCGCATCGATCTCGGCCGGTGACAGCGCGATCGGCGAACTGATCGCCGAGGCGATGGACAAGGTCGGCAAGGAAGGCGTCATCACCGTCGAGGAGTCCAACACCTTCGGTCTCGAGCTGGAGCTGACCGAAGGCATGCGTTTCGATCGCGGCTACCTCAGTCCGTACTTCATGACCGATACCGGCCGCATGGAAGCAGTGCTCGATGACCCGTACGTTCTGATCGTCGACGACAAGATCGCCGCCGTGGCGGACCTGCTGCCCCTGCTGGAGAAGGTCGTGCAAGCAGGCACGCCTCTCGCGGTGATCGCGCAGGACGTCGAGGGCCAAGCCCTGGCCACGCTGGTGGTGAACACGCTGGGCGGCGCGCTGAAGTCCCTGGCCGTCAAGGCGCCGGGCTTCGGAGACCGCCGCCGGGACATGCTCGGCGACATCGCGGTGCTCACCGGCGGCCAGGTCGTCTCCGAGAGCGTCGGACTCACCCTGGAAACCTGCGGCCTGGAAGTACTCGGCCGCGCACGCAGGATGGTCGTCACGCAGGACGAGACCACCATCATCGAGGGCCTCGGCGACGGCGACCTGATCACCGGGCGGGTGAACCAGATCCGCGCCGAGATCGAGCGCAGCGACTCCGACTACGACTCCGAACATCTGCGCAAACGCCTGGCCAAACTCGCCGGCGGCGTCGCGGTGGTCAAAGTCGGCGCCGCGACCGAGGTCGAACTCAACGAGCGCAAGCACCGCGTCGAGGACGCCGTGCGCAACGCGAAGGCCGCCGTCGAGGAGGGCTTGCTGCCCGGCGGCGGCGTGGCCCTGGCCAACGCCGCCCGCACCGCGTTCGACAACCTGGACTTGACCGGCGACGAGGCGACCGGCGCCGGCATTGTGCGCGCCGCGCTGACCGCCCCGCTACGACAGATCGCGGCCAACGCCGGCCTCGAAGGCGGTGTCGCCGTGGACAAGGTCGCGCACCTGCCCGTCGGCCACGGCCTGAACGCCGCGACCGGCCATTACGTCGACATGGTCAAGGCCGGCATCGTCGAGCCGACCAAGGTCACCCGCTGCGCGCTGCAAAACGCCGCATCGATCGCCGCGCTGTTCCTCACCATCGAGGTCGTCATCGCCGAAGAGCGAGAGAAATAACACTGGCAGCGCGGATTCCGAGAAGCCCACACGCCGAAGCACCGGACGCACCTCACCGCAGCACCGCAGCACCGCAGCACCGCAGCACCGCACGGCGGATCCGAAGCGGTCCCGGCCCGCAGGCAGCGTGCCGTCCGCCGGCGAGTCCCGGTCTCAATCCCGGTCGCGATCTCGTCGTCAGCGAAGCGATGGCACTGGCGGGCCCGGTGCTGGAAATGTCGGCGGCACCGCGCGCAGGCGTGCGGGCTCCGCTGGCGCTCCCGGCTCGGCGCGCTCCGGTGGCGGAATGGCTCTGCGCTTGTCGAGCTCCGCCTCCTCCGGCACCGCGGGAGCGGCGAAAGCCTCGCAACACTTCCGCGGCCGAGGCCGCTGACCTGCTTTCGTCCGGTGCCTGCGGCCGGCACGACACGCGCGGTCTCGCTGCTCGTCGCAGACCGCGCAGTCGGCGACGGTCAGCC
>NZ_DASRGV010000220.1:0-11522 GCF_035650855.1 Actinocrinis sp. | reverse complement strand
GTCGGACTGCCGGTCCACCAGTTCGTGCCACCACACGTCGCGGTCGGCGTTCCACGGCACCTCGTGCCCGGTACGCCGCACAACCAGCACCTTCTCCACCGTGCCGGCGCCGCTCGCGGCCTCGTCCGCGTTCGGCTTGAGGCTGGCCACCCCGCCGCGCCGGTTGTACCCGTCGACGGTGATCAGCACCTTGGCGCTGGCGTCCTCGATGCGTGCGCGCAGTGCCTCGGCCGAGAACGCCGCGAAGCACACGGAGTGCGGCGCGCCGATGCGGGCGCAGGCCAGCATCGCGAACACGGTCTCCGGGATCATCGGCATGTAGATGGCCACCCGGTCGCCGGTGCGCACGCCCAGCTCGATCAGCGCGTTGGCCGCCTTCGACACCTCGCGCTGTAGCTGCGCGTAGGTGATGGTGCGGGTGTCGCCGAGCTCGCCCTCGAAGTGGATGGCGACCTGGTCGCCGTGCCCGGACTCCACGTGCCGGTCGACGCAGTTGTACGCGGCGTTGAGCTTCCCGCCGGTGAACCACTTGGCGAACAGCCGGTTCGACCAGTCCAGCACCTCGGTCCACGGCTGCGCCCATGTCAGCCGGTTCGCCTGGGCCTCCCAGAAAGCCAGACGGTCCTCTTCGGCCCGCGCGTAGGCCTCGGCCGTCACGTTCGCCGCCGCCGCCAGTTCGGCCGGCGGTTCGAACCGCCTCTCCTCGTTCAACAGGTTCGACAGCGTCTCGTTGGACACACGAACTCCTCGTCAATGTCCGTTTGCGGGCCGGACGGCGGCACGGCGAAGCGCCGACCCCGCCGTAGTCGGTGTGAGCGTCTCTCAGCCCTAAAGCACACCAGTACTCATGCTGTTACGCAAGGGTTTCCGGCAGAAAAGGTCTAGACCACACCGCCGGCGAGGGCGCGCTTGGCGTCTCGCCGGCGGTGCGGTACGAGCGTCCGCCGTCATACGGCTTCAGCCCCGGTATTGGTAGGTCCACCGCATCGCTGCGGCGGGCGGTTCTTCATTCGCCTATTCAGCTCAGCGCGGCAGCGTGGGCAGCACGTCGCGCCGGTGCGTCGAGTTGATGACCGTAGCCGCCGCCGCGTACCAGGCCGCGATACCGGTCAGGATGCCGATCCAGCCGCCGACCTTGGTCAACGCGTCTGGAGCCGGCGTGCCGTTCTGGAAGGCGCCGATGCCGAGGAAGACGAAGGCGAGCGTCAGGAGCACGAAGACCACGAGTACCGCCATCGAGGTGCGCAACGCCGCGACCGTCATGAACGCGGTGAAGATCGCCCAGAGGATGAGGTAGAGGCCGATCGCCTGGTGCACGTCGCCGCTGGCCGCGGTCAGATGGGTGACGATCCACCAGTAGGAAAGCCAGAAGGCGCCGAACGAGCTGAACGCGGTAGCGCCGAAGGTGTTGCCGCGCCTGAACTCCCACATACCGGCCAGCAGCTGCGCGAGACCGCCGTAGAACGCGGCCAGGCCCAGCACGATCGTGATCGCGCCGGTCTCCTTGATGATGTTGGCGTTGGCGAAGGAGAGCGCCAGCGTGGTCATCGCGAAGCCGGCGAGCCCGAGCGGGGCCGGATCCGCGACGGTCACCGGAGTGCTAGTCGTGGGTGCTTCATTGCTCACGACCGTGATCCTTTCGACCAGACTGAAGGCCCGTCCCCAGTCCGGCCGGCGGTCGCTCGGCCGGCATGCGGAACGGGCCCGCGGTTGTCAGCCCCCGAACAGGGGCCTGCTCCGCTCGTCCCCCATGCGCTGAGCTCTCAAGACACCTGGTCGAGATGTTGCGCCGAGCGGCTGACGGCGCGCGCCGACCGGTTCGATCTGTTTCGAAACAACTCGGACCTGCCGCTTTCCAGCCGCGTCTCGCGGTGGCCGGTCTGCTGCCGAAACTCGCGGCGCTGGATTCGGGCTTTCCGCCGCGTGCGGTCAGCGCTGCCGGTTGGCGTCTCCCAGCAGCCGGTCGCGCAGCTCGCGCGCGTGTCGTCGGCTCACCGCGAGCGTCTTGTCGCCGACCTTGACCGTGGTGTGGCCGGCGTCCCAGCGCACCTCCTGGATGTGGCGCAGCGCGACCAGGTACGAGCGGTGGATGCGGGCGAAGCCGTGTGGCGTCCAGCGCTCCTCGAGAGTCGCCAACGATATGCGCACCAGGTGCGAGCCGGACGCCGTGTGCAGCCGTGCGTAATCGCCGTGAGCCTCGACGTACCGGATCTGCGACCGGGTCAGAAACCGGGTCACGCCCGCCAACTCGACCGGTACGACCTCGTCGTCCGTCGGTGACGTGCGCGTTCGTGCGTGTAACCGCTCATGCACGCGCCGGATGGCTTCAGCGAGCCGGTCCTGCCTTACCGGCTTGAGCACATAGTCGACGGCGTGCAGCTCGAAGGCGCCGACCGCGAAGTCCTCGTGCGCGGTGACGAAGACGATCTGCGGGCTGTCGGGGCGCCGGGCCAACGTCCTGGCGATGTCCACGCCGGTCGCGCCCGGCATCCGGATGTCCAGGAAGAGCGCGTCGATGCGCTGCTCGCCGTTGAGCATGCGGATCGCCTCGGCCCCGGAGGACGCGGTCCGGATGCTGCCGATCCGGGAGTCCGCGCTCAGCAGGTAGGTGAGCTCCTCCAGGGCGGGCCGCTCATCGTCCACGGCCAGCACGGCCAAGCCGGGGCGGTCCAGCGGCTGGGTCATGCGTTCTCCCGTCGGTTGTGCGACCTCCTGCGCGACACCGGCTTGGGGATGCGGATGGTGACCGTGGTTCCTTCGCCCGGCGTGCTGTCCAATTGAAGCCCATGGTCGGGGCCGAACGCCGCCAGCAACCGTTCCTGAATGTTGGCCACCGCGTGAGCGTCCGCGGTGCCCTCGCCGCTAAGCGCCGCGCCCGCGGTCGCCGGGTCCATGCCGACCCCGTCGTCGGTGATCGTGATCGTGTACTCCGTGCCCGAGTCCTCGGTCGTGATCGTTACCGTGCCCTGGCCCGACTTACCGCGCAGCCCATGGCGTACCGCGTTCTCCACGAGCGGCTGCAAGCACAGGAACGGCATCTCGAGTCCGAGCGTTTCCGGTGCCACCCGCACGACGAGCTGCAGCTGGTCGCCGAAGCGTGCCTGCTCCAGCTGGAAGTAGCAGTCGATGCAGCGCAGCTCCTCGGCGAGCGTGGTCATCGAGCCGCCGCGGCGGAAGGAGTAGCGGGTGAAGTCGGCGAACTCCAGTAGCAGCTCCCGCGCCCGCGGCGGATCGGTCCGCACGAACGAGGCGATCGCCGTGAGTGAGTTGTAGATGAAGTGCGGCGAGATCTGGGCGCGCAGCGCTCGGATCTCGGCTTCCATGGTGCGGGTGCGCGAGAGGTCGAGCTGTCCGAGCTCCAGCTGTGAGGAGACCCAGCGCGCCACTTCGCACACGGCTCGGGTCAGCGCCACCGAGGCGGTCGAGTTGTACGCGGCGAGCGTGCCGACTGTCTGGCCGTCGACGATCAGCGGCGCGATCACGGCGTCGCGGATGGCGCATTCCTCACTGCCGCAATCCACCCAGTCGAGCAGCTTGACCCGGCCGGTAGCCACGACATTCTTGGCATGCACGAGTGCGTCATCGGCGTGCCGGTCGCCCTCACCATCCCAGGCGAGCAACCGATCGGCGTCCGTTATCGCGACTGCCGCGGTACCGAGCAGGCGGCGCAGATAGCGTGCCGACTTGCGCGCCGATTCCGGCGAGAGGCCTTCGCGCAGCACGGGCGCAGCGAGCGAGACGGTATGCATCGCCTCGTAAGCGGCGCGCTCCGTGGGCGTTCCGTACACGTGGTGTCGTCTGGCCGCGCGTACCGCCGCACCGACCGGGATGGCCAGCACTCCCGCGACCGCGATCGTTGTCGCCGTCGAATCCACCTTCATGACGGTACGTCACAGGCAAGATCATGGCCAGGGTGATTGGTGCTCGAATCGATCACAGTGCATCAGATCGGCCGAATGTCGAATATGCCCTCCGGGACGTCTAGGCGCTAAGGGCGCTGTTCGGATGCGATGCGCGTGCCGCTTCACCCGTGGCTTAGGTTTGTCGCTTGTGACGACCTCAACCGCCGATCCCCTCGCTGCGCTCAGCGTTCTGCCCGGAGTGGCCGAAGTGGTGGCCGAGACCCGCTCGGCCGTAGACCGCCTGCGTGCGCACAAGGTGCTGCGCAGCCGATCCAGCGAAGTGACCGCGGAATCCGCACTGCGTGGTGCCCGAGCGTCGGCGGCGATCGCCGGGGCGGACTGGCCGCTGGAGGAGTTGCGGCGCCGTACCGATCTCGGCGACGAGCAGGGCGCCGGCCTGGTTCGCGGCGCGCTGCGGATCTCCGGCGAGCTCTCGCCGCTGCTCGGGGTGCTTCAGCAGGCGCCGGCGCAGGCGTTGACCCGGATGCACATGCTCGCGGCGGCCGGGGAAGTCGAGGGCAATCGGATTGGGCGTCCGCGTGCCGCAGACGAGCCGGTGTCGGTCGAGCCGGGCGGCCCGGACGTACCCGTAGACGCCGAGGAAGCAGCAGGACGGCTTACCGCACTAGCCGGGCTCCTGGCCGCGCCCAGCAAGGCGCCGGCGCTTGTCGTCGCGGCCGTGGCGCACGGTGAGTTGTCGGCGGTCACACCCTTCGGATGGGGAGACGGCCTGCTCGCCCGAGCCGTCTTCCGGCTCCTGCTGGTCGCACGGGGCCTGGACCCGCAGTCGCTCGCGGTGCCGGAGGTCGGCTTCCTCGAACTCGGGCTCGACGCCCGGCGCGCTGCGCTTGAGGCGTACCGGTCCGGAACCGCCGAAGGCCTCGGAGCTTGGATCGCGCACTGTGGCGAGGCACTGAGCCGCGGCACCCAGGAAGCGCTCGCCATCTGCGAAGCATTGATGCGTGGGTGAACCAGAGTTACCGCTGAGCACTCGTTCGTGGCCCATTTGGGTGAAGAGGTCGATCGGCCCCCCTGCACGGCTTTCCAACTCGCCCGACCAGTCCTACAAAGGAAGTACGGCCCGCGAGACCGCTTTCTGAGGAAGGCTGGGAGAAGTAGGAGTCAACGGCCCACGGACCGACGCACGGAGCCCGGGAACCCACGCGCGACCGACCCGCGTTGGGGCCCGCCGAGACAGACACCAGGCCACGGCCTCGGGTGGACTGATCTGGCGAATACACCGGTGCACGCTTGGTATCTCGGACATCCCGTGCAACCTGGACGGCGCCCCCACTGTGACTCGGGGCGCCGTCACCCTGTGTAGAGACGGCTTTCGCCGTTCTGCTGCCGCCGCTCTGGAACGCTTCGTCGGCTGCGCTACGAGCGCTTCTTGCGGGCGTACCAAACGATTCCCGCCGCAGCGGCCGTCCCGACGCCCAACGCCGTCGCCGCGATGACCGGCTTCCCCGGCAGGCTCAGGCTCGCCATCTTCGCCCGCAGCGAGACCGGGTTGGCGAAGACCTCGATCGGCCAGTCCCGCGCTGCGGCTTCCTTGCGCAGCGTCCGGTCCGGGTTGACCGCGCAGGGGTGGCCGACGAGTTCGAGCATCGGCAGGTCCGTGGCGGAGTCGCTGTAGGCGTAGCAGCCGTCGAGGTCGTAGCCCTCGGCCTCGGCCAGGGCCTTTATCGCGGCGGCCTTGTTGTCACCGTAGGCGTAGAACTCCACCTCGCCGGTGTACCGCCCGTCGGCGACCACCATCCGCGTCGCGACGACCTTGTCCGCGCCGATCAGCTCGCCGATGGGCTCGACCACCTCGGCTCCGGAGGAGGAGACGATGATGACGTCGCGGCCGGCCGCCTTGTGCTCGGCGATCAGGTCGGCGGCCTCCTGGTAGATCAGCGGGTCGATCAGGTCGTGCAGGGTCTCGGCCACGATCTCCTTGACCTGGCCGACGTCCCAGCCGGTGCACAGGGCGGAGAGGTACTGGCGCATCCGCTCCATCTGGTCGTGGTCCGCCCCGCCGACTAGGTACACGAACTGGGCGTATGCGGTCTTGAGCACCGCGCGTCGGTTGATCAGCCCGCCCTGGTAGAACGAGCGGCCGAAGGCCAGGGTGGAGGATTTGGCAATGATCGTCTTATCGAGATCGAAGAACGCGGCGGTGCGCATCGGCGGTGGCTCCCTCAGCTTCTTTCGCCGGTGTACGGAGGCGCTAAGCAGTGATGGCAGCCTACGCGGTGCAGCAGTCGGATCGGTAAGCAATCGCTCGCGACTGGCGGAATCTCCAACCTCATCGAACGTTTGCGCTGTGTTCTGCCTCAACTCTGTCCGGATTCGCCCGCCGCATCATCTTTCACCGCGGTTTCCGCAGCCTCAAAGCTCCCAATAGTCGCCAACTCTCCCGGGTCGGCCGAGCCATGATTACGGACAGTAGTACCCGTCGGAATCCGGGCCCTTCGACCCCGCCGACGCAGGGGCCGCAGACACTCCGCGCAGCGGGGTATAACCGCAGTTCAGAAGGCCTCCATTCATCATTTGGCGTAATAGAAGCGAGGCCAGTTTGCCTTCTGGGCGCTTCGGGTACACCATGGAAGTCACGGATCGTTCGCGACCGTGCTGCCTTGGCCCGGCTCCTCCCCCCCGAGCCGCGCCAAGGTGACGACCCCCGCTCTCCCCCCCGGCGGGGGTCGTCTCTTTTCCGGGAACGCCCAGCCCACCGGCTTTTGCGAGCCGATTTCGCGGACGTGATGCCGCGGCGGGCGTTGTGGGATGATCCGAATTTCTTACCTGTGAGTAACCAGGTCGCCGGGCCTTTGGTGACCAAACGTAATCAAGGTCCGGACAATGATCGTGTCCCGGGCTTATCCACAGGGCTTATCCACAGATTTCAAAGATCGCTGGCGAAGATCCGCTCCACTGCCGCACCGTGGTTGTGCTGTCACTGTACGCAATCACGGGAAGCCGAGAGGGATCGCCATGTCCACCACCACCGGGAATTCAGCCTCCGCCAAGTCCGACCGCAGTGCCCGCCGAGGCCGGGCTGACCCCTCGGTGCCGTTGATCGCGGTGATCGGCGGCTGTGGCGGGGCGGGCGCCTCGACGCTGGCCGTATCGCTCGCCGTGGCAGCGCTCAACGTTCGCAAGCGCGCCATTCTGTTCGACGCCGACCCGCTCGGCGGCGGCCTGGAACCACTCGTCGGGCTCGGCACGGTCGCGTTCGCGCCGGACCATCCGATCCGTACGACGCAGACCTGGCCCCACGGTATCGACCCGCAAGAGCCCGAACGCCAGTCGGGGCGAACCTGCCGCGAACCCGATCTCGCGCTCGTCACCTGGGGCGGCGGCGACGGAGAACGCATCCCGGTGGTCGCCATGCGCAACGCGCTGCGCGCCCTTCGCGGCACCGCAGACCTGGTCGTCGTCGATCTGCCCCGGTCCATCGACGATGCGACCCAATTGGTGCTCTCCGAGGCGACGCACACGCTCGTCGTCGCACCAGTGTCCGAACGCGCCGCAGTCGCGACCGCACGGCTGCTGCCGAAGCTCGCGGTCGTTGGCCCGCCACCACAGGTCGTCGCCCGGCTGCCAAGCCGCGACGAGCTGACCGCCAGGCAGTTCGCAGAGCTGCTCGGCACTCCGCTGGCGGGCGTGATCAAACCCGGTCGCAGTTCGCTGCCCCGCCGTGGTGCGATCCAACAACTGGGTGGACGCTCCGCGCCTTCGCTCGCCCGCTTCAGCCGCAGGCTGATCGAACGCTGCGGAGTCGGGCCGGCCGAGGATTACTCGGACCGGACGCGGGTGATCGTATGAAGCCGCCGAACACCGGCACCGGCACCTTGGCATCTAGCGTCGTGAGCCCGGAGTACTCACACAAATACGAGGGAGTGCTCCGCACCATCAGTGGCGAGCTGGCTTCCGGTGTACTGGCCCCGGAGGTTCCCGCCGTCGTGGAGGCGCTGCGAGCCCGCCGCTGTCTGCTCGGCCGAGACGCCCTGCACGCGATCGCCGAGTCGCTGTGCGAACAGGCCCTCGCCGCGGATCCAGTCGCGGCGTTGATCGCCGATCCGGACGTAACCGATGTGCTGGTGAACGGGCCGAACGAAATCTGGGTCGAACGCGCCAACCGGCTGGAACGAGTGGACAGCGCGTTCGCCGACGAGGCGGCCGTGCGCCGGTTCGCCCAACGGCTCGCGGTCCAGGCCGGCCGCCGGTTCGACGACGCATCGCCGTTCGTGGACGCCCGCTTGCCCGACGGCACGCGCCTGCACGCGGTGCTCCCTCCGATCGCCGTCAACGGCACCACGCTCTCGCTACGCATCCCAAGGCGGCGGCTCTACTCGCTGGAGGAGCTGAAGGAGTTGGGCACGCTCAACGCCGCGGGCGTGGCGATCCTCAAAGAGATCGTGCGCCAGCGGGTGCCTTTCCTCATCACCGGCGGCGCGGGCACGGGCAAGACGACGCTGCTATCAAGCCTGCTTTCGCTGTGCAGCGCTGACGAACGCCTCGTCCTGGTCGAGGACTGTGCGGAGCTGATGCCGGACCATCCGCACGTCGTGCGCCTGGAGAGCCGGCCGGCGAACCAGGAAGGTCGCGGCCAAGTCACCATCAGGGACCTGATCAAGCAGGCGCTACGCATGCGACCGACCCGCATCGTGCTCGGCGAGGCACGGGGCGCCGAGATCATGGACCTCTTCAGCGCGCTGAACACCGGGCACGAGGGTGGCTGCGGCACCCTGCACGCCAACCGGCCGCACGACATCCCGGCACGCATCGAGGCGCTTGCGCTCCTCGCCGGAGTCTCCAGAGAAGCGGTCCACAGTCAGGCCTCGGCCGCGCTACGCATCGCGATCCATCTGGATCGCAACGAGTTCGGCAGACGCTACCTCCAATCCATCGCAGTGGTGCGCCGGCGCAACGCGGTCGGCCCGGTCCAGGCCACCTTGGCGATCAGTTTCGATCAGGGCGGCCAGACCCGCGAGTGGCCAGGGTTCCCGCAGCTGTTGGACGAACTCGGCCGCCCATCCCGGCCGGAAGCGCCACTCACTTCACGCAGCTCCGAGCTTGACCTGGCCCGGGAGTTCGAGATCGTTGAGCCCGCTCGCACTGGCGAAGCGAGGGACGGCTCATGACTCCCTACCGCTTCGCCGAGCGCCTTCCCGCTGCGCCCTTCCTGGTAGCAGCGCTCGTACTCGGGGCGCTTTGTTCACTGGCCACTCGTTCAGCAGTGCCCATGGCTCTCGCCTTGCTCGGTGCTTTCCTGCTGCGCTCACGCCTCATGCGCGCCCGCGCCCGATCCGCCGAGGCATCGCAGCGCACTGCCGTCGTCGAGCTGTGCGCCGCACTGCGAGGCGAGCTACAGGCCGGCCGGCAGCCGAGCGCGGCCTTCGCGGAAGCCGTCTGGTGCCGGCCCGAACTGCGCGACCTCGCCGAGGCGTTCAGTCGTCCCGATCCGGACCGAGACGAGCCCGACCTGCTCGCGGCAGCAGCATGCGAGCCAGGGCGCGAGGGACTCGCCTCGCTGGCCGCCTGCTGGCGGGCGGCCGAGCAGCACGGAGTGCCCCTCACCGGCGCAGTGTCCGGCATCGAGGACGGCCTTCGCGCGGAACAGCAGCGGCGACAGAACCTCGCGGCCGAACTGTCCGGAGTGCGCGCGACCGTCGCATTGCTCGGCGTACTGCCCGTCTTCGGGCTCGCGCTCGGATCCGCCCTTGGCGCAAACCCGATCCACACCCTGCTCACCCGGCCGGCTGGCGAGGTCTGCCTTCTGCTCGGGTGTCTGCTCGAGTTGATCGGACTGCGCTGGACTGATCGGCTCGTCAGCACGATCGACGGTCGACCAACGCCGCCGCCGCCCCGCCGCCGCTCGCTCCGCTCGTTCCTGCAGACGATCGCGCTCGCCGGGAGCAGATCATGACCGGCTCTTCGATCCAAGCCCTGCTGATCGTCGTGCAGCCGAACCCGTCCGTACGACGGATCGAACTGGCCGCAGCGGCAATGCTCACTCTGCTCGCGATGATGCTCAGGTGGGTGCCGGTCCGTGCGCGGCGCACCAACGGGCTCCAGCAGGCCGCACTGGCCTCCGCGAAGTGGGCGTCAAAAGCCAGCCGCCCGACGCTTCGCCAGGTCCTCGGAGCAGCCTTCGCCGCGTGCGCCGTCGGACTGTTCATCGGCGGTGCTGGCGGCGCGATCGCCGGCGCCATGACCGGTGCGGGCTTGCTGGTCTTCAGTTCGCGTCGCGTCTCCGAGAGCGAAGCCCGGGCGAGGCAACGCCTGATCGCCGCCGCACCGCCCCCAGTCGATCTATTCGCTGCCGCGCTGGCCGCCGGACTCCTCCCAGCCGACGCAGCCAGTGTCGTCGCTACCGCATTCAACGGCGAAACCGGTCCGCCAGAAGACGATCCAGAGGCTGCACCGCTTCCCGTCGAGCCGGTTCGCGAGATCGCCGCCCGATTCGCCGCCGCAGCCCAAGCCCTCCGCGAGGGCTGCGAGCCGGAAGCCGCCTGGCGCCTGCTCTCCATCGACGCGGCGACCGCTCCGGTCGCAGCGGCGGCACTACGAGCATCACGCACGGGTGCTCCGGCTTCGCAGACCGTCGCCAAGGCCGCCCGAGACGTCGGGAACGCCGCCGAGCAAGCCGCCCAAGCCCAGATCCGCGCCGTAGCCGTTCGCGCGACCGCGCCGCTCGCCCTGTGCTTCCTTCCCGCCTTCGTCCTGGTCGGCGTCGTGCCAACGGCGCTCGGCCTGCTGACCGAGCTACACGCCTGACTAGAGCTGACCGAGCTAGCCACCTGACCAAGGAGTCCCAATGCGCTCAACCCTGCTCCCAGCCATCGCAAACCTGCACCGCGTGGTGGCGCTTCGGCACCGGAAACTCACCGGACGAACCGCCGGCCGGCACGGACCGCAAGCCGGCACCACCACAGCCGAGTACGCGATCGGCACGCTTGCGGCCTGCGGCTTCGCAGCTCTGCTCTACAAGATCGTCACCAGCGGATCGATCTCGTCGCTACTGTCGGGGATCATTCACAAGGCCCTCGGAGTGGTCGGATGAACAGCCGCTCCGCCGCACCCTCGCGCCATCAGCCGCCTAGTACGGCCAAGCGCGGCCACATCTTTGAACTACGCCCGCCCCGCGAGCCGCTCCGCACAGCCACGCGCAGCCACGCTTTCGGAGTGTCCCCGCGCCATCAGTCCCTGCGCGCAGCCGAGCGCGGCTACGTCACCGCCGAAACCGCCATGGTGCTCCCGACCCTCGTCGGCCTCGGCCTAGCCCTCGTCCTGATCGTGGTCGCCGCCGCAGCCCAGCTGCGCTGTAGCGACGCCGCCTGGGAGGCCGCACGTGGGTTAGCCCGCGGCGAGCCACCCAGCTACGCGGCGCAGGCAGTGCAGCGATTCGGCCCAGCCGGCGCCTCCACCGAGGTGAGCACCGCCGACGGCAGCGTGCTGGTGCAAGTGTCCGCCCGCCTCCCAATCGGCAATGCACTGTTGCCCGCCATCCACGTGCTCGGCCATGCCCAGATCGACTGCGAACCCGGCTCGCCCTGCGCGGGCGATGGCATCGGCCAGGAGGTGCACTGAGTCATGAGCGACACTGAGCCGCCGCCGAATCGCTGCTCGAAC
>NZ_DASRGV010000219.1:0-22576 GCF_035650855.1 Actinocrinis sp. | reverse complement strand
CGTTCGTCATCGACTCCTGGCCGCCGGCCACCACGATCTCCACCTCGCCGGCCCGGATCAGCTGGTCGGCCAGGGCGATCGCGTCGAGCCCGGACAGGCAGACCTTGTTGATGGACAGCGAGGGCACGTTCATCGGGATGCCGGCCTTCACCGCGGCCTGGCGCGCCGGCATCTGCCCCGTGCCGGCCTGAAGCACCTGACCCATGATCACGTAGTCGACCTGGTCGGCGACGACCCCGGCCCGCTCCAAGGCGGCCTTGATCGCGAATCCGCCGAGGTCGGCCCCGCTGAACGGGGTCAGCGCGCCGAGCAGTTTGCCCATCGGTGTGCGCGCTCCGGCGACGATGACAGAGCTGGCCATATTCGGTACGCCTCCTGAAAGATGGCGGTCGAGTGTCGTCTTCGACACTATCCACAATTTAGCTACCCCCCAGTAGGGTCTAACAGTGTCGGCTTGACCACAGTGCCCCGGACCATAATTTCGGTGGAGGAATCCATGATCACTCGCATCGACCACATCGGCATCGCCTGCCGGGATCTCGACGCGAGTATCGAGTTCTACCGCAAGACCTACGGCTTCGAGGTCGCGCACAGCGAGGTCAACGAGGAGCAGGGCGTCCGCGAGGCGATGCTGCGGGTCAACGGCACCGACGACGGCGGCGCCTCCTACCTCCAGCTGCTCGAGCCCGTGCGCGACGACTCGGCGATCGCCAAGTACCTCGAGAAGCACGGCGAGGGCGTACACCACATCGCCTTCGGCACCCCCGACGTCGTGGCCACCACGGAGGCCGCCACGAGCACCGGCGTTCGCGCGCTCTACGGCACCCCGCGATGTGGTACGTCGAACTCCTCGATCAACTTCCTGCACCCGAAGGACTGCCACGGCGTTCTCACCGAGCTCGTGCAGGCGGCGGCCCCCTCCGCATCAGAGCATCACTGAGACGCGTTCGTCTCCAATCGAGCCAACCCGCCCGACTCGATCACCCGTCCTGTCTCCCAGCCCCGATAGACTGTCCGGTCCTGCCTGAACCAGGTACAGGCGCGATGGACCGCGTCCAAGTGTCCTATCGGAGGTCGTGCCTCTTTTGCCTCAGCCCGCGACGAGCACCGGCGCGCCCGATCGGGCGCAGCGCGCCGAGATGCAAGCCGAGCAGCGCCATGTGGACCGGGTGCACGAGCGCCTTGAGGTGATGCGCCAGCACGCACGCGCCTACGAGGCCGAGGGCCATCGGCGCGCGCTGTTCGGCAACGAGGGCGGCCTGGTCGAGCGGGACGCGATCGTGTATCAGGCCACGGTGTGGCTCAGGCGGCTCGACACCCAGGAGGAGGGCCTGGTCTTCGGCCGGCTCGACTTCGACGACGGCGAGGCCCGGCACATCGGCCGGATCGGCGTGCGCGACGAGGACTACGAGCCGCTGGTCGTCGACTGGCGCGCCCCGGCGGCCGCGGCGTTCTACCGGGCCACCCCGACCGACCGCATGGACGTGGTGCGCCGCCGCACGATCCGCTGCGTGGGGGCGAAGGTCACCCGCCTCGACGACGACCTGCTCGACCCGGACGGCGCCGAGCGGCTGGCCCTGACCGTGGTCGGCGACGGCGCGCTGATGGCCGCGCTGACCCGCAAGCGCGGCTCGGCGATGCACGACATCGTGGCGACCATTCAAAAGGAGCAGGACCAAGCCGTGCGCGCGCCCGCCGACGGCGCGACGATCATCACCGGCGGCCCCGGCACCGGTAAGACCGCGGTGGCCCTGCACCGGGCGGCGTTCCTGCTGTTCAACGAGCGCAAGCGGTTCGAGTCCGGCGGTGTGCTGATCGTCGGGCCCTCGGCGGTGTTCGTGTCCTACATCGAGCAGGTCCTGCCCTCGCTCGGCGAGCACACCGCGGCGCTGCGCTCCCTGGGCGAGTTGGTCGACGGAGTCAAAGCGACCCGGCACGACCCGGCGGACCTCGCCGAGCTCAAGGGCTCCGGCCGGCTGCTGCCGGTTCTCGGCCGGGCGGTCCGGGCGACCCCGCCGAACACCCCGCGCCAGTTCCGCGCCACCTATCACGGGCACGTCATCCGGCTCGACGGACGGCGCCTCGACGACCTGCGTCGCGCCGTCCTGCAGCGCAATCCCCGTCCCAACGCGGCGCGGGCGAACGCGGAGACCGCGCTGGTCGAGGCGGCCTGGGAGCAGCTGCCGGGCGAGCTGCGCGAACGCCGCCGCAGCGAACGCGCGATCTTCGACCGCGATCTGCGCGACCGCGCCGATTTCGAGCTCTTCGTCGAGGAGTGGTGGCCGTACCGCACCGCCCAGGAAGTCCTGCGCTCCTGCGCCGACGCTCAATCGCTCGCGTACTACGGACGTAAGCATCTGACGCCCGCTCAGATCGACGCGCTCGCCCGCTCGTGGGCCGCGCACCTCGGCCTCGACGCGACGGCCGACGGCGACTCGCAGGACGAGGACCGGCCGGCCGGATCCGCATCCGCCCGCCGCCCCGATTTCTCCGTCGAGGACGTCCCGCTGCTCGACGAACTCGCCCAGCTGCTCGGCACTCCTCCGCAGGAGAACGAGGAGGAGGACGTCTACGGCGGCCTGTTCGCGGACAGCGGCGTCACAGAGGTCTCATCGTGGGCGGACCGCACCTCGGAGGCGGCGCGGCGCGAACGGGTCCGGGAGAGCTACGCGCACGTCATCGTGGACGAGGCGCAGGACCTCTCGCCGATGCAGTGGCGGGTCCTCGGCCGCCTCGGCCGCCGCGCGACGTGGACGATCGTCGGCGACCCGGTGCAGTCCGCCTGGCCCGACCCGCAGGAGTCCGAGCGGGCGTTGCAGGCGGCGCTCGGCGACCGCGCCCGCCACGTCCACGAGCTGCGCACCAACTACCGCAACTCGGCCGAGATCTTCGCCTATGCGAGCCGGTACGCGAAGAAGGCGGCGCCCGAGGCGAGGCTGCCCGACGCCGTGCGCTCCACCGGCTTCCCGCCCGAGCACCGCCACGACCTCGAAGCAGCGGTCGCCGAGGCGCTCGCGGCGGTAGAGGGCACGGTGGGCGTCATCACCGGTCTCGCCGCGGCCCAGGCCACCTCCGCGGCCCTCAGCCGGCAGCTTGACGAAGCGGCGGGCAGGCTCGTCGTCGTCAACGCCCTGGACGCCAAGGGCCTGGAGTACGACGCGGCCGTGATCCTCGACCCGGACGCGATCGAGCAGGAGTCGCCGGCCGGCACCCGGACGCTCTACGTCGCCCTCACCCGCGCCACGCAGCGCCTTTACCTCTGCGAGCCGCGCAAGAGCTGACTCCGAAACCAGGGAACTGGCTCGCCCCCAAGCACGTTAGGAGTCTGACGGGATAGGGGTCTGACGGGATCTACGGGTGGAGGGGCGATGCACTACCGACGGCCAGGTGAGGGGTCATTACCTCAGCGTCCGGACTACGCACGGCGAGCGGCGGAGTTCCCCGGTCCGGTCGCAGTAGCCTGCGTGCCGCCGGAAGGCACGATCGCCCTGCTCGGCTTCGAAGAGTCGGACGACCACCCGTGGTCGGTGGACGTGACCTACGCGGCGACGGGTAGCAATCGGCTGCGCGTGCGCACCGTGCGCGGCACGATCGACTGGCCACAACGGATCCGCACGATAGAGACCCTCGCCGGCAACCTGATCGATCCGGAGGGGATGGGCGCCGGTCACGACGTGCGCGGCTTCCTGGAGAATCCGCCGGCGCCCGAAACGCCGGCGAGCATCGTGATCGACGGCGCGCCGATACCCGCCACCCGCATGGATCTTCCGAACCGCTCCGGCATCCATGTCGAATGGCGCGGTCAGCACGTCTTCTGCACAGGAGAGGCCGGGTTGCTCGACAGCCTGGAACTGCGTACTGGCACCGAGCCGGACTTCACCCGGTTCATGGCCGAGTTCGAGGAGTACATCGCCAGGCGTCGCGCCGAGGGCTGAGCGCTTCTACTCAGACTCCTGCCTTCGCCGCGGCTGCGGCTGCGGCTGCGGCTCTCGGCCGTCGCCCGCGCGCTGCTCCGGCTCGACGAGCACGAACTCTGACAGCAGCGCCTTGGCCTCGCGCACGAGCGGACGCAGCACCTTGAAGCGGCTGAGGGCCACCAGCCGGGCCACCACCGCCGTCGCGCGGGCCACCAGGCGGGCCGTACGCTCGGCGTTCGGGGAGCGGTCGTAGACCCAGTAGAGCACGATGCCCATGTGGTAGAGCCACAGCAGTTCCGGCAGCATCGCCGCCAGTTCGCCGTCCAGCTTCGCCTTCGAGTCCGAGCCCGCCAGCACGCCTTTGTAGAGCTCGATCATCGCGTCGCGGGCCGGCTGCGACTCCGCCGAGAACGGGCTGAGCGGGCTTTGCGGGTCGGCCGCGTTCTTGAACAGCTGGGCGGCGAACTCATGGTAGGGCGCTGCGATGGCCATCCACACCCGGAGCGTCGTGCTCAGCCGGTCGCCCAGCTCGGTGCGACCGGACAGGGCCTGCGGGAGCTGCGCGCGGTGCTCCGCGGCGATCTGGTCGTAGAAGCCCTGGACCAGGTGCTCCTTGGAGGCGAAGTAGTAGTAGGCGTTCCCTACCGAAACCCCGGCCGCCTCGGCGATCGCGCGCATCGTGGTGCGGTCGTAGCCGCGCTCCCGAAAGAGGCGCAGCGCCGTCTCGAGGATCAGCGCGCGGGTCTGCTCGCTCTTGGTGTGCGCAGTGGGCCTGGAATGCGTTGTGGTCTCGGTGCGCGCTGCGGGCGATGACGTGCGGGTGCGGGCCGAGCCCCCCGCGGCTCGGCCCGCACCTCCCCCCACCCGCTCCTGCACGCTCGCTTCCGGTTGCTCGGTCATGGGGACGAGTGTGCCTTGACGCCGGATCACCTGCTTGGCGCGGGGGCTTCCGGAAGGCCGAGCTGGCTGGCCAGTTCGGTCAGTGCGCGGCGGCGGTACCTGTTGAGCACGAGGATGTCGAGCAGGTGCAGCGCACCCAGGATGAGCAGCACCGTCCCGACCTTCACGGACAGCGCCTCGAACAAGCCGCGGGTGTCGGCGACGGCCGGGCCGTAGCGCAGCCACAGCGCGTCGAAGCCCAGGTTGACCAGGCAGAAGCCGACCACGAACAGGTGGTTGACCGCCTCGGCCAGCTTCTGGTCCCCGTGGAAGATCTCGGAGAGGAAGACCAGTCCGGCCCGGCTGAAGGTGCGGCCGACCCAGACGGTCAGGGCGATGGTGATGGCGAGATAGACGATGTAGGTCGCGACGGTGAGGTCCATCCGGATCCCCTCCAGGTGTGCGTTCCGACCAGGGCGTTCACCCCTGTTTTGAACACGTTCAGTTTCTGCGCTGAGCGTAGCGCCGATTTCGAACGCGTTCAAATCCCCGCGCGATGTGCGCGGCTGTGATTCGCACCACTCCGACTGTGTGGCGCACCCACCTAGCCAAGCCGCACGTGTGGCGGCATAGTTACTCGCAAGTAACACACTCTCGAATAGGTACCGCAGCTCACGCGACCATCCACCTGGAGGCCGACACCCATGAGCAGTAACCAGACCGCCGCCGCGTCCGCGGCCCCCTCCTCCCCCGAGCTGAAGGAGATCCTGGACGCGATCAACGCCGCGGACACGCCTGCCGAGACCTTCGCCGCCCTTCCGCTGCCCGAGGCGTACCGGGCGGTGACCGTGCACGCGGACGAGACCGCGATGTTCGAGGGGCAGAGCACCCGGGAGAAGGACCCGCGCGCCTCGCTGCACGTCGAGGAGGTGCCGCTGCCGGAGCTCGGGCCCGGCGAGGCCCTGGTGGCCGTGATGGCCAGCGCGATCAACTACAACACCGTGTGGACCTCGATCTTCGAGCCGGTGCCGACCTTCGCCTTCCTGCGCAAGTACGGCAAGCTCTCCGCGCTGACCAAGCGGCACGACCTGCCGTACCACGTGATCGGCTCCGATTTGGCCGGCGTGGTGCTGCGCACCGGTCCCGGGGTGAACAAGTGGCGGCCCGGCGACGAGGTGGTCGCGCACTGCCTGTCGGTCGAGCTCGAGGACGCCGCCGGGCACTCCGACACGATGCTCGACCCGGAGCAGCGGATCTGGGGCTTCGAGACCAACTTCGGCGGCCTTGCCGAGGTGGCGCTGGTCAAGACCAACCAGCTGATGCCGAAGCCGGACCACCTCACCTGGGAGGAGGCGGCCAGTCCCGGGCTGGTGAACTCCACCGCGTACCGGCAGCTGGTGTCGCGCAACGGCGCCGGGATGAAGCAGGGCGACGTGGTGCTGATCTGGGGCGCCTCGGGCGGTCTCGGCTCCTACGCGACCCAGTTCGCGCTCAACGGCGGGGCGATCCCGGTGTGCGTGGTCTCCTCGCCGCAGAAGGCTGAGATCTGCCGCTCGATGGGCGCCGAGCTCATCATCGACAGGTCCGCGGAGGGCTTCCAGTTCTGGAGCGACGAGACGACGCAGAACCCGAAGGAGTGGCAGCGGTTCGGCGCGCGTATCCGGGAACTGACCGGGGGCGAGGACCCTGACATCGTCTTCGAGCATCCGGGCCGGGAGACCTTCGGCGCCTCGGTCTACGTGGCCAGGCGCGGCGGCACGATCGTCACCTGCGCCTCGACGAGCGGCTTCATGCACGAGTACGACAACCGTTACCTCTGGATGAACCTCAAGCGAATCATCGGCTCGCACTTCGCCAACTACCGCGAGGCCTGGGAGGCGAACCGGCTGATCCAGAAGGGGCGCATCCACCCGACTCTCTCACGCAGCTATCCGCTGGCCGAGGCCGGGCAAGCGGCCTTTGATGTCCATCGGAATCTGCATCAGGGCAAAGTGGGCGTACTGTGTCTAGCACCAGAAGAAGGGCTGGGGGTGCGTGACAGCGCACTGCGGGAGCGACACCGGAGTGCGATCGAACGCTTTCGTAACGTCTAAGGCCCCCCGGCCCGGAATCTGACAGGATTGTCTGTCATGGGATATGGGCGCGTGGATGAGCGGACCGGCTACGGTTCCCGCCCTCCCCATGACGCCTCCGGTGACGTACGGTTCCAGGAGTACTACGCGGCGCAGCCGGATGACTCCGGCTACGCCGATCCGGATCCGCACCGGGTCTGGGAGCCGGGCCGGGACGAGTCGACTCCGCACTCGCCGGGCAGGCGCGGCAAGACGGCCGACCGTGGCACCGGTCGGCCCCGCGACGACTGGGAGCAGGCGGGTCCCGAGCAGAGCATGCGCAGCTACGACCGGTACGAGGTCGAGGCCCACCTCGACGAACTCGAAGCGCACCTGGAGCGGGTGCGCACTGAGCGCGATGAGGCGATCGCGCACGGCGAGGATCTCGGCTACCAGGTGGAAGTGCTGCGCTCGAAGCTGCACGAGCTGCGCCGCAACGGCACCACGCCGAACTACGGCAACATCTCCGGCCAGGTCGACCAGATGCTGCGCAGCGCGCAGGCGCAGGCCGACCAGGTGCGGGCGCAGGCGCAGCAGGAGGCGCAGCGCTTCCAGGCCGACTTCGAGCAGCGGCGCCGGTCCCTGGAGGCGGAGCTCGCCGAGCGCAGGCAGCGCGGCGAGGCCGAGGTCAACGAGACCGTGGCCTGGGCCGAGCGGGTGCGCAACGAGACCGAGCAGATGCGCCGCCAGGCCACCGAGCAGGCCCGCGCGCAGATCGAGTCGGAGCTGCGGCAGCTGCGCGAGCAGGCCGCCAACGAGGTGCGCCAGGCCCAGGAGTACGCGCAGCAGATGCGCGCCTCGCTGCAGGCCGAGGCCCAGCAGACCGCGACGGCGGCGCGCACCCACGCCGACCAGATCGTGGCGAAGGCCACCGCCGAGGCGCAGCGGCTGGTGCAGGAGGCGCAGGCGACGGCCGAGGCCGCCACCGCCCGCGCCGCCAAGCACGAGCGGGACGCCTCGGAGCAGGCCAGCTCGGCCTCCACCAGCGCGCAGAAGCTGATGACGATGGCCCAGACCGAGGCCCAGCGGGTCCGGTCCGAGGCCACCGCGCTGGCCGAGCAGCTCAAGGCGGACTCGGAGGCCGAGGCCGGCCGGGTCAAGGCGGAGGCCGCGGCGAAGGCGGCGCAGACCGTCGCGGAGGCCACCGCGGCCGCGAACGCCCAGCGCGAGGCCGCGGCGCAGCAGGTGGCCGAGGCGGAGCAGCAGGCCGCGCAGACCCTGGAGAAGGCGGCGGCGACCGCCGAGAAGCTGATCACGGACGCCACCGAGCAGACCAGGCAGCACGACGAGAGCGTGCGGGCCGAGGTCGCGGCGCTGCGCGAAGAAGCCGCGACGCTGCACGGCGAGGCCAAGCGGCTGCACGAGGAGGCCGCCGGCGCGCACGGCGTGGCCACCGAGGCGGCGCGGAAGATCACCGATGCGGCGGAGGAGGCGGCGCGCGAGCATCGCGCCGCGGTCGAGGCCGAGGCCGAGAAGCTGCGCCAGGACGCCGCCGACGAGGCCGAGCGGCTGCGCGGTGAGGCCACAAGCATCCGCGACGACGCCGCGACCGCCGCGCAGCGCCTGCTCGCCGAGACCACGGCGCAGGCGGACGAGCTGCGCGCCTCGGCTCAGGCGCACTCGGACCGGGTGCGCGGCGAGGCCGACCAGGTCAAGGCCGAGGCGGACCAGGCCGCGGAGAAGACCCGGCTGCAGAGCCTGGCCGAGGCGGAGCGCACCGTCGGACAGGCGCGCACCCAGGCCGAGGAGACGGTCGCGCAGGCCCGCGCGGAAGCCGAGGCGGAGCTCGGCCGGGCGCGGTCCGACGCGGAGGAGACGCGGGCCCGCAGCCGCATCGAGGCCGAGGAGCTGAAGGGCCGGGCGCTCGCCGAGGCGAAGGAGACCGCCGAGCGGGCGCAGGCCGAGGCGGACCGGCTCAAGGCAGAGGCGACCGCGGCGGCGCAGGAGACCGCGGCGCGGGCGGCCAGCGAGGCGGACAAGGTACGCGCGCAGGCCGCCGCCGAGGCCGAGAAGCTGCGGCTGGACACCGAGGCCGGCGTCGAGGCGATGCGCAACGCGACGCGGGCCGAGATCAGCCAGCTCAAGCAGAAGAGCGAGGCGCGGATCGCCGAGCTCGAATCCCAGGCGAAGCAGGACGCCGACGCGGCCCGCGAGGCGGCGCGTACCGAGGCCGAGCGGATCGTCGGCGAGGCGAACGCCGCCGGCTCGAAGGCGGTGGCCGAGGCCGAGGCGCACGCCGAGTCGGTGCGCAAGGCGGTCGAGGGCCTGATCGAGAAGGCCGAGCAGGACGCCGCGGCCACCCGGGCCGAGGCCGAGTCCGCGGCGCTCTCGCTGCGTCAGCAGGCTGAGAAGGCGCTGGTGGACGCGCGGGCGGACGCCGAGCGGCTGCTGGCCGAGGCCCGCGAGGACGCCGCGCGGCAGCGCTCCGACGCCGAGTCCGACGCGAGCCGGATCCGCGCCGACGCGGCGGAGTTGGCCGCGAAGGCGAAGGCGGCCGCGCAGAAGCTCACCGAGGACACGGCCGCGCAGACCGCGCAGGCGATCCAGGCTGCCAAGGACGAGGTGGCCGCGATCCGCGCCAGCGCCGACGGCGTGCTCGACGGCGCAAAGGCGGAGGCCGGCGCGCTGCTGGCCGAGGCCCGCACGAAGGCCGACGCGATGCTCACCGCCGGGCGCAGCGAATCCGAGCGGGTGCGCGGGGAGGCGGCCGAGGCCGCGCAGCGGCTGCGGGACGAGGCGCAGGCGATCGCCGAGCAGGCGCGCAAGGACGCGGCGGAGCGGCTTGCCAAGGCGGCCCGCGAGGCGGACGCGCTGGTGGCGGCGGCCCGTGAAGAGGCCGGCAAGCTGGCGCACAGCTCGAAGGACCAGGCCGAGCAGCTGGTCGCCAAGGCCCGTGCGGAGGCGGACTCGATCACCGCGGCGGCCCGCGCCGAGGTGGACCGCATCCGCACCGCGGCCCAGGGCGTGACCGAGAAGGCGCAGGCCGAGGCGCGCGCGGCCACCTCGGCGGCCCAGGCCGAGGCGGCCCGGATCAGGTCCGACGCGACCTCCCAGGCCGAGCGCACCCGTGCGGCGGCGGCGGCCGAGGCCGATCAGACCACGAGCGCGGCGCGCAAGCAGGCCTCTGAGACGCTGCAGAGCGCGGCCAAGCGCGCCGACGAGCTGGTCACCGAGGCGCGCAACCAGCTGCAGAAGGCCACCACCGAGGCGACGAAGATCACGGCTGACGCCCAGTCAGGCGCGGACGCGCTGCGGGCCACGGTCGCCGAGCAGGTCGCCACGGCGCAGCGCGAAGCGCAGCGGGTCCGCAGCGAGGCGGCGCGCGAGGCCGAGACGATGAAGTCGGCGGCGGAGAAGGCCGCGGACACGATCGTGGCCAGGTCCAGGGACAAGGCCGAGCAGCTCAAGGGCGAGGCGCGGCGCGAGGTCGAGGCGCTGCAGATCCGCCGCGAGGAGATCAAGGCGGAGATGAGCCGGGTCCAGGGCGTGCTCGACGCGCTGGCCGGCCCGATCCCGAAGCAGCCGCCGGCCAAGCCGAAGTCGCCTGAAGACGCGGCGCGGTGACCGGCCCGGATCAGGGGCGCGCCGCTCAAGGTAAGGCTCCGGAAGCACTCTGTTACGCCCGGCCCGGCGCACACGCACTGAATCAGGGCTCGTTGCGTCACATACGCATCACGAGTGCCATGCCGATCGGCGCCGTTCGCAGAAAAACCGTGGCGATGCCTGCCGATCGGACACGGACAGCGGTTAGGGTGATGACGCTAAGAGTGGCCGAGGCCTGGGAGCCGGGCTCTCGGGCCTCGTCCGCTCTTAACTGCCACCCCATCGGGCGATGGCTACCGCAAATCCCGCAGAGCCGGCCCGGCGCCTGCCGGAAACGTGCCAGGATTCCCCTGGAATCCGCGCGATCCCGGCCCGGCGGACCGCGCCGCGGCGCCGCAGACCGCTGACGCAGACCCCAGCACGGCCCCACCGACCTCGACGGTCATCAGGAGATTGAAGAAGATGAGCGAGACCACATCGCCCCTCGGTCTGGAGATCGTTCGCAAGGGTTACGACATCCCGCAGACGAACGAACGGATCACGAAGCTCACGGCCGAGCGCGACAGCGCGGCCCACCGGGTCGCCGCGCTGGAGAAGCGGATCGAGGAGCTGCACCTGGAGAACCAGTCGATCCAGGCGCAGATGAGCGACTCCGAGCCCTCTTACGCCGGTCTCGGCGCTCGGGTGGAGAAGATCCTTCGGCTGGCCGAGGAGGAGGCCAAGGACCTGCGCGAGGAGGCCCGCCGCGCCGCCGACCAGCACCGCGAGCTGGCCGAGCAGGCGGCGGCGCAGGTGCGCGCGGACGCCGAGTCGTACGCGAAGGAGTGCCGGGCCAAGGCCGAGGCCGAGGGTCTGCGCCTGAACGAGCGGGCCAAGGACGAGGCGAACCAGATCCGGGCCGAGGCCGCCAAGGACGCCGCGGCCAAGCGGGCCGAGGCCGAGGCGCACTACGAGGACATCCGGGCCACCGCGGCCGCGGCCGCCGCCGACTTCGAGAGCAAGCTGGCCAAGCGGCGCGAGCAGTCCGAGCGCGACCTGGCGGCCCGTCAGGCCAAGGCCGAGAAGCACCTGGCCGAGGTGGAGACCCGCAGCGAGCAGATCCGCCTGGAGGCGGAGAAGATGCGCACCGACGCCGAGCGGCGCGCCCGCCAGACCATCGAGACCGCGCAGCGCCAGGCCGACGACATCGTGGCCGACGCGCGGGCGAAGACCGACCGGATCCGCTCCGAGTCCGAGCGCGAGCTGGCCGCCCTCACCCACCGCCGCGACTCGATCAACGCGCAGCTGCACAACGTGCGCGAGATGCTGGCGACGCTCACCGGCGGCGGCGCGATCGGCGGCGCCCTGGCGGGCCTCAACCTGGGCGACAGCGACAAGGCCGACGACGAGGCGTCCGTTCCGGCGCAGGGTCGTTAAGGGCAGTACGCGCGACGGACTGCGTCAGCGGCGTTAGGGTTCCGCGGCCGGATGTGCATTCTGCATCCGGCCGCGGGCCACGCCGTGGGTGACCGCACCCCGGGCGTCCGCGCGATGGCAGAATCCCGGATATGTCTGTCGAGGAAGCGTCCGAGGTGGCCGAGATGACGGCCACCGACGTGTCCGCCTCGGCTGGGAAGTCCTCCGCCTCGGAGCACGGCGCCGCTGAGTACAACGCCGCGGACCCTGCCAAGCCCGAGCCCGGCGGCAGGAGCGGCCGCGGCCCCGGTGCGCGGCGCCCCGGCCGTCCGCTGCGCCGCTCGCACCCGTACTACGTCGGCTTCGTCGGCGGCCTCGGCCTGATCCTGGCCTACTACCTCGCGCAGGCGCTGGTCTCGCTGACCAGCGTGCTGGTGCTGATCGTCATCGCGCTCTTCCTCGCGGTCGGCCTCAACCCGTTCGTCGAGCGGCTGACCGCGCGTGGACTGCAACGCCGCTGGGCCGTCCTCATCGTCGCGGGCACCTGCCTGCTGCTGTTCGCCGGCTTCGTCACCGCGATCGCGCAGCCGCTGGCCGAGCAGACCACCAGCCTGATCGCCTCGCTGCCGCAGCACCTCGAACAGCTCGGCCGCAACGCGACGGTGCGTCGCTTCGACGCGAAGTACAACATCGTCGGCCGCCTGCAGAGCCTCCTGGCGCAGGCGGACACCGCGAAGATGATCGCCGGCGGCATCCTCGGCTTCGGCGAGTTCCTGATCTCCTCGGTGTTCAAGGCGTTCACCGTGCTGGTGATGACGATCTACTTCCTGGGATCGCTGCCCACGATCAAGCAGTCGACCTACCAGCTCATCCCGGCCTCCCGGCGCGCCCGCGTCGGAGAGCTGGCCGACGGCGTGCTCGAGCGCGTCGGCGGCTACGTGTCCGGCGCGGTGACCGTCGCGGCGCTCGCGGGCCTCGCCTCGTACCTCATGCTGGCCGTGCTGAATGTGCCGTACATGCTGCCGCTCGCGTTGCTGATCGCGCTGACCGACTTCGTGCCCTTGGTCGGCGCGACGATCGGGGCGCTGATCGTGACGCTGGTGGTGCTGTTCGACTCCCCGGTCAAGGCCGTGGTCGCGGGGATCTTCTTCATCGTCTACCAGCAGTTCGAGAACTTCGTGATCTATCCGCGGGTGATGGCGCGCTCGGTGGACGTGCCGCCGATGATCGCGGTGATAGCGGCGCTGATCGGGGCCGCGCTGCTGGGCGTGATCGGGGCGTTGCTGGCGATTCCGCTGTCCGCCGGCCTGGCGTACATCGTGCGCGAGGTGCTGCTGCCTCGGCAGGACCGATCTTAGGAAGTCCTGATCGAACAGGCGGAGCGGCGGGACCGACGCGCCGCCTGGCACGTCAATCCCGCCGCTGGATTTCTCGGCTACAGCTGATCAGCTGTCAGCTTTTATCTGCTTCCCGGTCAGGTCGCGGTGCAGGTGAGCACCGGGTTTGCGGTGCCGCCGCTGGCCTGGAAGCCGAAGCTGGTCGAGCCGGAGGCCGCGATCGCGCCGTTGTAGGGCTCGTTGGTCGCGGTCTCCGAGGTGCCGGAAGCGGTGCTGACCGCGTTCCACATGCTGTTGACCGTTTGGCCGCCGGGCCAGGTCCAGGTGACCTTCCACGTCTTGGTCGCGGTGCTCGTGCTCGTATTCGTCACGGTCACCGTCGCGTTGAAGCCACCGGTCCAGCTGGTGTCGATGTGCATACTGGCGAGACAGTTGCCGCCTGACGACGCACTCGATGTCGTCGCGCTCACCGCAGTCGATTTCGTGGAGACGTTGCCAGCTGCGTCATACGCAGCGACCGAGTAGGTGTACGCGGTTCCCGAGGTCAGTCCGGAATCTGTATACGTCGTGCCGCTCGACGTTCCGACGAGCGTCGTACCGCGGTAGATGTTGTATCCGGTCACCGCCACGTTGTCCGTAGACGCAGACCACGACAGCGACACGCTAGATGCGGTAACGCCCGTCACCTGAAGGCCGGTCGGCGTGGAGGGCGGCGTGTAGTCGCCACCGGAGCTGCTACCGCCGCCGAAGCCGGGCGCCTTGATGCTCGCGAGGTAGGCGTCCTTGGTCGTGTTGACCGTGGTCCAGTCGTCGTTGAGGATGCCGCCGGTGTCACCCGAATCCGGGTTCCAGCACCAGAACGTCCACTGGAAGCTGTCCGCTCCGTACTGGCTGGTCGGCCGCAGGTAGGTCACCAGGGTCTTGAGCCAGGTCTGGTCGATGGTGGAGGCGAGGGTGGTACCGAACTCACCGACCCACACCGGGGCGATGTTCTGCTTGAACAGGTAGCCCCAGTTCTGGTCCCAGATTCCGGCCATGTTCGACGGGAAGCTCGGGTCGGTGAACCAGGACTGCTGCGCGACGCTGGTGGCGTAGTCGTGCGCGGAGTACACGACCCGGTTGGCGACGTTCAGCTGCACCGGGTACTGGCCCGCGCCCTGCAGGTTGCCGCCCCACCAGTAGCTGCTGCCGTTGAAGGTCTGGATGCCCTCGACGAAGATCAGCAGGTTCGGGTTCACGGAGAGCACCGCGTTGCCGCCGCGCTCGGCCGCCAGCCGCCAGTCGATCGTGGTGTCGCCGCAGCCCCAGCAGGCCGGGTCGTGCGGCTCGTTGTGCAGGTCGATGCCGATGACCGCGGTGTTGTTCAGGTACCGCTGGGCCAGCGCCTTCAGGTCGGCGATCCAGGTCGACTCGGGCACGCTGCTGGTGTACCAGAGCGCCGTCTGGCCGCTGGCGTCGGGACGGTGCCGGTCCAGGATGACCTTGAGGCCGACCGCGCCCGCGTAGTTGATGATCTTGTCCATGACGCCGAGCGAGTCGAGCCCGACCAGGTCGGCGTTCATGCCGCCGGAGTAGTTGATGCTCTGCGGCTGGGTGCCCTTGAAGATGTCGTCGCTGTAGGGCAGCCGGATGGTGTTGTAGCCGAGCGACTTCATCTGGTCGATCATGCTCTTGTAGTCGCGGCTCCACAGGCCGTGCGCGACGTAGTTCGAGGTCTCGAAGCCGAACCAGTTGATCCCCGCGATGCGCACCGGCTGGTTCGCCGAGTCCAGGATCTGCCGGCCGCTGGTGTGCCAGTACCCTGATCCGACTGTGGTGGCCGCGTGCGCCGGGCGCGCCGCGGTGACCGGCGCCGTCAGCAGCGCGAGGCCGAGCGCGGCCGCCAGCGCGAGGCGCAGCCGTCGCAATGATCTGACCAACATCAGGTGGGGCCTTTCCGTAGGGTCGTGGGCCGCTGGGCGGCAGCGGCGTTCGGACGCGCCCGGGTCGGTTGGCCGCGCCTCTTCGTGATCGGAAGGTACGGACGGCGCGCCACGCGTCAACACTTCGGCCGGGCGGGCGCGCGACGGCGCGGCTCACGGCCTCCGGGAGCGCGAAAATTACACAGGCACGCCGTGGCCGCGGAAGCCGGCCGGCCGTCGATGAAGCGTCGAACGGGCCCGTCGGCGCGGGTGCAAGTTTCAGGTGGTTACGAAAGCCCGATCGCGGCAATGCCCTTACTCAGGTGGCCCGCTGCGGCCGCCGCGCACGCCTAGGCGTGGTGCGTCCCGATCGGCGCGGCGTACTTCTCGAACGGACCGTCCCACTGCACCGGCAGCGGCGCGGCAGCCGGGTGAACCCGCCGCACGATCTCGTCGAGCACGATGCGCACGTACTTCTCGCCGACCCACAGATGCTTGGCGCCGTCGACGCCGATCACGTCAGCCTGCGGGATGAGGGCGAAGCGCTCGCGGGCCTCGGCGGGCCGCAGGTAGTCGTCGAACTCGGGGACCAGGACGGTGACCGGCTTGCCGGACTCGGCCCAGACCTTCAGGTCCTCGGGCTGCGCGCGGTGCAGCGGCGGAGAGAGCAGGATCGCGCCGAGCACGTCCGGCTCGCAGGCGTATTTGAGTACCAGCTCACTGCCGAAGGACCAGCCGAGCGCCCAGAGGTTCGGCAGCTCGTGGCCGCCCTCGTTCAGTCCCTCGGCGAACTCGAAAGCGGCGGCCACATCGAACCGCTCGGAAACGCCCTCACCGAACTCGCCCTCGCTGCGGCCGCGCGCCGAAGCGGTACCGCGCGTGTTGAACCGCAGGACCACGATGTCGGCCAGCGCCGGCAGCCGCCATGCCGCCTTGCGCAGCACGTGACTGTCCATCATCCCGGCCGCGGTAGGTAGCGGATGGAAGGTGACCAGCGTCGCGACCGGCTCGCGATCGAGCGGGAGCGCCAGCTCGCCGACCAGGGTGAGGCCGTCGGCGGTCTTCAGCTCGATCGGCTCGCGGCGCGCGGGCAGGATCACGTGGGCGGTGATTTCAGTAGCCATCTCGGTGTCCACCCTAAGGGTTGGGTCCACCCACAGGTGTACCGCGTGACGTGCCAAAGACCGTCCCACAGGTGGACGAGACGCCGCACCCGCCCCCGGTACGTTGTGGCGAGTCTCAAAGAAGACCACTATCCACGTCCGACACGAGGGATTTCTTACGATGATCGAGGCGAACGGCCTCACGAAGCGGTATGGCGAGCGGCTGGCGGTGGACAATCTCACGTTCACCGTCAAGCCGGGCCAGGTGACCGGCTTCCTGGGCCCGAACGGCGCGGGCAAGTCCACCACGATGCGGCTGATCCTCGGCCTCGACGCGCCCACCTCCGGCACGGTGACGATCGACGGCAGGCCCTTCTCCAAGGTCGCCTATCCGATGCGTGAGGTCGGGGCGCTGCTGGACGCCAAGGCGATTCACGGGGGCCGCAGCGCGTACAACCACCTGCTGTGCCTTGCGCAGACCAACAACCTGCCCAAGGCCCGGGTCGGCCAGGCGCTGGAGCTGGTGGGCCTGAGCGAGGTGGCCAAGAAGCGCTCGCGCGGCTTCTCGCTCGGCATGGGCCAGCGGCTCGGCATCGCCGCGGCGCTGCTCGGCGACCCCAAGGTGCTGATGTTCGACGAGCCGGTCAACGGCCTCGACCCGGAGGGCATCCTCTGGATCAGGAACCTGATGAAGATGCTGGCCGCCGAGGGCCGTACCGTGTTCGTCTCCTCGCACCTGATGAGCGAGATGGAGAACACCGCCGAGCACCTGATCGTGATCGGCCGCGGCCGGCTCGTCGCGGACTGCACGGTGCAGGAGTTCATCGACGCCAACTCGGAGCTGACCATCCGGGTGCGCACCCCCGAGTCGCAGCGGCTCGCCGCGCTGGTCACGGCGAAGGGCGGCGCGGCCGCCCCCGACGGCGCGGACGCGCTTCGGATCACCAAGCTGGGCATGACCGAGATCGGCGACCTGGCCTTCGACAACCAGATCCGGGTGCACGAGCTCTCGCCGATCCAGGCGTCCCTGGAGCAGGCGTTCATGGAGCTGACCAAGGACAGCGTGGAGTACCACGCCGCGGTGCCCGGCCAGCCGGCGCGCGGCGCGGTCGCCGACGCGGCGGGAGTCGCCGCCGACGTCGTGTCCGGCGCGATGCAGCAGGGAGGCCGCTGAGATGACGACCAACACCTCCGCCCTCGGCGGGCTGACCGCGCTGCCGCCCGCCTCCGGCCGGGCCGGCTTCGGCGGGGCGCTGCGCTCGGAGTGGACCAAGATCCGGTCGGTGCGCTCCACCATGTGGACGCTGGGCTCGGCGACCGTGGTCACCATCGGCATCAGCGTGCTCGGCAACTGGGGCCGGGCCAACCACGGCGACGCGACCGCGGCGCAGCTGGCCCACGAGGACCTGACCCAGCGCTCCCTCTTCGGCATCATCCTCGGCCAGCTGATCATGGTGGTCTTCGGCGCCATGGCGATCACCTCGGAGTACTCCACCGGGATGATCCGCACCTCGCTGACCGCCCAGCCGCGCCGGGCCTCGGTGTTCTGGTCGAAGCTGCTGGTCGTCTCGGCGGTGGCGTTCGTGGTCGGCGAGGTCATCTCGTTCGTCTCGTTCCTGATCGACTCCTCGTTCTGGCGCGCCAAGGGCGTCGACCTGACGCTGAGCAGCCCGCACGCGATGCAGGCGGTCGTCGGCGGCGGCCTGTACCTGGCCGGTTCGGCGATCCTCGCCTTCGGGCTCGGCGCGATCCTGCGGCACACCGCGGGCGCGATCACCAGCGGGGTCGGCCTGCTGTTCGTGCTGACCATCCTGGTCAACTTCCTGCCGCAGAGCTGGCAGAACCACCTGGACAAGTGGCTGCCGTTCAACTCGGGCGGCCAGGTCTGGTCGACCCAGCACGTGCCCGGCACCGACCTGGGCGCCTGGACCGGCTTCGGGGTGTTCCTGATCTACGGCATCGTGGCGGTCGCCCTCGGCGGATACGTCTTCCGCACCCGCGACGCCTGATTCGCTACGCCGAGCAGGCGAATCCGGACGGCCGATGCGCAGCGCCCCACGCCGCGCATCGGCCGTTGCCGTAGTTTGCGCGAGGACGCGGTGGTTGATCGATCACACCGGCCCGAGCCGCAACGACCCGCGTTCTGAGCTGTACAGACTGGCGAACCGTGCAAGGATGACTCGCGATTGGGGGTACTGATGATCGAAGTCAAAGATCTGGTGAAGCGGTACGGGGAAACCACCGCCGTAGACCACTTGAGCTTCACCGTCGAGCCGGGTCGCATCACCGGCTTCCTCGGCCCGAACGGGGCTGGCAAGTCCACCACGATGCGCCTCATCCTCGGCCTCGACCGGCCGACCTCGGGGACCGCGCTGATCGACGGCATGCCGTATCGCAGCCTGCCGGACCCGCTGCGGTACGTCGGAGCGCTGCTTGAGGCGAAGGCGGTGCACCCGGGGCGCACCGCGTTCAACCATCTGCTCTATCTCGCGCAAACACAGGGCGTGCCCAAGTCGCGGATCAACGAGGTGCTCGACCTGGTCGGGCTCTCCGCGGTGGCCAAGAAGCGCACCAAGGGCTTCTCGCTGGGCATGGGCCAGCGCCTCGGCATCGCGGCCGCGCTGCTCGGCAATCCGCGCCTGCTGATCCTGGACGAGCCGGTCAACGGGCTCGACCCGGAGGGCATCGTCTGGATCAGAAACCTGATGAAGCAGCTGGCCGCCGAGGGCCGCACCGTCTTCGTCTCCTCGCACCTGATGAACGAGATGGCGGTCACCGCGGACCATGTCGTCGTGATCGGCCGCGGCAGGCTGATCGCGGACACGGCGATGGACGAGTTCATCGCCCGCTACGCCGAGAACGTGGTGCTGGTGCGCACGCCGCAGACCGAGAAGCTGCGCGAGGCGCTGAACGGGCTCGGCGCGACCGTGACCTCGCAGCAGGACGGGGCGCTGCTGGTCAACAAGACCGAGGCGGCGGCGATCGGCGAGCTGGCCGCGGCGAACGGGGTCGTGCTGCACGAGCTCTCTCCGCAGCGCGGTTCGCTGGAGGAGGCGTTCATGGGGCTGACCAGGGAAGATGTCCAGTTCCACGGTCCGGCAGGTATCCCGACAGGTCCCGCGTCGGGCGCGGCGCAGGGCGGAGGTGCGTGATGGTCACCGATGCGATTCCGCGCACCGCCGGCACCAACGACGGGCACGCGAACTTCGGCAGGCTGCTGACCGCCGAATGGACCAAGCTGCGCACCGTGCGCTCGACGGCTTGGTCGTTCGCAGCACTCATCATCGCGGTGATCGGATTCACCGCGCTCATCATTTTCCTTCGCGTGCAGTCCTGGTCCCAGATGACCACGGCCGACCAGGCTCAGACCCGCCTCGACCCGGTGCCGCAAATCCTCGGCAGCGGCCTGCTCCTCGGACAGCTGGCGGTCTGTGTGCTCGGCGTTCTGGTGGCGTCCTCCGAGTACACCACCGGCATGATCCGCTCGACGCTGCTTGCCGCGCCGCACCGGCTGCGCATGCTCGCGGCCAAGTGCATCGTGTTCACGATCCCGGTGCTGATCATCGGCGAGGTGTTGAGCTTCGCCAGTTATGGCATCGGCAAGTCGATCTTGGCCTCTAAGGTGCACACGTCGCTCAGCGATCCGCATGTGACGCGCGCGGTCATCGGCGAGGGCCTGTACCTCGGCGTGCTGGGCCTTTTCGCCCTCGCGATCGGCCAGCTGATCAGGCACACCGCTGGCGCTATCACTACAGTCATCGCGCTGGTGTTGGTCATCGTGCCGCTCGCGCAGTTGCTGCCGGGCAACATCGGCAAGCACGTCTCGGCGTACCTGCCGACCAACGCGGGCCAGCAGATCATGCAGATCTATCCCAAGGATCAGATCCTGAGCGCCTGGCAGGGCTTCGGCGTCTTCGGGCTCTGGACGGCCGTGCTGCTCGCGATCGCCGCCTGGCTGCTCGTCAAGCGCGACGCCTGACGTTCCGTCAGGCCAGCACCACCGCTGGAAGCCCGCTTGGGCAACTCGCTACCGGCGGCGCAGGCGCGCGTTCCAACAGGGCGTGTGCCAGTGCCGCCGGTCGTCGAGTCCACCGCCGCCGTGCCAAGCCGCCTGTTCGGTATCGGCCGGCCACGCGACCAGGTGCGGTACGCCCGGCCGGATCTCCTGATCGCAGCCGGGGCACCGGTACGTCTTCGTCGTGCTCGCGCCGGCCACCGAGCGCACGATCCACTCGCCGTCGCGCGCCGACTCGACTCGCTGAAAGCCGAACGCCTTCTCGATGTCCCGGGGCTCCCGATCAGCGGACTGGCCGCGCCCTGACGAACGACCGCGCCCACCGGCACGCGCGTCGTTCTTCCTCGGGCTCACCGCCCTAGGTTATCCAATCGTGACCAACTCACCGCACCGGCGCCACACGCCCGCAACCCTTGCCTCGGCGCGCCATCAGGCCCCGTAATCCCTGAACCCCTTCTTCGTCTTACGCCCGAGGTACCCCGCGGTCACCAGGTGCTCGAGCAACGGCGCCGGCGCGAAGCCCGGCTCGCGGAACTCCAGGTACAGTGCCCGCTCGATCGCCAGCGCGACATCCAGACCCACCACGTCCAGGAGCTCGAACGGCCCCATCGGGTAGCCGCAGCCCAGCTTCATCGCCGTGTCGATGCCGTCGGCCGTCGCGTAGTGCGCCTCAAGCATCTTCACCGCGTCATTCAGATACGGGAAAAGCAATGCGTTAACGATGAAGCCCGCCCTGTCGCCACAGTCCACCGCATGCTTGCCGAGCCGCGCGCACACCTCGTGCGCCGTCGCCAGCACGTCCTCGGCGGTCGCCACCGTGTGCACCACCTCGACCAGCTTCATCACCGGGGCCGGGTTGAAGAAGTGGATGCCGACCACGTCGCGGGGCCGGCCGGTCCCCATCGCGCACTCGATCACCGGCAGGCTCGACGTCGTCGTCGCCAGCACCGCGCCGGGCTTGCAGACGGCGTCGAGTTCCTTGAACAGGGCCACCTTCACGCCCAGGTCCTCGACCACCGCTTCCACGACCAGGTCGCAATCCCCCGCGTCGCCCACCGCCCCACTCGACGTCAGCCGCCCCAGCGCCGCGTCCCGCTCCTCCCCGCTCAGCTTGCCCTTCTCCACCGCACGCCCGAGCGACTTCTCGATCGCCGCACGCGACGCCGCCGCCTTCTCCTCACTGCGCGCGATCTGCACCGTCGCGTATCCGGCCTTGACGAAGACCTCTGCGATGCCGTTCGCCATCGTCCCCGAGCCGACAACCGCGACCCGCGAGACCGACCGCGCGCCTTCGGTGGCCGCCGCAGGGTCCGGCGTGAGCGCGTCCGGCACCACGGTCGGCACGTCGGCCTGCTCGTACGTGTAGAAGCCGCGCCCGGACTTGCGGCCGAGCAGCCCTGCCGTCTTCATCTGCTTGAAGATCGGCGCGGGGGCGTGCAGCCGGATGCGCGACTGCTTGTACATCGTGTCGAGGATTTCGTACGCGGTGTCCAGCCCGATCAGGTCAAGCAGCGCCAGCGGACCCATCGGAAGGCCGCAGCCGAGCCGCATCGCGGCGTCGATGTCCTCGCGCGTGGCGTACTTGGCCTCGTACATCGAGGCGGCGTGGTTGAGATAGCCGAACAGCAGCGCGTTGGCGATGAACCCGGCCTTGTCGCCTATGGTCACCGGGGCCTTGCCCAGCTGCCGCGCCAAGTCCTCCACGTCCGCGAGCACGCCCGGGTCGGTGACCACGGTGCGCACCACCTCGACCAGCTTCATCACGGGCGCAGGGTTGAAGAAGTGCAGCCCGACCACGCGTGACGGCCGTGACGTCGCCACCGAGATCTCGGTCACCGAGAGCGACGACGTGTTCGTCGCGAAGATCGTCTCCGCCGAGCAGATCCCATCCAGCTTGCGGAACAGCTCCCGCTTGAGTTCCAGCCGCTCCGGAATCGCCTCGATCACCAGGTCGGCGGAGGCGAGCGGCGCCAGCTCGACGGTGTACTCGATCCGGTCGAGCAGCGCGGCGGCCTCGTCGGCGGTCAGCTTCCCGCGGGAGACCGCGCGGCGGGTCGAGTGCGCGACGTGCGCCCGGCCGCGGTTCAGCGCTGCGTCGTCGATCTCGACCGCATGCACGCGCAGGCCGTTGCGGGCCATCACCTCGGCTATGCCGGCACCCATCGTGCCGAGCCCGACGACGCCGACTGTGGTGATCTCGCGCCCCATTGCGCACTCCTCGGGGGTGTTGGAAGTCGCCCGCGTCCGGTCCGCTGGGCGCTTGTTACCGATGAGTATCCCCAGCGGGGCGTCCTTCCGCCAGTGCCCGGTTGCCGCCGATCCGCCCGGGCCCCCTGTGACGATCCTCACCCCGCCCGCTCACCCAACTCCCCTCC
>NZ_DASRGV010000218.1:0-22111 GCF_035650855.1 Actinocrinis sp. | reverse complement strand
CTTCGAGCAGCGCCTCGCGCACACCGGTGGCCGGGCGGCCCACCCGCCCGACGCGACGTTCAGGCATCGGACCTCCTCGGGGTGCGCCGGTCGCGGCTGGGAAATCGCTGTGGATCAATGCCGAAGCATTGCACGATCTCGCCCGCCGGGACTAGCGTAACCGTTACTGATGAATTACTCAGTAAATCGCCATCCGGCAAGGAGCAGGAAGATGTCATCCGAATCGACGCCGGCCGCCGCGTACGGCAAGCCGACCACCAGCGGACCGCAGCCGGTCTCCTCCTACCAGGGCGCGCTCAACGGCTTCATCAAGGGCCTGCTGCGCGTTCCGGTGCTCTCCCGGCTCGTCGGCAGCAGACTACTGACGTTCACCGTCGTCGGTCGAAAGACCGGCAGGACATATGTCATTCCGGTCGCCTACACCAGACACGAAGGCACGCTCCTTATCGGCACCCGCAGGTGGCCGTGGCTGAAGAACCTGCGGCCCGGCGAGCCGACGACCGTGCGGGTGCGCGGACGCCAGCGCCTCGCCGACTGGGAGCTCCTCGACGACGAGCAGAACGTCGTGGAGCTCTACGGGGTCATCGCCCGCGACAACCACGCCAACGCCAGGTTCGCCGGCATCGGCTTCGCCTCCGACGGCGAGCCGAACCAGGCCGACCTGCACCAGGCCTGGGCGAAGGGCTGCGTCGTGATCCGCCTCACGCTGCGCTGAGCGGCCGCCCGCGCATCGCAGCACCCTCGGTTCCGGTAGCCTGCCACGGATCGAACGGGTACCGGGCGCGCCGGTGCCACCGGACAGGCGAAGGCGGGGACGCGGGCGATGGCCATCGAACTGCCCACCGAGGTCGAACAGTTCCTCCAGTTCATCGGCATCAACTTCCCGATGGTCAACGAGGACGCGGTGCGCGCGATGGCGCAGCACGTGCGCGAGTTCTCCCAGAACGTCGCGGACACGCACCAGCAGGCCACCGACACGATCGGCCGAATGAGCGAGGGGTACCAGGGCGCCTCCTACGACGCCCTGGTGCAGAAGTGGGCCGACAAGTCCAACTCCCACATGACCGAGCTGCACGACGCCTGCGAGGTGGTCGCGACCGCGCTGGAGGCCGGGGCGGACTTCATCGTCGCGCAGAAGGTCGCCGCGATCGCCGAGCTGATCGCGATGGCCGCCGCGTTCGTCGCCGACCAGGCCGCCGCCGTGGCCACCTTCGGGCTGGCCGAGGCGGCGCTGGCGGCGATCGAGGAGGGTGCGGAGAAGCTGTGCGAGTTCCTCGAGCAGCAGCTCGTCCAGTACATCATCGGCGAGGTGCTGGAGGCCGCGATCAAGCCGCTGACCGGGGTGATCGAGAAGGCGCTGAGCGGCTTCGTGTTCCAGGCCGTCGAGGGCGCCCTCGGGGTCTCCGGCGGGGGAGCGGTCGGCGAGTCCTTCAAGGTCGACCAGTCCGCGCTTGAGCCGCACCTGCTGCAGATGCAGGCGCACGGGGAGACGATGGTCAGCCACGCTCAGACGTTGACCTCGAACATCTCCTCGCTGAACTTCGAGCGCTGATCCGGCGCGGCGGCACCGGGACCGGACCGAGCACCGAGCACCGAGCACCGAGCGAACCACCGAACGAGGACCGAGGCGGGGACGGAACACCGTGGGCAATCAGATCGTCAAGGCCGTCGAGGACGGGGCCGAGGAGATCGGCCAGTCGCTGGGCCGCAAGTTCCCGGCCATGTGGAAGCAGGCCGCGCAGGACGTCGAGGCCGGCATGCGCAAGAACATGACCGCGCACCTGGAGAACGACGCCCAGCAAGCCGCCAGGTTCCTGGAGAAGGACGCCACCGGGGCGGTCGAGAAGGAGGCCGGCAGCCTGGAGAGCAAGGCCGCGAGCTCCGTCGGATCAGACGCCGAACGCGGGCTCACCGGAGCCGGCGAGGGCGACGCGGTCGGCGGGAAGGGGGTCGGCGGCTGCGGAAAGGCCGGCGAGCCGGTCGACGTCGTCGGCGGGCAGATGGTCACCGCGCGGATCGACGTGCAGCTGCCGGCGGTCCTGCCGCTGGTGCTGCGCCGCGCCTACGCCTCCGGATACCGGCACAGCGGCCTGTTCGGCGCCGGCTTCTCCTCTACGCTCGACATCAGGGTGCAGACAGACGCGGACGAGATCGTGTTCGCCGACGACGACGCCAGGATGCTGAGTTTCCCGGTGCCCGCGCGGTCCGGCGAGCGCGTCAGGTCCGCCACCGGCCCGCGCTCCGAGCTGAGCTGGGACCGCGACGCCGACGTGATCCGGGTTCTGGACCGCGATCGCCGCTGCACCTACGAATTCGCTCCGCCGGAGGACCGCGACGCGCGAATACGCCCCCTGACCTCGATCCGGGACCGGGCCGGCAACTGGATCACCATCCGGCGCGACGGCGGCCTGCCGGTCGAGGTCCGGCACGCCGGGGGCTATCGCGTGGCCGTGGACACCGCCTACACGCAGGCCGGCTTCCGCGTCGAGGCGCTGCGGCTGCTCGACGGGACCGACGGCGGTCAGGGCACACGGATTCTCGGCTACCAGTACGACCCGCGCGGCCGGCTGATCGCGGTGACCGACTCCAGCGGCCTGCCGTTCTGCTACGACTGGGACGCCGAGGACCGCATCACGGCCTGGACGGACCGCTCCGGTTATCAGTTCCGGTACATCTATGACGCGACCGGCCGCGTCGAGCGCACTGAGGGCGATGGCGGATTCCTGTCCGGCGGCTTCGAATACGACCCCGCGAACCGCGTCACGACCTACACCGACAGCCTCGGCCACCGCACCGAACACCACTACGACGCGCGCGGCAACGTCGTGCGGGTCGTGGACCAGGTCGGCGGCGCGACGTTGACCGAATACGACCGGCACGGCCAGGTCGTCGCGGTCACCGACCCGCTCGGCGCGACGACCCGGTTCACGCTCGACGAGCGCGGCAACACGGTCCGCACCGAACGCCCGGACGGGACCGTCGCAACAGTCGAATACGACGAGCACGACGAGCCGGTGCGCATCGTCGGCCCGGACGGCGCGGTGTGGCAGTACTCGTATGACGAGGGCGGCAACCTGGTCGCGCTGACCGATCCGCTCGGCGCCACCACGCGCTACAGCTACGCGGAACGCGGCCGTGTGACAGGGTTCATCGACGCGCTCGGGCACGAGAACGCCATCGAGACCGACGCGGCCGGCCTGCCACTGTCACACACCGATCCGCTCGGCTCCGCCTGGCGGGTCTGCCGCGACGCGCGCGGCCGGATCGTCACCGCGACCGACCCGCTCGGCGCGGCGACCACCTCGGTGTGGAACGACGAGGACCTGCTGGTCTCCCGCACGCTGCCCGACGGCGCCACCGCGAGTTGGGAGTACAACGAGAACGGCGCGCTGCTCAAGCACACCGATCCGGCCGGCGGCGTGACCGTGTTCGAACGCGGCCCCTTCCAGAAGATCACCGCCCGCACGAACCCGGACGGAGCGCGCTACACCTTCGCCCACGACACCGAACTGCGGCTGCTGACGGTCACCAACCCGCAGAACGCCACGTGGACGTACACCTACGACGCCGCCGGGCGACTGATCGGCGAGACCGACTTCAACGGCCGCGAGCTGCGCTACGAACACGACGCGGCGGGCGACGTGGTGCGCCGTGTCAACGGCGCCGGACAGAGCATTGACATGGTCCGCGACCAGCTCGGCCGAATCCTCGAGCGCCGCACGGATTCCGGCGATGTGACAGTCTACGAATACGACCCGGCGGGAGAACTCACCCGCGCCCGCAACGCCGAGGGCGAACTCGTCTACACGCGGGACCAGCTGGGCCGGATCACCGCGGAGAGCTTCGCCGGACGCACGCTGACTTCGACCTACGACGCGCTCGGCCGCCGCCTCACCCTGGCGACCCCGTCGGGCCGCGCCACGGCCTGGGAGTGGGACGCGGCCGGGCGGCCCGTCTCGTTGAACGCCGAGGCCGCCTGGCTCACCTTCGGCCACGACGCCGCCGGCCGCGAGTCGCATCGCTGGATCGGGGCGGACGTCGCGCTGACCAGCGAATGGGACGGGCTCGGCCGGCTCACGACGCGCCGCCTCGTCGGCGTCGAGGGGCCGGTGGACGCCCGCACGTCCCGCGTCCTGCACGAACGCGGCTGGACCTACCGCCCGGACGGTGCGCCGACCGCCGCGACGGACAGCGTTCTCGGCGGTCGCGGCTTCACGCTCGACGCGCTCGGACGAGTCACTGCGGTGACCGCTGAGAACTGGACGGAGACCTACGCGTACGACCACGCGGGCAACCTCACCCACGCCTCCGACTCACGCATGCCCGACGCGCCGACCGCCGGCGACCGCGAGGTGGCCGGGACGCTGCTGAGCTCAGCGGGGCGCACGACGTACGAGTACGACGGCCAGGGCCGCGTGGTCAGGACACTGCGACGAACGCTGTCCGGCGGCCGCAAGGAATGGACCTTCGAGTACGACGCGCACGACCGCCTCGTCCGAACGGTTACGCCCGAGGGCGACACCTGGCGCTACGGCTACGACCCGCTCGGCCGCCGCGTGAGCAAGCAGCGGCTCGGCGTGGACGGCGCGCCGGTCGAGGAGTACCGGTTCTCCTGGGACGGCGTCGTGCTCGCCGAACAGGACCACTACCGCGCGGACGCCCCGCAGGTGGCGGTGACCAGCTGGGACTACGAGCCCGGCAGCTGGACCCCGGTCAGCCAGGACCGGCGCGGCTTCTACGCCCAGGCGCCGCAGGAGATCGTGGATCGGCAGTTCCACGCGATCGTCACCGACCTGGTCGGGACGCCCACAGAGCTGGTCACTGCGGACGGGCGCATCGCATGGCGGCGCGGCGCAAGCCTGTGGGGCAATGCCCTTCCGGCGCAGGCAGCCGCCGTGAGCACCTCCGATGAGGCGACGATCGACTGCCCACTGCGCTTCCCCGGCCAGTACCACGACGCCGAGACCGGCCTGGACTACAACTACTTTCGCTGCTACGACCCGGCGACCGGCCGCTACACCGGCCCCGACGTGCTCGGCCTGAGCCCCGCGCTCAACCACCACGCGTACACCGAAAATCCGCTGATCGGCATGGACGCGCTCGGCCTGGCGGACCACATCACCGACGCGGGCCGCAACATCCTGCGCCAGGCCGCGGCACGTCACGGCGGCATCGAACTGCCGGACAGCCCGCACGGCCGCGGCAACTTCATGTTCCCGAACCGCAGGTCCGCGCGGGCCGCCGCCTCCGAGATCGCCGGCGACCTGAGCTCGAACCCGAGCACCTTCCGGGCGAGCGACTATCGCGGCGCGCCGCGCGGCACGAACCCGAATATGATCATGGGGCGGAACAACTCCGACCCCGCCGACCCGATCGACAACCACGGCACCGCCGGCTGGCGCGACGATCAGTGGGGCCACAACTTCGGCGGTGGGAACACGGTCGGTCCGCACGTGAACGCGTGGAACGAGGGCAACGGCATTGAGAACTCGCACCTGTACTACCAAGCGCACCCGAACAACTGTCCCTGACCGCGATGGAGGGTGAGCGCTGATGGCCACGTGGTACGGGATGGAGTGCGACCACGCCGACACCTGGTCGAAGTTCTCCGACACCGACACCGAGCCGACCGGGGACGAACTGCTCTGTCCCCAGGCCGGTCACCCGGCGATCATCCTCAGCCGGTTCAAGCTCGACCGGCTCGTGAAGCTCACCATCGCGGCGACGAGCAACCCGCCGACGTCACAGGGCGACAAGTTCACGAAGTTCTTTCTCGAGATGTCCACCTGGGACGGACAGAACTTCCTGCGCTCGGCAAAGACCTTCACCTGGGAAGAAGCGGTCAAGCGGGCCGAGCTGTTCCATAACCTGTCGTGGGAGGACGCCGAGCGCCGCTGGACCCGCCTGAAGATGTGAGAGACAGCAGTTGAGCGGTCGCGAACGCGGTAGCGACGCAGCCGTCCACCATTTCCGCCCGGCGGTTCTCATGGTCGAACACCGCCATGCCCTCCATGGACAGCGCGTGTAGGAAGTCGACCCCCGCGGCGAGTTCGTGCACGATCGGCGCGCGGGCAATGCCGACCACGACCGCCTGGAGGCAGTGGCGCGCCCCGAGGATGCGGGCGACCCGCCTCGCCTTGGGGTCCGCCGGGTGCGCACAGGTCAGTTCGATCAGCGCACCCGGCGCCACGAGCAGCGTGACCCCGTAGGCGAACCGGATGAGCGGCAACGCCGTCAAGGAGGTTCCGCCGGCCTGCTTCGGCAAGAGCGTGAGGCTCATCAGGCTATTGCTTCGCGTTCTTCGTGAGCACGCCGAGCACGCCAAGACCAGCCGCGAGGCCGCCGGCCGCCGCGCCGACGCTCGCCAGCCGCGCGTGCCGGGAGACCCAGACCTGCGGGTCGCGGTTGTGCGAACGCTGATCGAACTCGCCGTGCGCGCCGAAGTCGTGGCCGCGCTCGCCGTCCGCGGGCTCCCACAGGTTCTCCGGCCGGTCCGGGGCCGCCTTCTGCTGCGTCTGCTGCGAATCGAAGCCGGTCTTCGCGAGATAGCGGTCCAGCAGCCCGGAGAAGAACTTCTCCGCGGTGATGGTCAGCGCCGTCGACAGACCCACGTAGTACTGCTTGCGCTGAGGGTGATCGGCCGCGAAGACCACCGCCTGCGCGGCGACCTCCGGCTGGTAGATCGGCGGCACCGGCTGCGGGTGGTTCGGCATCCGGGAGAGCACCCAGGAGAACTGCGGGGTGTTGACCGCCGGCATCTGCACCACAGTCACCTTCACGTTGCTGCCCTTGTGCATCAGCTCGGTACGGATCGACGACGCGACGCCGTTGACCGCGTGCTTCGCCCCGCAGTACGCGGACTGCAGCGGAATCGAACGCACCCCGAGCGCCGAGCCGACCTGCACGATCACGCCGTGGTCGCGCGGCTCCATCTTGCTCAGCGCGGTGCGCAGGCCGTTGACAGAGCCCAGATACGTCACCTCGGTCACCCGGCGGAACTCCTCCGGTTTGATCTCGGTGAAGGGCGCGAACACCGACGTGAACGCCACGTTCACCCACACGTCGATCGGGCCGAACTCGTCCTCGGCCCGGTCGGCCGCGGCCTGCACCTGATCGTGGTCGGCCACGTCGGCCGGCAGCACCAGCGCCTTGCCGCCGAGCTGCTCGACCTCGCGCGCCGCCGCCTCGAGTCCGGTGCGCCCGCGGGCGATCAGGCCGATGCGCGCGCCACGCTTGGCGAACTCGCGCGCCGTGGCCCGGCCGATCCCGCCGCTGGCGCCGGTGATGACAACAGTCTGACTCACTTTTCCCATCCTCCGTCTCCGTCGCGCCGCCGTGGTTTCCGCGTTGCACTTGCCGCTCGCCGGCCGGCCTCCGGTTCCCCGTCAGGTCGCCGCACGCTGCGGTGCGCGCACGCCTCCGCGCGCTCCCTCGGCCAGCAGATGAGCCGCCCGGTCGACCACCGCCATGATGGTCAGCGCCGGGTTCGCGGAACCCTGAGTGGGGAACACGCTTCCGTCGGTGATCAGCAGATTGGGGATCGCGAAGCTGCGCAGGCTCGCGTCGACCACGCCCTCCTCGGCGGTGCGGCCCATCCGCGCGCCGCCGACCAGGTGCGCGAAGCGCTTGATGGTCATGACCTCCGCGGCGCCGGCCGCGTGCAGGATCTCCTCCATCTTGGTCTGCGCCGCCTGCATCAAGGCGTGGTCGTTGTCGCACATGCTGTACGACATGTTCACCACCGGCAGGCCGTAGCGGTCCTTCTGGTCCGCCAGCGTCACCCGGTTCTGCGGCAGCGGCAGGAATTCGCACAGCGCGCCGAGCGTGGCCCAGTGCACGTAATCGCTCATGTACGTACGCAGATCCTCACCCCAGTGCCCCTGCGCCGAGACGTGCTCGGCCCAGGTGATCGGCAACGGCGAGACGTTCTGGATCGAGAAGCCGCGCTTGTAGTCCTTCAGCGGATCGGTCTCGTAGAACTCCTCGCAGGTCGCCTCCGGGGGCGGCGCCTTGTACATGCGCACCTCCTCGGCGAACCGCCCGGCGGTCTGCGGCGCGCCCTGCACCATCAGATACCGGCCGACCAGGTCGTGCTCGTTGCACAGCCCGTCCGGGTGCCGCGCGTTCGCCGAGTTGAGCAGCAGGCGCGGAGTCTCCAGCGAGTATCCGGCCACTGCGACCATCCGCGCGGCCTGGAAATGCTCGCGGCCGCGCAGGAAATACCGCACGCCGGTGGCGTACCTTCCGTCGCGGTCGGTCTCGATCCTGCTGACCATCGCGTCCGCGCGGATCTCGGCGCCGTGCGCGAGCGCGTCCGGCACGTGCGTGATCAGCGGCGAGGCCTTGGCGTTGACCTTGCAGCCCTGCAGGCAGAAACCGCGGTAGATGCAGTGCGGCCGGTTGCCGAAGCGGCCGTTGGAGATCGCCACCGGGCCGACCCTGGCCTGGATCCCGAGCGCCGCCGCGCCGCGCAGGAAGATCTCGCCGTTGCCGCCGACCGGATGCGGCGAATGAGGGTACGAATGCGGATCGCCCCACGGCCAGTGCTGGCCGGCGACCGGCAGCTCTCGCTCGATCCGCTCGTAGTAGGGACGCACCTCGTCATAGCTCAACGGCCAGTCGAAGCCGACCCCGTCCAGCGAACGGGTGTGGAAGTCGGAGGGGTGCAGGCGCGGGGCGTACCCGGCGAAGTGCACCATCGAGCCGCCGACGCCGCGGCCCGAGTTGTTCGAGCCCAGCGGCACCGGATCAGAGCCCGAAATCACCCGCGGTTCGGTCCAGTACAGGTGGTGCGAGCCGGCCTCGTCGCTGACCCAGTGCGCGTCCGGGTCCCAGAACGGCCCGGCCTCGAGCACCACCACCGACCAGCCGGCGCGGGCCATCCGCTGCGCCAGCGTGGCGCCGCCCGCGCCGCAGCCGACGATCACCAGGTCGACCTCGTCGCCGTCCTCGTGCCGCCGCATGTTCTCGATCAGCTTGCGGTCGAAGCGGGTGCCGTCGTTGGGCAGCAGCCACGCCGACTCGTTGCGCGAGCGCACGCCGCCTCGCAGCACGGCGCTCTTGACCGCCTGCGCGGTCGTGCTCAGCCCATTGCTCTTCGCTGGTCCATTGCTCACGATGTCGATCCCTCGGGATCTTCCTCCGGATGCCGGTCGGGGACTTCCCACGGCTCGCGCATGTCGACGCCCATCCGCATGTAGCCGCGCGGATACGCCGGACCGCCGAAGCCGATCTCGTTCCAGGCCCATGGATGCGAGTAGAACGCAGTACACGCATACCGGGTCCACAGGCTCCACACATGCCCGGCCGGCATGCCGCGCCACGGCTTGCTGTCCAGTCCCTGCACGGTGCGGATGATGTCGGCCTGCTCCTCGCGGCTCAGATTCGCGAAACAGACCCCTTCGTCACCGGCCGCGTCACGCGCGTCCTGGTCCAGCCCGGCCAGCGAGCGGTGCCAGGCCTCGCCGTCCTCCGGCATGTCCTCGTAGCGCCAGCCGTCGGTCTGCCCCTCGGCCAGCCGCGCGTCGACCATCTGCACCACCGGCACCCGCGGTTCCTCCCACTGCCCGAGCAGGTGATCGAAGAGCGCCGCGGCGGCCGCCTCCTCGGCCGGATCGAAGAACCGCAGATCCGGTTGCAGACCGAGCCGTTCCAACACGACGCCGGAGGTGGTCGCGTCCCAGGTGTGCGCCTCTTGCACCACGTCAAAGCCGGGGAAGCGCTCGTTGCGGCCGCCGCCGGGCACCCGCGCCCGCTCGGCGGCCCGCAACTCGCGCTTCAATACCCGGCTCATCGCTCCCGCCGCAGCACCGAGGCCACCAGGCCCATGCCGCCGACCATCGTCACCAGCAGCGGGGCGAACAGCGGCGGACCGAGCTCGATGTTGTAGCGCGCCATCGACCATCCGCCCGGCTTCTGCGCGATGCCGCGCACGTGCAAGTACGTGCCCTGCAGGCCGTTGGCGACGATCATTCCGGACGCGATCGGCAGCACGGTCCGCGCCGCCTTCGCGTCGTAGAACCCGGCGATGCCCGCCGCCACGCCGACCGGTCCCAGCGCCACCGGCCACCACATCATCTTGTTGCCGAAGCTGGCCCGGTCGTGCTCCAGGTAGATCTCCGCCGCCGTGATCAGCGAACCCGCCGCGGTCAGCAGCGAGAGCGTGCGCTCGAACCGGCCGTGCCGCACGTTCCACAGCAGGCGGCCGGCCAGACCGGCCGCCTCGCTTCCCTCGGCCACCGCTGCGGTCTTGGCCACCGTCTTGATCGCGCTGGCCGCGGCCTTGACCGCGGTCACCGCCTCGGCGGCGTCGGCCGCCAGATCAGGCTTCTTCGACGCGGCAGCCCTGCCCGGCCGAATCCTCGGATGAACCAGCAGGCTCATCGTCCCTCCGCCTCTCCGCCCACGGATTCTCTCGTCGTCGCGCTCTTCGTCACTGGCCTTCCTCGGCCCCGGGCCGGTCCTCGCGGTCCCGGCCGCCGGGCAGGAACTCCTGGATCTTCGCCTTCACGCCCTGGCGGACCATGCCGGCCCGGTCCGGGTCGCCGTGGATGATCGCGGTCGCGGCCGCCTCGATCTGATCGAGCGTCGCGTGCGGCGGGATCGGCGGCACGGCCGGATCGGTGTGGAAGTCGATGACGAACGGCCGGTCCGAGGCGAGGGCCTGCTGCCAGGCCGCCTCGACCTGGTCCGGCTTCTCCACCCGCACCCCGGCAAGTCCGATCGACCTGGCGAAGTCGGCGTAGTGCACGTCCGGGATCGACTGCGAGGGCACGAACTGCGGCGCGCCCTCCATGGCCCGCATCTCCCAGGTCACCTGGTTCAGGTCCTGGTTGTTGAGCACCGCGACGATCATCCGCGGGTCGCTCCACTGCTCCCAGTACTTGGCCGCGGTGATCAGCTCCGCCATGCCGTTCATCTGCATCGCCCCGTCGCCGACCAGCGCGATCACCGGCCGGTCCGGGTGCGCGAACTTGGCGCCGATCGCGTAGGGGACGCCCGGGCCCATCGTGGCCAGCGTGCCGGACAGCGAGCCGCGCATCTCGCCGCGGATGCGGATGTGCCGCGCGTACCAGTTCGCCGCGGAACCCGAGTCGCTGGTCAAGATCGCGTCCTGCGGCAGCAGCCGGTCGACGGCGTGCACCACGTACTCGGGGTTGATCGGCTCGGCGTCCACGGCGGCGCGCCGCTGCATGACCTCCCACCACCGCGCGACGTTCTGCTCGACGGTGTCACGCCAGCTGTGGTTGTCCTTCTGGCGCAGCAGCGGCATCAGCCGGGTGAGCGTGCGCTCCGCGTCACCGACCAGGTTCACCTCGAACGGGTAACGCAGGCCGATCATCGACGGATCGATGTCGATCTGAACCGCGCGCGCCTGATCGAACTTCGGCAGGAACTGCGTGTACGGGAAGCTCGACCCGATCACCAGCAGCGTGTCGCAGTCCCGCATCAGCTCATACGACGGACGCGTGCCGAGCAGGCCGATGGAGCCGGTGACATACGGCAGCTCGTCGGACAGCGAGTCCTTGCCGAGCAGCGCCTTGGCCACGCCCGCGCCGAGCAGGTCGGCCACCTGTTCCACCTGCGACCTGGCGCCGCGCGCGCCCTGCCCGACCAGGATCGCGACCTTCTCGCCGGCGTTGAGGATGTCGGCCGCGCGCTGGAGGTCCTCGTCGTCCGGGATCGGCGCGAACCGGCTCAGGCCCTTGCTCGAGGGCACCATCTTGAACGCGTGCTCCGGCGCCTCGTATTCGAGCTCTTGCACGTCTGCCGGAATGATCAGCGCGGTCACGGTGTGCCTGGAATAGGCGATGCGCAGCGCGCGGTCCAGCACGTTCGGCAGCTGCTGCGGAACGGTGACCATCTCGCAGTACTCGGACGCCACGTCCTTGTACAGGCTCAGCAGGTCGACTTCCTGCTGGTACGAGCCGCCCATGGCGCTGCGGTTGGTCTGGCCGACGATCGCGACGACAGGGACGTGGTCCAGCTTCGCGTCGTACAACCCGTTGAGCAGGTGGATCGCCCCGGGACCCGAGGTCGCGGCGCACACGCCGACCTTGCCGGAGAACTTCGCGTACCCGACCGCCTGGAAGGCCGCCATCTCCTCGTGGCGGGCCTGGACGAACATCGGGTCGTTGTCGGCTCTGCCCCACGCGGCGAGCATCCCGTTGATGCCGTCGCCCGCATAGGCGAAGACATGCTCGACGCCCCATTCGCGCAGGCGGCTCAGGATGTAGTCGGAAACCTTCTCGGCCATCTGGATTCAGCACTCCCTCCGGCGATCTGCGACCGGACCGTATTGCCCAGGTCCAGGGGATTCATTCAGCACGGCAACGGTCCTGCGGCACTTTGGCTACAGCCGGTTGCGACCCGCCTGCGGCGATGACACGGGATTCGACGCCAGCAGAATCGCGCCCCACAGCATCAGGCCGATCCCGGCCACCTCCAGCACGATCCACCCGTCCAGCCGGATCCGCTCGCCGAACATCGCGACGCCGAGCGCGGTACTGGCCACCGGGTCGCTGATGGTCAGGGCCGGCTGGGTGACGGCCAGCGCAGCGCTCTGCAACGCGTACTGCAGCAGCAGCAGGCTGCCGACCCCGGCGGCCGCCATCGCATAGAGCTGCCACGACGCGAACACCTCGGCGATCCCGTTCTGGGCCCGCTCGGTGGCCGCCTTCATCAGCGCCGCGGTCAGCGCGAAACCGATCCCCGAGGCGGTGCCGAGCAAGGCCCCGCGCGCCGCGCCGCGCTTCCACCGAGCGGCCGCGATCAGGCCGCCGATCAGTAGGCCGACGGACACCGCCGCGACCGCCCACGCCACCGCGCTGGGAGAGGTGTTTCCCGGCGTGGGCGCGGCCCCGATCAGCAGCAGCGCGAGCCCGCCGGTGAGCGCGGCGATCGCGAGCCAGGCCTGCCGGCCGAGCGGGCTGCGGGACAGACGCGCCGCGATGAGCAGGGCGAAGGGCAGCTCCACAGTCAGCAGCGGCTGCACGAGCGATAGGCCGCCGAGGTACAGTCCGACCGCCTGCAGGATGAACGCGGCGATCAGGCAGCCGATCCCGGCCAGCCACACCCTGCGCCGGATCAACTCGCCGAGCAACGCGCGACGGCGCCGCGGTTCGGTCGAGGTGCGCCGCGCCGCGCGCCGCTGCAACACGGAGGCCATCGCATTGCAGCCAGCGGCGAGCAGCGCCGCGGGAACGGCGATCAGTTCCGACGCCACGGCGCGGTCTTCGTCTTCGGCACGGGCTCCCTAATCTCCGGATTGCGCCGATCGACACCGCGCCGGTCAACACCGCGCCCGTCAACACAGCGCCGCGCGCAGCCGCCCGAGCACCGAGGCGAGCAGCCGCGAGATGTGCATTTGCGAATAGCCGAGCCGCGCCCCGATCTCGCGCTGGGTCATGCCCTGGAAGAAATGCATCACCAGGATGCTGCGGTCGCGCTCGTCCAGCGCCGCGATCAGGGGCTTGAGGGCGGTGCGGTCGACAACCGCCTCCAGCCGCGCGTCCTCGCCGCCGAGCAGGTCGAGGAGGCGCGGGCTGCCCGGTTCGGCGCGCAGCGGACGATCCAGCGAGGCGGTGGTGTAGCTGTCCATCGCGACCAGCGCCTCGGTGACCATTTCCGCGGTGACCCCGATCTGCTCGGCGATCTCCGCGACCGTGGGGGATCTGGACAGCTCCCGGGTCAGCCGCTCGTTGCACGCGCGCACGGTGCGGGTCAGTTCCTGCATGGCGCGCGGTACGTGTACGTCCCAGGTGGCGTCGCGGAAGTACTTCTTGATCTCGCCGAGGATGACCGGGGTCGCGTAGCCCAGGAAACCGGTGCCGCGCTCCGGGTCGAAGTTGTCCACCGCCTTGACCAGCGCCAGGTACGCCACCTGCACGAAGTCCTCGGACAGCTCCCCGCGGCCGCCGTAGCGCAGCGCGATGTGCCGCGCATACGATAAATGATCTTCAATTAACGAGGAACGCAACTCGGCACGCTGCGGATCGTCGCCGTTCAGCGACTTGAGCAGCTGGAATCGGCGCATCGCCTCCGCACGCTGCTCGGCGCGCTCAGAATCGGTCATGCCCTTCACGCTAACGAGCCGCCGGGGATCACTGCACTATGCAAATGTAGTGCGGCGCAACGGTGGCTTGGCGCTGTTAACAGCGCTTTTCAGCCGCCAGTAGGCCGTCATCGGGAGCCATAGATCGTTCGAACGGGCGATGTCGGGCGTAGTCGCGCCGGAACCCAGCGTGAAAAGTTGCCCAAAGCAAGGTTTGCTCGGCCCGAGCGGTGGAGAAAGCGGGGGCACGCGGCAGTCGAGATCACGGCTTTCACGATCAAGCAGTATTTGGAGGTGGCTGTGATGGTGGCACAGAACCCGAGTATCGAGGAGCACCCCGATCTGATGGCGCTGCGCGCCGATTCCGAGCTGGCCGCGGCGCGGCCGGCGGCGCAGGCGGTGGAGTGCCTCAGCCTGTTGGCCGCGCTGTACCTGGCGGTCTCGCCGTGGATCGTCGGGTTCAGCGCGGCGTTCCGCAACCTGGCGATCAACGATCTGATCCTGGGCATCGCGCTCGCGGTGTTCTCGCTCGGTTACGGCGCGGCCTACGAGCGCACGCACGGCATGGCCTGGGCCGGCGCGCTGATCGGCGTGTGGACCATCATCGCCCCCTGGGTCGTCTCCGGCCGGCCGGCGACCTCGGGCTCGGAGGCGAGCAACATCATCGCCGGAGCCCTGGTCGTGTTGATGGCCCTGGCGACGATCGCTCAGGGCACGGTGCGTGGCTCGGCCCGCACGATGTCCCGCACGACGCTGCGCTGAGTCGTCCGATGCGTCCGCTCGGCTACGCCGTCTCCTTGATCGCCGTCGGTCCGGCCGACGAGATCAAGGGCGGCGTGCCCCTAGCCGAGCTGCGCCTGCCCAGCCTGCAAACGGGGCTGGCGCAGACGTGGCTCGACCGCAACCGGTACCGCCGGATCTTCGCGGTGCCAGGCGATGTGGACGCGCATGGACGGCCTGAGTTCGTCCTCGGCGTGACGCCGGCCGAGTACCGGGACATCATCGCCAGCGCTTCGAAGTGAGGCTGTGAAGGCCGCCGTCCGGTGTGTTCGCTCCGGGCGGCGGCCGATTCGTGCCCTGGTACGCCTGGGCTGGAAAGCGAGGGCAGGCGAGTGGGGCAGGTGTGAAAACGCACCGCGGACGCGGCTTCGACCGCATCGGGCGCAGGCTGCGCCAGGCGCTCGGCGGACCGAACCGCTGGCGCGCCGTGCTGCTGCTCGCCTGCGTGATGGCGCTGAACTCGGCCGACTCCGGCGTGATCGGCGCCGTCGCGAACGAGCTGCGGCAGGCCGACGACCAGTGCGCGCAGGACGAGACGGCGAGTTGGTCACTGTGGCGTGCGACGAAATACGTCCTGTCGGTACGCACGAACGTCCTGTTGATCATCGCCTCCGCGATCGGCTACTTCTTCTTCGCCGGGCTGCACACCTTCGCCTTCGAGCTGGTGCGCGACCGGTATCAGGTCGGGCGCGCAGAGCTGACCGCACTCGTTCCGGTGATCGGCGCGGCAGCGCTGCTCGGGGTAAACCTCGGCGGCCGGTGGGCGGACCGGCTCGGCCACACCGGCCACCCCACCGCGCGTGTGACCGTGCCAGGTGTCGCATACGCGACCAGCGTCGCGCTGTTCCTGCCGGGTCTGCTCACGCGCCAGACGTGGCTCGCCCTCCCGCTGTTCGCGGGCGCGGCCGGGGCGCTGGCCGCCGCGAATCCGCCGCTGGACGCGGCCCGCCTCGACATCATGCCGCCGCGTCTGTGGGGGCGGGCCGAGAGCGTGCGCACGGTCTTACGGATGGGCGCGCAGGCCGTGGCGCCCATCGTGTTCGGCTGGCTTTCGGATGCGCTGGGCTCGGGCCCGTCCGGGCCGCAGCGCGCGCAAAGCGGCGTGGACCGCGCATTCCTCATCGGGCTCGCCCCGCTGATGATCAACGGTCTGCTGCTGCTGCGGGCTCGCCGGACATATCCGGCCGACGCGGCCGCCGCCAGAGCCGCTGTCGCCCGCACGGCTGTATCGCATGGATGAACCGGCTCGTTGCGGGTAGAGGCCCGCGCGCTTGGCGCCTCGGGATGGGACGGTGGGGATATGTCACGATTCGGCGCTGTCCGTGCGCGCGACTGCGCGCCGGCGGCAGCCTCAGCGTTCAATCCCGTGCGCCGCGAGCGGTCCGATCTTCAGCTCGGCCGCCTGACAGGACTCGATCACCAGGGGCAGCGCCCCGAGCGTCGCGCGCCAGGAGCCGGGCGCGCTGTTCCGGTCGGTGTCGTGCAGCAGCAGCGTCGCGCCGCCGCGCAAGTCGGGCAGCAGCGTCTGGTGGATGGACCGCGGCGTGGCCTGCGGCGTCCAGTCCTTTCCCCAAGCGGACCAGAGCACGGTGCGCAAGCCACTTCGCGCGGCGGCTGCCCAGCGTCCGCCGGTCAGGATTCCGTACGGAGGCCGGTACCAGCGCGGCAGGCAGCCCGTGGCGAGTTCGATCGTTTCCAGCGTGCGCCGGATGCCGGACAGCTCGCGCGGGTCGTAGGGCAGCCAGGGGCGGCGATGCGTCCAGCCGTGCACCCCGAGTTCGTGGCCGCGGTCGGCGATCTCCCGGGTCAGCGCCTGGTGCCGGGCCGCGTGCTCGCCCAGCAGGAAGAAGGTGGCGCGCACCCCGAGCCGGTCCAGTTCGTCGAGGAAGGCGGGCGTGCTTTTCGGGTCCGGCCCGTCGTCGAAAGTCAGCGCGACATGGCCGCTCGCGCCGAGCCCGGTGAGGGACGGGAACAGCGCCCGGCGCACCGGTGGCAGCCACGTTCCGGCGGGCAGGACATGCCCGGCGAGGGCGAGCAGTCCGATCGCGCGCAACCGGGCGGCCGCCTGCTTGTCAGTCATCGAACTCCCATCCGCTGCGATATCGACCGCGACAGGCGTGGCATTACCCGGTCACCGCGCGCACAACGCAACGATTGCGCCAAACGGCGTCGGCGGCTCGGAAGCAGGGAAAGGGGTGCGCTGCGATGAGCCGCGTGCTGATCCTGGACGCCGGCATGGGCGCCGGGCACACGGCGGTGGCGAACGAACTGGCCGCACGACTGAGCAGGCGAGGCCACGAAGCGCGCCGAGCGGATGTGCTCGACCTGCTACCGCCCGGCGTCGGCGCGGCGTTGCGCGGCTTCTACCGCACCGCGGTACGCCGCACTCCCTGGCTCTACGACGGAATCTACGCGGCGTTCTTCCGCTCAGAGCACGGCCCGGAAAGCACCCCGCTGGCCGCGTTGGCCGGGCCCGGATTCCTCGAAGCAGCAGCCGAATATCGGCCGGACGTCGTCGTACCCGTATTCCACCTCGCCGCGCAGGTCACCGGTCGGCTGCGAGCGCGCGGTGAACTTGCCGCGCCCACGGCGGTCATGGTCACCGATTTCGCGGTGCACCGGCAGTGGCTGCATCCCGGCAACGACGTGTATTTATGCGTCAGCGCGGACGCCGCGGAACAGGCGCGCGCCAAAATCGGACGGCCGGCATACGCGCCGGGACCGGTCGTACCGCAACGATTCCAGAAGGCCGCGCCCACCGAGGACGGCCACTGGATCAAAGTGCTGCGACGGGTCGGCGAGGAACGAATCCCCGTGCTGATCTCGACCGGATCCTGGGGTGTCGCGCGCGGGCTGCCGGAGACCACCGATGCCTTGTACCGCAACGGATATCTGCCCGTCGTGCTCTGCGGCCGCGACGAGCGCATACAAACCCGCATGGGACGTCTTCCCGGCGTCCTTGCCTGCGGCTGGATCGAGGATATCGAGGCCCTGATGGCCGCCGCCGGCGTGCTGATCGACAACGCGGCCGGTCAGACCGCCGTCCAGGCGCTCGCGGCCGGGCTTCCGGTCATCGGCTATCAACCGATCGCAGGGCACGGGCGTGAGGGCGTCCTGCTGATGGCGCGCCTCGGCGTCACCACCTATGCCGGGAGCCATGCCGAGCTGCTCGACTCACTCACGCGTCTCGCCCGGCCCGGCGAAGCACGCGACAGACAAGTACGCGCGGGGCGGTCCCTGTTCGTCGGGGACGCGGCCGAGGAGATCCACCGGCTCGCCGAAGCGGCTCCGGCCGGGGAAGCGGCCGCCGAACCGCGGGTGCACCGGCGATGAACGCGATCGGCACGGCCCTGCGCGCATGTTTGTGTGGCCCTTAACGGGCAAGAGGCACGAAAATGTTCATAGTGCACAAATCTGTCGCGTACGAAACGGATGCGCGCCCCTCTCAACTCCGGAGGCAAGCCGAATCGGCTTCAGAAGTACGGCCGAGCGATCGGAGAGAAGGCATGGCTCATTTCCTGTGGTCGGGCCAGCCGGCCAGTGCGACGGCAGCGCGCGGCGAACTGGGGCGAGGGGTCGTCCGCACCCGGATGAACCGCGCTCCCGTCAGCGACGTGGCCGTCGCACGCCGCGTGGCCCTGGTCACCGGCGCTTCCTCCGGCATCGGCGCGGCGCTCGCGCAACGCCTCGCGGAAGAGCGGCGCTGGCGCCTGCTGGTCAGCGGCCGGGATCAGGCGCAGCTCAGCCGCATCGCCAAGCGGACCGGCGCGGTGGCGCTGCGCGCGGACCTGTCGGCTCCGGGCAGCGGCGAGGGATCGCGCAGACCGCCCTCGGCGCGGCCGGCCGGGTCGACCTGCTGGTGGCCTCGGCGGGCGTCGGCTGGTGCGGACCGTTCGAGGTGATGCCGCCGGCGCGCATCGACGAGATCGTCACCGTGGACCTGGTCGCGGTCATGCACCTGGTCCGGCTGCTGCTGCCGCACATGATCGCGCGCGGACGCGGCCACGTCGTGCTGGTCGGCTCGGTCACGGGCTGCACGGCGGTGGCCAAGGAGGCGGTGTACTCGGCGGCCAAGGCCGGGCTGAGCGCCTTCGCCGAGAGCCTGCGCTACGAGCTGGTCGGCACCGGGGTCCGGGTGACGCTCGTCGTACCCGGCGTCGTCGACACGCCCTTCTTCGAGCGCCGCGGAGTGCCCTATCTGCGCAACTATCCGCGGCCGGTTCCCGCGATGCGCGTCGCCGACGCGACGATCGACGCGATTCGCCGCGGCCGCGACGAGGTGTACGTGCCGCGCTGGATGGGCGTACCGGGCCGGGTGCGCGGCGCCGCGCCCAAGCTGTATCGCACGCTGGCCGCGCGTTTCGGGTGAGCGAGGTCGGCTGAGCTGGTTCCGCTGGGCGGAGCAGGTTCGACGTTTTCCCAGGTCAGATGAGTGTCAAGGGAGCCGGGCCGTCGGCAGGCCAAGGATCATGCGCAGCGCAACGTTTGCATAGTGCACATCCGGGCAGTGGCGTGGTGTGCGGACGGTGCACGGATCTCGACGACAGTGCCGCGCTGCTTCGCCCGAGCCGTCCGCACACCAGCTACTTCTCACGGCTCGCCTGCGGTGGAGGTCCCGATGCTGACCGACTGGGAGCGTCGTCAGCTCGCCGAGATCGAACGCGGCCTGAACGAGGACTTCACCCTGCGCCGCCGCGCCGGCCGCCGGTTCGGCTCGATCACGCCGTGGGCGGCGACCGGAGCGCTGGTGTTCCTCGGCTGCCTCGTCGTGCTGATGGCCCTCGGCGCCTGGCATCTCGCGATCGCGCTCGCGGCGGTCTGCGGGCTCGCCACGTTTGGCCGCACTACGCGCCGAGGCAGGGGCGGCCCCGGACCGCGCCGGACCTTGGGCCGCTGAGCCGTGGCGTTCTCGACCAGAAGTTACCTGCATAGTGCAAACGTTCCAGAATGCATGGTTTATCCCGGTCCGGGTACGCAGCGGCCTTGACCCACGTGGAGTAAGGCGGTCGCGATGCTCGAATTCCTGCGCACCCTGCGCACGAACGGCCTCGTGGTACGGGTCGCGGCGATCGCCGCGATCGGCGGGCTGCTCTTCGGTTACGACACCGGCGTCATCTCCGGCGCGCTGCTCTACATCAAGAAGGACCTCAACGCGGGCTCCTTCGCCCAGGAAGCCGTCGTCTCGGTCCTGCTGATCGGCGCGGCTTGCGGCGCGGTGATCTCCGGCTACCTGGCCGACCGGATCAGCCGCCGCGACACGAAGATCATCTCAGGCTGCGTCTACATCGCCGGGGCGCTCGGATCGGCCCTCGCCACCGACCTGGCGATGCTCATCGGCTTCCGGTTCCTACTCGGCCTCGCAGTGGGCACGGCGTCGTTCGTCGCGCCGATGTACATCTCCGAGGTCGCGCCGCCTCGGGCCCGCGGCGGCCTGACCTCGTTCAACCAGCTCGCCGTCACCGTCGGGATCCTGATCTCCTATCTGGTGAACTACGCCTTCAAGGACGTATCAGGCAACTGGCGCTGGATGCTCGGCGTCGCGGTGATCCCCGGCGTCGCGCTGGCGATCGGCATGCTCACCGTGCCCAAGACCCCGCGCTGGCTGGTCGAGCACCATCGCGAGGACGAGGCCCGCGAGGTCCTGCTGCGGCTTCGCGCCAACGACCCGGACGCCGACGTCGACGCGGAGCTGCGCGACATCCACGACAGCATCGAAGAGGGCCGCGGGCTGCGGGTGCGCGACCTGTGGGGCGCGCGGGTGCGGCCGCTGCTCGTGATCGGGCTCGGGCTGGCGATCTTCCAACAGTTCGTCGGCGTGAACACCGTCATCTACTACGCGCCGACGATCCTGCAGAAGACCGGGCTCAACGCCGACACCGCGATCACCCAGACCCTCTCGGTCGGCATCACCAACGTGCTGTTCACCGTGGTGGCGATCCTCCTGCTCGACCGGCTCGGCCGGCGCGCGCTGCTGATCCTCGGCACCGTCGGCCTCGGCCTGAGCCTGGTGCTGCTCGCGGTGTTCTTCGGCATCGGCTCGCTGCAGCAGTCCGACCCCTGGATCGCGCTGGTCGCCCTGATCGTCTACATCGCCTGCTTCGCGGTCGGCCTCGGGCCGGTGTTCTGGCTGATGATCAGCGAGATCTTCCCGCAGCGGCTGCGCAGCAAGGCGATGAGCGTGACCACCGTGGCCAACTGGCTGGCCAACTTCCTGGTCTCGGCCACCTTCCTCACCCTCACCAGCGCGATCAGCCGCAGCGGCACCTTCATCCTCTATGCCGGCCTGTCCGTGCTGGCGGTGCTCTTCTTCTGGCTGCGGGTGCCGGAGACCGCGGGCCGCAGCCTGGAACAGATCCAGTCCGAGGTCGGCGCCGAACGCGACGAGGCCGCCGAACCGGCAGAACGGAGGTCGTGACGTGAAGCTGACTTCCCGCACCCTGATTCACCGCACACCGTCGTATCCCCGCACGCCGAAACCGCCGCGCTACGCGGCCGACCTGGCGCACGAGCTGCGCCGGGCGATCCGCGGCGAGGTGAGGTTCACGCCCGGCGACCGTGCGCTCTACGGCTTCGACGCCTCCATCTACCGGCAGCTGCCCGTCGGCGTCGTCGTTCCCAAAGACGCCGACGACGTCGCGGCCGCATTGGAGGTCTGCCGCCGCTACCGCGCGCCGATCTTCGGGCGCGGCTGCGGCACCGGACTGGCCGGGCAGACGGTGAACGCCGCCGTCTGCTTCGACTTCTCCAAGTACATGGACGAGATCGTCGAGCTCGATCCGCACAGCCGGCACGCGCGCGTGCAGCCCGGAGTCATCTGCACCACGCTTCGCAACCGGGCCGAGGAGCACGGCCTGACCTTCGGCCCCGACCCCGCCACGATGGACCACGCCACGCTCGGCGGCATGGTCGGCAACAACTCCTGCGGCACGCACTCGGTGATGGCGGGCAAGACCGTCGACAACATCAACTCGCTCGACGTCCTCACCTACGACGGCACCCGCATGCGCGTCGGCCCGACGAGCGATGGGGAAATCGACCGGATCATCGCGCTCGGCGGCCGGCGCGGCGCCATCTACGAGGGCTTACGGCACATCCGGGACACCTACGCGGACATCATCCGCGCCGGCCTGCCCGACATCCCGCGCCGCGTCTCCGGCTACAACCTCGACCAGCTGCTGCCGGAGAACGGCTTCAACGTCGCCCGCGCGCTCGTCGGCACCGAGTCCACCTGCGCGCTCACCCTGGAGGCGGACTGCCGCCTGGTGCCCTCGCCGCCGA
>NZ_DASRGV010000217.1:0-7627 GCF_035650855.1 Actinocrinis sp. | reverse complement strand
GGACCTCTACGACACGCGCCACGTGGTCTACGCGCCGCGGCACATGAGCCCGGCGCGACTTGAGGAGGGGTATTGGAGCGCGTACCGGGACTTCTACCGCTGGAACTCGATCCGGCGCGGGGCCATGGTCCACGAGCGGGGCCGGGACCGGCTGCGCCACATCGCGTACGCGGGCGGCTGGAAGAAGCTCGAGCCGGCCTGGGACCTGGTCATCCGCGGCAGGCAGATCGCGCATGCGCTGCCGGTTCTCGAACACGTGCTCGCGGCGTTCGGCGGCCGGGTGAACAGGGCTAGGCCGGCCAGCTGAAATGTCGGGATCGTCCCGCGGCCTGCGACGTGGCCGGGTGCCCCGGCGACAACGACCGGTGCTTCGTGCGGCCTTGCGGCTTTCACGGTCCGCTGCTGGTCAGGGCCGGTTTTGAGCGGCCGGATAGCCCGTTTCGCCGCGTAGGCTGCGGTCAGCGCACCGTTCGGCTAGGCTTGTCCAGGTATGGAGTGGGAAAACGCAGCGCGGGCTTGCATGGGTTCAGGTCCGGGGCGTGCGCTCCATAGAAGGAGAGTTCACAAGTATGGCAACTGGCACTGTGAAGTGGTTCAACGCGGAGAAGGGCTTCGGGTTCATCGAGCAGGACGGGGGCGGCCCCGACGTGTTCGCCCACTACTCTGCGATCGCCACCCAGGGCTACCGCGAGCTGAAAGAGGGACAGGCCGTCAGCTTCGAGGTGACCCAGGGCCAGAAGGGCCCGCAGGCCGCCAACATCCTGCCGCTGTAGTCTCAGGTTTCGAGAGTCGTCGGGGCCGCCGGAGTCGATCCGGCGGCCCCGACGCGTTGCGGTGCCAGCGGGACCGGCCCTTCTCGGACCGGCCCTCAGGACTCCCTAGCTGCTCGGGCCCGGTACGCCGCGACCGTGGTCCGGCTCGCGCACGCGTTGGAGCAGAACCGGCGCGTGCGGTTCCGGGACTGGTCTACGAAGTAGTTACCGCACCCGGCCGCCGAGCACCGCCCGAGCGTGACCGAGGGATCCCCGGCCGCGACCAGGGCGAACTTGGCGGCGATCAGCTGGCCGAGCCAGCGCTTGGCCGCAGTGCCGTTGCGGCTGAAGTGAATGTGGTAGCGGCCGAGGCCGTCATGGTCGGACAGGTGCATCTCCGGCGGGTAGTCGTGCAACAAGCGGTGCACGGCGGTGGGGTCGGCGCCGTCGACCAACTGCGCCAGGGCCGTGCGCACCAGGTCCGGCAACTCGCCGAAATCGCCGTCCGGCGGCGGCGTGATCTCGTGTTCCAGGAAGAACGCGGCGACCAGTTCGCCGCGCTGGTCGAGGCTGCCGGTGTTGGCCAACTCGACGGCCAGCCGCGTCACGTTCCCGATGTAGTCACCGTATTGCACTTGACCGCCTACATTGCCGCTTCCTACTGTAGGCGTCATGGTACCTGATGACGCCTACGTGGCCCGCTGCCTGCACCTTCTCGGAGAGTGGGATGCCGCACTCGCGGCCTTGAAGCCGGACGCCGATCCGGAACTGCGCGCCGAGATCCTGGTCGACCGGTGGTTCTTCCAAATCGACGGCCTTGCGGAGGCCGAGGAAGCCGTAGCGGCGCTCGATCCGTCGTCACCAACCGCGCAGCTGCTGACGGCGCGCCTGGCCTACAGCCGCATGCTGTTCCGCCGTGAACCCCGAGCCGACGACCGCGCCGCGGCAGAGGCCGGCTATCGCGCGGCGGTTGAAAGCGGTAGCGAGAAGCTGCGCGGCTGGGCCAGGTTCCACTGGGGCGTCCTGCTGGACCTCATCGACAAGGACCCGGCTCGTGCATTGCCGCACTACGAAGCAGCGCTCGAGATCGCGGTGAAGACCGGCGACGCCTACCTCGAGTCCTACGTCATCCGGCACTTGTCGCAGCAAAAGGAGCCCGCTGAACGGATCCCCATGCTGCGCCGCTCGCTCCACCTGCGCGCCTCGCTCGGCGCCCGGCCCCAGACCCTCGCGGCGCAGGCCGCCCTGGCCTACAACCTGCCCGAGGACGATCCCGAGCGCGCCGCGCTCATGGAGACCTTCCGCGCTGGCGCGGAGGAACTGCGCATCGGTTGGCTCCTGTCTAGCGAGTGACGCGCCCAGCGCTCGGTTCCCAGCAGCGCGGGTCCGGGAGGTTGTGACCTCCGAAGATGAGTACGGGCACTCACGCCTGAGCCGTGATCATCATGCGAGCTTGTTCGCATGGCTCTTATATCGCCGCGCTCGAGTCGGCAGACACGCCGCCGCGACCGGCTGTATCGGCTGATCACGCGGCTGCTCGCGGTCGCGTTGCTGCCGGCGGCCTTCGTCGCGGCACCGCGCCGCGCGCGGCACGTGGCCTGTCAGTGGGCGCTCGCGGCGCGATTCCCGGCCGAGAATCTGGACGGCTTGACCCCCGCCACCCGAGCCGCGTTCGAGGCCGCGCGCACGGAGGCCTTGTGGCGCCACGGCGTGCTGATCGGGCTGACCGACGGCTACCGGGATGCGCACGCTCAGGCGCAGCTGTTCGCCGACACGGTGCGCCGTACCGGTTCGCGTTCGCTCGCACTGCAGTGGACACTGCCGCCGCACGAGTCGCGCCACGTCATCGGCACCGCTCTGGACGTGCGGCCGATCGAGGGCGCCCGCTGGTTGGACCGTTACGGCTCCCGCCACCAGCTGTATCAGGTCTATGACAACGAATGGTGGCACTTCGAGTACCGGCCGGACGGCCGCCCGCCCCGACTTCCGCATCCGAGCGCGTCGGTGGCATCGGTTGCTTCAGTCGTGTCGGAAGCTTCAGTCGCATCGGTCCCGCCGATCCTGTCGGTCCCGCCGATCCTGTCGGTCGCGGCGAGCCTATGCGCAGTTCCCGAGGATCAGCCATGATCTCGGGCATGGACGCAACGACCGCCCGGCCGTCGCCCGCCGTTGTCGCCGCGCCGGCCTCGCGGTGGTTGCCGGCCGCGCTGGCCGGCGTGGCTGGATGCCTGCTCCTCGTCGTGGCCACTTCGCCTCCGGCCGTTGCGGGGCTGCCGCCCTTCCTCGACACGCCCATCGACAACGGCAGCGGTGGCCCTGCCAACCTGCGCGACTGGCTGTTCCTGTTGGCGCCGGTGATTGCGACAGCACTCGGGCTTGCTCTTCTGCGCTGGTGGCCGTACCTGCTTGCGGCGGCAGCGCTGATGGCCGTGCCGGGCGTTGTGATGGAGTGGAATTTCACTGCGGCCTACCCCTGGGCGCTCGCGCTGCTGCCGCCCGCCGGGTACGCCCTGGCGATCGTCGCATTGCTGGCCTGTGCCCAGGGACTTACCCGCACCGCGATCGGCTGGGGAGCTTGCATCGCGGCGCTGACTCTGGGCTCGCGCCTGGTCGGCGCCGCGATGACGGACGGGGTCGGCTGGCTGCTTTCGAGCCACAGGCCGGCCGCCTGGCACAGCGCGCTGATCGGGGTGAGTCTCGCCGGGCTCGTTCCCGCGGCGTGGATTCACCGGCGGGGTGACCCGGCCGCAGCCTCGCCTGCCGGCAAGCGGTCGTGGCAGCGCGCCCGGCTGGTCGTAGCCGGAACCTTGGCGGCGTCCCTGTCGATCCCGCTGTCGTTTCTCACCACCCAAAGCCTGGCGAACCTGCTCGGGGTCACCTGGTCCGCGCTCGATCGGCACGCCTTTGCGCAGACTGCGGTCATTGGCGCGATCACCCTGGTGACCGTCACGCTGCTCGCGGCGCTCGCGGGGCTCTGGCCGCTCGCCGGGGCGATGACTGCCGCAGTGGCGCAGATGGCCGTGATCGCGCCGGCCATTCTCACGGTCACCGCGCTCGGCTACAACGATCCGCTGCGCTGGCTAGTGCCGCTGGCGGGAGCAGCGCTCGGGGCGGCCGTCGCGGGCAGCAGGCTGCGTGTTCCGCTGGCCGCCACGCTCGCGATACTCGCCGCGATGGCCCTGTTCATCGCGTACGGTGCGACCACCGGAGACCCGGAAAAGCTGGCCGACCAGCGCATCGTGATTCCCTCGGTGCTGATTCTCGTCCTCAGCGCCTCCGCCGCCGGTGCGGTCATCGGTGCCGCGGCCCCGGCGTTGGCCATCCGTGGCGCGCTGCCGGCCGTGGTCGGCCCGCTGGCCGGCACCCTCGCCGTCGGCGGACTTCAGACCATCCAGGTCACCTACCTGAGAGACGGTGAACCGGAGCCCTCCATCCTCAGCCCGGCTTCGCACCTGACCACGTCAGGCATCCTGATGCTGGTGGCCGGAGCGTCCATAGGCGGCCTGGGCTTCGCGCAACTGCTAGCCGCCCGGCGCGCGGAGCGTAAACACGCTGAGCAGATCAGACGGGAAGCAGCCGCCGCAGAGCGAGACCGGCTGGGCCGCTCGATCCACGACGGCGTGCTGCAGGTACTGGCGCTCGTGCAGCGGCAAGGCTCCGAACTCGGAGCCGAGGGCAGCGAGTTGGCCGCGCTCGCCGGAGAACAGGAGGTGGCGTTGCGCGGCTTGCTGGCCGGGGCAGCGAACACCGACCCAGGTGCGGCTGAGGACCTGCGCGGGCTGGTGCAGGCGTTGGCCGCCCCCGACGTCGAGGTCGCCACTCCGGCGCAGGCCGTGGAGCTGCCGTCCGGCATCGCGGCGGAGGTCGTCGCGGCGGTCCGCGCCGCCCTGGACAACGTGCGCAAACACGCTGGCGCGGACGCTCGAGCCTGGATCCTGCTTGAGGACGAACAAGACGGAGTCCGGGTCACGGTCCGCGACGACGGCGTCGGATTCCCGCCCGAGCGCCCGGGCGAGGCGGCCGCGGCCGGACGGTTGGGAATCGCACAGTCGATGCGCGGACGGATCGCCGACTGCGGCGGCACGACGACCATCGAAAGCCGACCGGGCGAAGGCACCGAGGTGGAGTTCTGGATACCCCGCGCACGTCAGGCAAGAAGGTGAAAGCAATGGTCGAGGACGAGGACGGCGCGCCGACCACGCCGGTGCGCGTGATGGTGGTCGACGACCATCCCATCTGGGGCAACGCGGTCGCCCGAGACCTAGCCGAGGCGGGATATGACGTGACGGCCGTGGTCGGCGAGGGCACCCAGGCGATCCGTGTCGCGCCCGCCGCCCGACCAGACGTCGTCGTCCTCGACCTCCAGCTGCCGGACCTGTCCGGAGTGGAGGTCGTCCGCAGGTTGATCGCCACCGACCCGGCGATTCGTGTGCTGATGCTCTCGGCCAGCGGCGAGCAGCAGGACGTGCTCGACGCGCTGAAAGCAGGCGCCCTCGGCTACCTGGTCAAATCCGCGAAAGCAGCGGAGCTCATCGAAGCGGTCGCACGCACCGCCGCGGGCGACCCCGTCTTCACGGTCGGCCTAGCGGGCCTCGTGCTCGGCGAATACCGCCGCTTGGCCGCCGCCCCCGACGCGCCCGTCGACACGCCCCGCCTCACCGAACGCGAGACCGAGGTGCTGCGCCTCGTCGCCAAAGGCCTGTCGTACCGGCAGATCGCAGAGCGGCTTGTCGTATCGCACCGGACCGTGCAAAACCACGTGCAGAACATCCTCGGCAAGCTGCAGCTGCACAACCGGGTCGAACTGACCCGCTACGCCATCGAGCAGGGGCTCGACTCGCCGGGTGCGTCAACGTAGCGGGACGTGGCCCGGCCGATCCGTGCATGCATGTGATAGCAGCTGCTATCATAAGTGTCATGGCAAAGAAGATGCTCCCAGCTCGGTTCGAGGAATCGGAGATCGAGCAGATTCGTGCGCAGGCGGCGCTTGAAGATCGCAGCCTGCAGGACTACGTGCACGACCTGGTCATGAGCGCAGTCGACGCGCGGGCCAAGCGGCGCGTTGAGGTGCTGGACCGCGTGCTGCGCGTGAGCGAGGGACTGAACAAGCGGCTTGCGCAGTGATCGATTACTTGACGATCGACGACCTGATCGAAGTCGCGCGGCGAGTCGTGGACGGGGAAGTGCGCCTTCGTGACGCTGGGTTGCTGGCGTCCGCCGCCGCTCGCCCGAAGACGACTGTGTTCGGGCAAGACGCATACCCGGGGATCTGGGAAAAGGCAGCCGCGCTGATGGAGTCCCTCGGCCGCAACCACTGCCTCATCGACGGGAACAAGCGGCTTGCGTGGAACGCGACCTGGCTGTTCCTCGGGCTCAACGGACACGAACTTCGCGACCCCCTGGACGAGGACGCGGCGGAGCAGTTCGTGATCGATGTCGTTACCGGCAAGCTGGAAGTCCCTGGCATTGCTGCCGGACTACTGCAGTTCGCCGAGTGACTTCCTGCATCGCTCGACGGCAGCGAGTGGTCTGAGTAAGGCTCGGTAGTCGAGCCTCGCGCTGATGTTGATCCGTCTGGAGTCGGGAGCGGTTGATCCGCGCGGACTCGTCCCACCAGTGCCTTGACCAGGCACGACGCAGCTGCCCTCGGCCACGTGACGGGCCGAGGGCAGTTGTGAACTTACCCAGACGCGATTAGCTTGCGGCGGAGGCCGTGCCGTCGGTGGTGATCATGCCAGTCGGGCGGGAGCGCAGGCGTCGGCGACGGGTTACTCAGCCTTGGCCAAGCCGACCGGGCAGGCGACGCCGGTGCCGCCGAGGCCGCAGTAGCCGTCCGGGTTCTTGGCGTCCGAGAGGTACTGCTGGTGGTAGTCCTCGGCGTAGTAGAACTCGGTGGCGGGCTCGATGGCGGTCGTGATGCGGCCGTGGCCGGCGGCGGTGAGTACCTGCTGGTAGGCGGCGCGGCTGGCCTCGGCGGCGGTGCGCTGGGCCTCGGTGAAGTACTGGATCAGCGAGCGGTACTGGGTACCGACGTCGTTGCCCTGGCGGTTGCCCTGCGTCGGGTTGTGGGATTCCCAGAACAGCTTGAGCAGCGACTCGTACGAGACCATGTTCGGGTCGTAGACGACGCGGACGACCTCGGCGTGGCCGGTGGCACCGGAGCAGACCTCTTCGTACGTGGGATTCGGGGTGCTGCCGCCCGCGTAGCCGACCGCGGTCGAGTACACGTCGTCGTGCCACCAGAACTTGCGCTCGGCGCCCCAGAAGCAGCCGAGGCCGAAGACCGCCTGCTCGTAGCCTTCGGGCAGCTCCTCGATCGGGGTGCCGAGGACCGTGTGCCGGCCGGCCAGGTGGAACGGGCGGGACGACCTGCCGGGGAGCGCCTCGCCGGGGCCGGGGAGGCGGTCCTTGAACGGGTTGGTGAAGCGGAACACGGCCGGGGGCCTCCTTTATTGACTGTCTGGTTAACGTCCGGGACGCCGCCTGGATTCCGCCTGATGGCGCTTCCGAGTGCGAGGGGCGGGTGCTCGGGCGAGGATGGGGTACCGGGGGATCTTCCAGCTTGGAGAGGCGAGGAGCTGTGATGATCTGGAGTGCCGGGGACGGGGTGGCACGGCTTGCGGCGGCGGGGCCGCGGGCGCGCGGGACGCTGGAGCAGGCATTGCCCGGTGAGTGGGCCGCGCTCGTGCTGACGCTCGTTGCGATCGCGGTGGTCGGCGCCGCGATACTCGTGGCGACCTGCTTGGGGCACGAGCGGCTGGTCGCGCGGCGGCGGGCCCGGCGCTCGGCCCGGGGCGGTTCGACCCGGATGGTGGCCTGAGTGGCGGTGCGCGATCGCGCGGACGGTCCAATAGCCTGGCGGCATGACTGAGTCG
>NZ_DASRGV010000216.1:0-7864 GCF_035650855.1 Actinocrinis sp. | reverse complement strand
AGCGTGCGCTCGTCCAGCGCCGCCAGGTCGCCCTGGCCGAACAGCGCCCGGCTGGCCGCCTCTACCCGCTGGAACTGGTCGGCACCGTGCACCAGCGTCGTGACGTCCTCGGCGAGGGCTCGCTGGGCCAGGCGCAGGTGCGGCTTCTCGCGGGTCGCCTCGTCCAGCTCCTCGATCTGCGCCTTGCTGCGGAAGGTGAAGATCCGCAGGTACTCGGCGACCTTGGCGTCCTCGGCGTTGAGCCAGAACTGGTAGAACGCGTACGGCGACGTCAGCTCGGCGTCCAGCCAGACCGAGCCGCCCTCGGTCTTCCCGAACTTCGTGCCGTCCGCCTTCGTGACCAGCGGCGTGCCCAGGGCGTGCACCGAGACTCCCTCGGCGCGGTGGATCAGGTCTACGCCCGCGGTGAGGTTGCCCCACTGGTCGCTGCCGCCGGTCTGCAGGACGCAGCCGTACTGCCGGTAGAGCTCCAGGAAGTCCAGGCCCTGCAGGATCTGGTAGGAGAACTCGGTGTAGCTGATGCCGGCCTCGGAGTTCAGGCGCGCGCTGACCGCGTCCTTGGAGAGCATCTTGCCCACGCGGAAGTGCTTGCCGATGTCGCGCAGGAAGTCGATCGCGGACATGGGCGCGGTCCAGTCGAGGTTGTTCACGATCCGCGCGCCGTAGGGACCGTCGAATTCGAGGAAGCGTTCGACCTGCCCGCGGATGTACCCCACCCACTCCGCGACGGTCTCCTTGGTGTTGAGGACGCGCTCGGCGGTGGGCTTCGGGTCGCCGATCAGACCGGTCGAGCCGCCGACCAGGCCGAGCGGCAGGTTGCCCGCGTCCTGGATCCGGCGCATGGTGAGCAGCTGGACCAGGTTGCCGATGTGCAGGCTGGGCGCGGTCGGGTCGAATCCGCAATAGAAGGTGACCGGACCGTTGGCGAAGGCCTTGCGCAGGGCCTCTTCGTCGGTGGAGAGGGCGATCAAGCCCCGCCACTTGAGTTCGTCGACGATGTCAGTCACGGTCAGTCCGTCTCTTCGCGGTCAGGAAGTGTCATGCGGGACCGGTGAAGGTGTCCCGGTACAAGCCTGCCCGATCGTACGCGGCGATCGCTAACCGGTTCTGCGCTTCGGAACGTGCGGCCGGTAGACGCTCACGGTGGGATCGCCGTCGATCCAGAAGCGCCATGGGAAGTCCGGGGCGTCACGGAGGCCAACGCGGGGGCCGGTGCGTATCAGTGTCTTTGGCGGGGGCGTGCCGTGGTGCACGGTGAGAGGTCCGTCGCCGCAGACGTCGGAGCCGTCGTCGCCGCGTGTGACGGCGAGCGATTCGACGAGGCGGGCCGGGCCCCGTGCCAGCTCGCGGTCCGACTTGGCGGTGAGCCGGCGTTTGCGGGCGAGTTCCGCGCCGTCGGTGATCTCGGCGGCACGCAGCAGGATTCCGGTGGGCATGCCGGGCGGGCCGCAGACCAGGTTCATGCAGTAGTGCATGCCATAGGTGAAGTACACGTACACGTGGCCGGGCGGGCCGAACATGGTGCCGTTGCGCTTGGAGCGGCCGCGGAACGCGTGCGATCCGGGGTCGTTGGGGCCGTCGTAGGCCTCGACTTCGGTGAGTCGCGCCGTGACCGTGCCGTCCTCGGTGCGGTGCACGACGAGCCGGCCCAGGAGGTCGGGGGCGACCTCGAGGACCGGCCGGTCGAAGAAGCTGCGGGGCAGCGGGTCGAGCGGATCAGGCACTGAACCACTCACGCTGAGCCGTCAGGAGCTGCTGCAACTCGTCGAGCTGCTCGCGCACCCGAGCCGGAGCGGTGCCCCCGCGGCCGTCGCGGGAGGCGAGGGAGCCGGGAACGGTGAGCACCCGCTTCACCTCGGGGGTCAACCGGGCGTCGATCGCGGCCAGGTCCTCATCGGTCAGGTCGGACAGTTCGAGGCCGCGCTGCTCGCAGTAGCGGACCGAGGCCCCGGCGATCTCGTGCGCCTCGCGGAACGGGACGCGCTGCTTCACCAGCCACTCGGCGATGTCGGTGGCCAGCGAGAAGCCCTGCGGGGCGAGCTCGGCCATGCGGTCGCCGTGGAAGATGAGCGTCGCGATCATGCCGGTGAACGCGGGCAGCAGGACGGTGAGGGTGTCGACGGAGTCGAAGACCGGCTCCTTGTCCTCCTGCAGGTCGCGGTTGTAGGCCAGCGGCAGCGCCTTGAGCGTGGCGAGCAGCCCCGCGAGGTTGCCGATCATGCGGCCGGCCTTTCCCCGGGCGAGTTCCGCGATATCCGGGTTCTTCTTCTGCGGCATGATCGAGGAACCGGTGGCGTAGGCGTCGTCGAGGGTCGCGAAGCGGAACTCGCGGGTGGTCCACAGGATCACCTCCTCGGCGATCCGGGAGACGTCGACGCCGATCATCGCGGCCACGAAGGCGAATTCGGCGACGTAGTCGCGGGACGCGGTGCCGTCGATCGAGTTCGCCGCACTGGAGCTGAAGCCCAGCTCGGTCGCGACCGCCTGCGGGTCGAGGCCGAGGGTGGAGCCGGCGAGGGCGCCGCTGCCGTAGGGCGAGCTGTCGGTGCGGCGGTCCCAGTCGCGCAGCCGGTCGACGTCGCGGCCGAGCGCGTGGACGTGCGCCAGCAGGTGGTGCGCGAGCAGGACCGGTTGCGCGTGCTGCAGGTGCGTGCGGCCCGGCATCGCGACCTCAAAGTTCGCCTCGGCCTGCGCGACGAGGGCCTGCTGCAGGTCCGTCACCAGGTGCGCGATGACACGGGCGTGGTCGCGCAGGAACATCCGGCCGAGCGTGGCGATCTGGTCGTTGCGGGACCGGCCCGCGCGCAGCCGGCCGCCGAGCTCGGGGCCGATGCGATCGATCAGTCCGCGTTCCAGGGCGGTGTGGCAGTCCTCGTCGGCGATCGTGGCGGTGAACGCGCCGGACTCGACGTCGGCCTGAAGCTTGTCCAAGCCCTGCAGCATGCCGTCGAGTTCCGCGTCAGTGAGCAGCCCGGCCCGGTGCAGCGCGCGGGCGTGGGCCCGCGAGCCGGCCAGGTCGTAGGTGGCGAGCCGCCAGTCGAAGTGCACGCTGGCGGACAGCGCCGCCAGCGCGTCACTCGGACCGCTGCTGAACCGCGAGCTCCAGAGCAGCCGCGGGCTGGTGCTGTCGGTCACGGTGCTCAGGCCTTCTGGTCCCGCCGCGCGGCGATCTTGGAGGGCAGGCCCCACAGGTCGATGAAGCCCTTGGCCAGGGACTGGTCGAAGACGTCCTCGGAGTCGTAGGTGGCCAGGTTGTAGTCGTAGAGGGAGACGGCGGAGCGGCGGCCGGTGACCCAGGCGCGGCCGGCGTGCAGGGAGAGCCGGATCTCGCCGGTGACGTGCTCGTTGGCGGTCTCGATGAAGCCGTCGAGGGCGCGCTTGAGCGGGGAGAACCACAGGCCGTCGTAGACCAGCTCGCCCCAGCGCTGCTCGACGCCGCGCTTGAACCGGGCCAGCTCCCGCTCGACCGTGACGTTCTCGAGCTCCTGGTGCGCGGTGATCAGCGCGATGGCGCCGGGGGCCTCGTAGACCTCGCGGGACTTGATGCCGACCAGCCGGTCCTCGACCATGTCGAGGCGGCCGACGCCCTGGGCTCCGGCGCGCTTGTTCAGCTCGACGATCGCCTCCAGGACGGTGACCTTCCTGCCGTCGATGGCGACCGGGACGCCTGCCTCGAAGGCGATGACCAGCTCGTCGGGCTCGCGCGGGGTGGCCGGGTTGGCGGTGTAGCTGTAGATGTCCTCGATCGGGCCGTTCCAGATGTCCTCGAGGAAGCCGGTCTCGACGGCGCGGCCCCAGACGTTCTGGTCGATCGAGTACGGGTTCTTCTTCGTGGTCTCGATCGGCAGGGCCTTGGCCTCGGCGAAGGCGATGGCCTTGTCCCGGGTCATGCCGTAGTCGCGGACCGGGGCGATGCACTTGAGCTCGGGGGCGAGGCTCTGGATGCCGACCTCGAAGCGGACCTGGTCGTTGCCCTTGCCGGTGCAGCCGTGTCCGACGGTGGTGGCGCCGTGCTTCTTGGCCGCGGCGACCAGGTGCTTGACGATGGTGGGCCGGGAGAGGGCGGAGACCAGCGGGTAGCGGTCCATGTAGAGGGCGTTGGCCTTGAGCGCCGGCAGGCAGTACTCCTCGGCGAACTCGGTGCGGGCGTCGGCGACTTCGGCCTCGACCGCGCCGCAGTCCAGGGCTCGCTTGCGAATGGTCTCCAGGTCCTCGCCGCCCTGGCCGACGTCGACGGCGACGGCGATCACTTCCGCTCCGGTCTGTTCGGCGATCCAGCCGATGCAGACCGAGGTGTCCAATCCTCCGGAGTAGGCGAGGACTACGCGCTCTGTCATGGGGTGCTCCTTCGTGGTGCCGGGGTCTGTGGAGGTGGAACCAGTCTCGGGTCGCGGCGCCGGCTCGGTCAGCCGCGCTTGCGGTTCAACCGCGCTGTGCGGCGCTGATGAGCTGGCGGGCCAGGTCGGGGCCGCCGGTCGGTTCGCGGCAGATCACCAGAACGGTGTCGTCGCCGGCGATGGTGCCCATCACACCCGCGGTGACGCCGTGGTTGTCCGCGTGGTCGATGGCCGAGGCGAGGAACTGGGCGGCTCCGGGTGGGGTGCGCAGCACCACCAGGTTGGCCGAGCCCTCCGCGGTGACCAGCAGTTCGCCGAGCAGCCGCTTGAGCCGGGCCTCCAGGGCGCTGCCCTCGCGGGCGATCTGCGGGGCTCCGTCGCCGCCCTCGCTGCGCAGCGCGTAGACCAGGGCACCGTCCCGGTCCCGGATGCGGACCGCGCCGAGTTCGTCGAGGTCGCGGGAGAGGGTGGCCTGGGTGACCGAGTAGCCGTCCTCGGCGAGCAGTTCGGCGAGCGCGGTCTGCGAGCGCACCTTGTGCTTGCTGAGCAGGTCGGCGATCCGCTGGTGACGCGCGCGGCGGGTGTTGACCGTGGTCAGCGCGCTCAGCGCGGCCTGGGCGTCGGTTTCGCTGGTCATCGTCGCGGGCCTTCGGGGGCGGTCGAGCTGTGTTCGATGACGCTGTGCTCGATTAAGAACGTGAGCAGCGCCTTCTGGGCGTGCAGGCGGTTTTCGGCCTCGTCCCAGACCACTGATTGCGGGCCGTCGATCACCGACGCGGCGATCTCCTTGCCGCGGTACGCGGGTAGGCAGTGCAGCACGATCGCGTCGGGCGCGCCGAGCGCGAGGGCTGCTTCGTCGAGGGCGTACGGCTTGAAGACCTCGGCGCGGTCGCTCTTCTCTGCCTCCTGGCCCATCGACACCCACGTGTCGGTGACCAGCACGTCGGCGTCGGTGGCCGCGGCCTTGGCGTCGTGCAGCACCTGGACGGAGCCGCCGGTCTCGGCCGCGATCCGCTCGGCGTCGGCGACGATCGCGGGATCGGGCAGGTAGTCGGCGGGGGTGCCGATGCGCACGTGCATCCCGGCGAGCGCACCGCCGAGCAGGTACGAGTGCGCCATGTTGTTGGCGCCATCGCCGAGGTAGGTCATGGTCAGTCCGGCGAGCCGGCCCTTGTGCTCGCGGACGGTCTGCAGGTCGGCGAGGATCTGGCAGGGGTGGAACTCGTCGGTCAGGGCGTTGACCACCGGGACCCGGGAGACCGCGGCCATGGCCTCGAGCCGGCCTTGTTCGAAGGTGCGCCAGACGATCGCGGCGACCTGGCGGTCCAGCACGCGGGCGGTGTCCTCGATCGGCTCGCCGCGGCCGAGCTGGCTGCTGCCCGCGTCGATGACGAGGGGGTAGCCGCCGAGCTGCGCGATGCCGACCGAGAAGGAGACCCGGGTGCGGGTGGACGGCTTGTCGAAGAGCACCGCGACGGCCTTGGGGCCGTCCAGCACCTTGCGGCCGAGCGGATCGGCCTTCAGCGCGTCGGCGAGGTCGAGTACCTGAGCCTGCTCGGCCGGGGTCAGGTCGTCGTCCCGCAGGAAGTGGCGCACCATCAGTTGCTCCCGGGGGTGAACGGGTCGAGGAGGGCGGGCAGCGCCGCGAGGAATTCGTCGGCCTGGGCGGCGGTCAGGATGAGCGGCGGGGCCAGCCGGATCGCCTGCGGATTGACCGGGTTCACGATGAATCCGGCGTTCAGCGCGGCGTCGGCGAGCGCGGGGGCGACGGCTTCGTGCAGCTCGATGGCCAACAGCAGCCCGGCGCCGCGGACGCCGGCCACCGCGGGGTGCCCGAGCGCGAGGATGCCGTCCCGCAGCCGGGCGCCGACGGCGTTGACGTTTTCCAGCAGGCCGTCCCGCTCGATCGCGTAGAGCACGGCGAGTCCGGCGGCGCAGGCGATCGGGTTCCCGCCGAAGGTGGTGCCGTGTGCGCCGGGCGTGAACAGCTCGGCGGCGCGGCCGAGGGCGATGGAGGCGCCGATCGGCAGGCCGCCGCCGAGTCCCTTGGCCAGGGAGATGACGTCGGGCTGCCAGCCGCCGTTCTGCGCGGCCTCGGCCTGATAGCGGAACCAGGTGCCGGTGCGGGCGATGCCGGTCTGGACCTCGTCGAGGATCAGCAGCGCGCCGCGGCGTTCGGTGATCCGGCGGGCCGCGGTGAGGTAGCCGGGCGGTGCGGGCTCGACCCCCTTCTCGCCCTGGATGGGTTCGACGATGAACGCGGCGGTCTCGTCGTCGATCGCTGCTTCGAGCGCCGCGGTGTCGCCGTAGGGGACGAAGGTGACCTCGCCGGGCAGCGGCTCGAACGGCTCGCGGATGGCCGGCTTGCCGGTCAGCGCGAGCGCGCCGATGGTGCGCCCGTGGAAGCCGCCTTCGGTCGCGACCAGCTTCGTGCGGCCGGTGAGCCGGGAGAGCTTGAAGGCCGCCTCGTTCGCCTCGGTGCCGGAATTGCAGAAGTAGACCCGGGCCTGCGGCGCGTCGACGAGCTGGATGAGGCGTTCGGCCAGGGCGATCTGCGGGGCGGTGGCGAAGAAGTTGCCGACGTGGCCGAGCGTGGTCAGCTGCGCGGTGACCGCCTGGACGATGAGCGGGTGCGCGTGGCCGAGGGCGTTCACAGCGATGCCCGCGAACAGGTCGAGGTAGCGGTTGCCGTCGGCGTCCCAGAGCTGTGCGCCCTCGCCCCGGGCGAACACCCGCTTCGGCGGGCCGAAGGTGTTCATCAGCGAGCTGGTGTAGCGGTCGGTCCAGGCGGAGGAAAGGCCGGTGTGCGGGTGCAGGTCGGGCAGTGCCTCGGCGGTCGCGATGGTCATGAGGACACCACCATGGTTCCGATCCCCTCGTCGGTGAAGACTTCGAGCAGCAGGGAGTGCTGGACCCTCCCGTCGAGCACGTGCGCGGCCTTGACTCCGCCGCGCACGGCGCGCAAGCACGCCTCCATCTTGGGGGCCATGCCGGAGGACAGGCTCGGCAGCAGCTTTTCGAGCTCGTCGGCGGACAGCTGGCTGATCACCTCGTCCGCAGTGCCCGATGAGCCGGCTCCGCCGGCGGGGGGCCAGTCGGCGTAGAGCCCCTCGACGTCGGTGAGGATGACCAGCTTCTCCGCGCCGAGGCCGACCGCGAGCGCGGCGGCCGCGGTGTCGGCGTTGACGTTGTAGACGCCGCCGTCCTCGGCGCGCGCGACGCTGGAGACGACCGGGATGCGGCCGTCGTCCAGCAGGGCGTTGATGAGCGTGGCGTCCACCTCGGCCACGTCGCCGACCCGGCCGATGTCGACCTGTTCGCCGTCGACCTCGGCGAGGCGCCGGGTGGCGAGCAGCGTGTTGCCGTCCTCGCCGGAGATGCCGACCGCGAAGGAGCCGTGCGCGTTGACCAGGCCGACGATCTCTCGCTGCACCTGCCCGGTGAGCACCATGCGGACCACGTCCATGGTCTCGTCGGTGGTGACCCGCAGGCCCCCGGCGAAGCGGTGCTCGATGCCGAGCCGGTCC
>NZ_DASRGV010000215.1:0-16497 GCF_035650855.1 Actinocrinis sp. | reverse complement strand
GGGATCGGGCAGCAGCTTCCCGAGCGGCCCCAGGTCGATGTTGAGGTCCTCCGGCTTCAGGCCGAAGTGCTCGCGCAGCTGGGTCATGCGGATCTCCAGGGCCAGGAGCGTTCCGCCGATGCGCTCGATCTGCTCGTCGGTGAGGTCGTGGGCGTCGAGGCGGCGTACCGCCTGGCGTTCCATGAGCTGGCGCAGCGCCTCGACCAGGGTGAGCACCAGCGCCACGAGCGAGCGCTCCACGTTCTCCTGGTCCGCGTCGATGCGCGCACGCAGGTCCATCACCGCACCTCCGCGTCGGTTCGGGCCGCGAGCGCGCTGACCGACGACAGCAGGAGCCGCAGCGATATCTGGACGAGTTCGACGTCTGCGACGCACAACGTCACCTCGCCGGCGACCACCACTCCACCAGACAAGACGCGGTCGAGCAGGTCTACCAGCGAGGTCTGGCGCGCCGCGACCGGACTGTCAGTCATGGCGGTCCCCCGGCGCGGCTGCGAACGAGTACGGGGGCCACGGGCCGGTGAGCTCCACGTTCAGGCCCTCCTGCCACTCGGTGAACTGCTGGACGAGGGCATGGAACGGCTCGGTGCGCTCCTGGTCGACGAGGTATGCGGCGTTGAGGATCATCCAGTCGTTTCGGCCGGTCAGCCGAGGGTCCTGCGCCGGGTGCAGGCGGCTCGCCGCGCATACCTCACGCAGCTGGGCGTGGATGTGACGGCTCCAGGCCGTGGCGGTGCTTTCCGCGGACTCTCTGGCCGCCAACTGGGCGCGGCGGCGCAGCAGATAGGCACTCCCGGCGCCTTGCCCGCGCTGCGTGGTCTCTCCTGCGCCTTGCCCGCGCTGCGCGCTCAGGGAGTCGGCTATTGACTCCGGATCGACGTAGGCCTTCACGCCCCATTCCGTGCGGCCGGTGACGGCATCGAGCGCGCGCCGGAATTCGTCGCCTCGGTGGCGCAGCAGCTCGCGTACGCCGTCGTCGCTGCTGAACAAGGTCGCCAAACGCAGCGGCACGACGGGACCGCTCGCGGCCACGGCTGCCACGACCGCGTCATGGATGCGTGCCTTATCGGCAAGCCAGTCCAGGTCTTCCAGGTTGCCTGCCAGCGCCTCAGGTCCGAACCGCCGCGAGTCGACGCTGCCGACGAGAGCGGTCAGCGATCCCTCGACCAGGACGCGCACGTTCTCGCCGGCGACGCCGAGCACGGATGGCGGCATACCGCATCCGTCCTCGCGCGTTACCGCGTACATCCATACAACGTGATCGTCACGCATGACCTTCGCCCCGTCCTGCCTTTTGCGGATCGGGTTGCTCAGCCTCCCCTTCCGGATGCTGCGCGCTCTCCGCCGTGAGCTCTCGGCGCTGACCGTCGTCCAGCGCTCGCCTGTCCTCGCCGCGCAGCCATGGGTCGCGCTCCCACCAGTCGATCCCCACCTCCTTCGCGGTCTCCAGCGACGCGATCACCAGGCGCAACTTGATGGTGAGCAGCTCGATGTCGAGCAGGTTCACCCTGATGTCACCCGCGATGACCAGACCCTTGTCCAGGACCCGCTCCAGGATGTCGCCCAGGCTCGCGGCCCGGTCGCCTGACTGGACTTGGCCGCCGACGGAGCCGGCCGTGAGTTGCTCTTGAGGCAGCGTCACGGCGCCGTCCCCCGCTGCTCGTCGCCGGTGGTGGCACGCAGGTAGCGGCGCGCGCGGCGATAGGAGATCACGCCGCCGTCCAGGTCGATCTCGACCTCGTACAAGCCGAGGATGTCCGAGGTGCGCGGCAGCCTGGCGTGTTCCAGGACCTCGACGCCGACCAGCCAGCCCTCCTCGGTCGGCTCCAGCGAGGTGACGCCGAGTGCCTCCTTGCCGACCATCGAGCCGATGATGTCGAGCGCGGCGGCGGCCGCCTCTCGAGCGTCTGTCTCCTGTTTCTGCGCGTTGCGCTGCGCCATCACCGCTCACTCTCCTCCGGCTCTCGCACCGCCGCTTCGGCGGCATGCGGCCGCACTATCGCCCCCGTGATCGCCTGCTGCCGCCGCGCCGCCTCGTCCGCGTCGATGCGTCCTTGCCTGAGCTCCTCATCGACTGCTTCGAGGCGGCGCCGCACCGAGGCCGGGTCACGCAGTTCGGCCTCGACCTGACGCTGGATCACGCGGCTGATCCCGATCACCCCGCGCAACGGCGCCAGCGGCAGACCGACCGTCCATGACAGCAAGCCCATGGCTATCCCTCGGGACCTCGGCTGATGACGAAGTCATAAGCCGCCATCGGCCCCAGCACCCGGACGCCGATACGGCCGCGGTGCGGCTCGGCCCAGTCATCGACCGCCTGCCGGAACGCATCCCGCTTGTCCGTATCGACGAGGTAGGCGACGTAGACCGCATCGCGCTCGTGGGTCGCCTCCCGCAAAGCGGCGTCGCACCCCAACGGTCGCAGCGCCTCGATCAGTGCCGCAGTATCGCGTTCGCGCTTGGCCGCCACCGCCTGCGTCACGATCTCGCCGAGCCGGATGCGCTCGTTGCGTGTGGCGTCGTCGGGCGCGCCCTCGATCGCCTGCCTCAGCCGCTCGGCTTCCTCGTTCTCGCCGAGCACCTCGCGCAGGATCGCGCTTTCCTCGTATCGGCCCTTGACGACGTACTCCTCGCGGCCCTCCAGCAGACGCAGCGCCTGCGCGAAATCGTCGTGGTTCGGGGCCAGCAGCTCGTCGGTGACCGCCTGCCGGTCGGCGAGCACGGCGCCGAAGCGCAGCGGCAGCACCGGCATCGCCGCCGCGGTGGCGTCGAGCAGCCGGGCGTGCGCCGCGAAGTCCTCCGGCGTGCCGAGTCCGCGGTCCACCGGGATCTCGCTGACCAGCGCCGCGACGTCGTCGTGTGCGATCACCTCGATGCCGGCCGGCGGATCGCCCACACCGCGCGCCTGCTCGGTGGTCTCCACGTCCGCCGGGGCGATTCCGTAGACGTAGATCGCCGTCTGCACGTCCGGTCCGGTCGATCGTTCGGCGCTCGCGGCGGTCATGCTCATCGCCTCCTGTCACGGTGCGCGGGCTCGCGTTCGTACTCGTCGTCCTCGTCGTCCTCGCCGCCGGAGTCGCCGTTCAGCAGGCCGCTCAACTTCTCCCCGGCCGCCTCGAGGGCGCCGGAGGTGCGCGACTTGGCGCCGCCCTTGTTGACGTCCTCGAGCAGGTCCGGAAGGCCGTGCTGCTGACCTTCGCTCAGGTCGAGGCGGTTGACGGCCTCGGCGAACCGCAGATAGGTGTCGACGCTTGCGATCACCACGCGCGCGTCGATCGTCAGCAGTTCGATGCCTACCAGCGACACCCGCACGTACGCGTCGACGACCAGGCCCTTGTCGAGAATCGTGTCGACGACGTCGGCCAAGCTGCTCGCGTTCGGCCGATCAAGGCTGCCTCCTGCCGGTTGCACGGTCATGAGCGCTCCTCCTCGCCGTCGTCCTCCTCGTCCTCGTCCCCCTCCTCAGGCTCGTAGTCGTCCTCGTCCTCGTACTGCTCCTGGTCTCGCTCGTCGTCGCCCTGCTCACCCTCGTCGCCGCCGTGCTCGGACACGACTTGGCCGTCCCGGATCTCGCCGCGCCAGCCTTCCAACTCGTCTGGGTGCAGCAGGGTGTGCGTCATGACGTGCCGTTGGAAGTGCTTGAGTTCCAGCCGCACCCTGCGGCCCTGGGCCCGCCACAGATTTCCGGTGCGCTCGAAGAGCCCCTGCGGGTGGTATTCGAGCACCACGATGACCTTCGTGAGGTCTGGGGCGAGTTCGTGGAAGGTCACCGCGCCGTCCACGTACCCCTTGTCGCCCTTGGACCGCCACACGATCCGCTCGTCGGGCACCTGCTCGCGGATGGTGGACTCCCAGGTGCGGTGTGACAAGAACACCTGGGCTTTCCAGGTCAGCTTCTCGTCCGCGACCTGTTCGACGCGCTCGACCTTCTTCATGAAGGAGGGGAAGTCGCCGAACTGCGTCCACTGGTCGTAGACCACATCGATCGGGGCACCGATCTCCACGGACTCCACGATGTTGGTGATCTTCGCGTGGCCGCCCTTGCCGGCGGACTTGCGGCCCGAGGTCAGCGCCTCCATCACGCCGCCGCCGGCCTCTTTGAGCTTGTTCTTGGTGCCCTCCACGCCGGCGCTGAGCGCGGCTGACGGCGCGGCCTTGAGTGCCTTGGCGCCGACGGCCGCGACGGCTTGCGCGCCGTCCGAACCGGTGGCGGCGTCGCCCAGCTTCTCGACCGTGCTGCCCACCTTGTCGGTGATGTTGGAGAGCGCCCGCTGTGTGAGCGCGTTGACCAGGTGCTGAACCGACTCGCGAAGCTGGTCTGCGGGCTGCGCTGCTTCAGATGCCCGCGTCGCGCCTTCGGCTGTCTTGGTGGCCATGGCAGTCACCTCCGCGTCCGGCGTTCGGTCGTGCCGCTTGTTCCGCTGGCGGCACGCGACGGCCGACGCGCGGTGCGCGAAGCCTCGCCACGAGGTTCCGCAGCGGTGGTGCGCCGTTGGGCGGGCTCGGCACGGCGCCGCTTGACCGGCCGGTACGGCTCGGGCTCGGAATCTTGCTCGGGCTCGGAATCTTGCTCGGATTCCTGCTCAGGCTCCGAGTCCTGCTCGGAGTCGTCGTCCCGATCCCGTCGCCTGCCCCGGCTTTCCGCGGCCTGCTGCTTTCGCCCGCGGCCCCGGCCCTGCTTCGGCTCTCCCTCCTCCGGCTTTTCCTCCTCCGGCTGCTCCTGCTCGGCATCGTCCTCGCCGGCGCCCGAACTGCCGGAAAGCCGTTCGGTCAGCGCGTCGATGCGGCGAGTCGCCGCGGCCGTAGCCGCCGACTTGAGCTCGCCGCGCACGGTGCCCATCAGGCTCTCGACCGGACCGGACGCCCCGAGCCCGCCGACCGCGCGCCGGGCCAGCCCGCCCGGCGACTTGGCCAGACCGCCGGTGACTCCCGCCGCCGTGACCATGAGCGCGAGCTTCATCTTCTTCGTGCGCCCCATCAAATAGCCGGCCGCCACCCCCGCCGCGACCCTGGTTCCGCCTTTCATCGTGCGGCCTCCTGTGCCTGTGCTGAGGCCCCACGGCTTTCCCCGCAGCGGAAGCGTAAACGGGTTGAAATCTGACGGTGCTTCATATAAACGCATGAAAAGGGCGCAGCAGGACTATCGCACCCTTAACACGGAATCATCGGACCACCCCGGACAACAAAGAAGTCCCTGTGTCGCCACAGGGACTTCTTCGCCGTCGCGCGATGATCGCGTCAGACCTCGATCTTGTAAAGCCAGCCGTGCTTGTCCTCGACGACGCCGCGCTGAATGCCGAGAAGATGCTCCCTAAGGCGCAACGTGACCGAACCTGGGGTGCCGTCGGCGATCGTGAACGCGTCGTTCTTCGACTTGACGCTGCCGATCGGCGTGACGACCGCCGCCGTACCGCAGCCGAACACCTCGGTCATCGCGCCCGACGTGGCGTCAGCGCGCCACTGCTCGACCGAGATGCGTCCCTCCTCGGCCGGGATGCCGAGGTCGGCCGCGGCCTGGAGCAGCGAGTCGCGGGTGATGCCGGGCAGCAGCGAGCCGGACAGTCCGGGGGTGAACAGGCGCGCGTCGTCGCCGGAGCCGTACACGAAGAACAGGTTGTTGGAGCCCATCTCCTCGACGTACTTGCGCTCGATCGCATCCAGCCAGCACACCTGGTCGCAGCCCTCTTGCACGGCCTGTGCCTGCGCCATGAACGAGGCGGCGTAGTTGCCGGCGCACTTGGCCTCGCCGGTGCCGCCGGGCGCGGCGCGCACGTAGTCCTCGCACAGCCAGACCTTCACCGGCTTGACCCCGCCGCTGAAGTAGGCCCCGGCCGGGGAGGCGATGAGCATGAACAGGTACTCGCCGGCCGGCCGGTTCACGCCGAGTCCGGTCTCGGTCGCGAACATGAACGGGCGCAGGTACAGCGACTTCTCCGGGTCGTCGGGCACCCAGGCGGCGTCCTGCTTGACCAGCGCGTCGATCGCGCCGATGAACAGCTCCTCGGGCAGCTCCGGCATGCCCATGCGGCGGGCGGAGCGGTTGAGGCGCGCGGCGTTCGACTGCGGGCGGAAGGAGGCGATCGTGCCGTCCTGCTGGCGGTACGCCTTCAGCCCCTCGAAGATCTCCTGGCCGTAGTGCAGCGCGGCCGTGGCCGGATCGAGCTCGATCGGACCATAGGGGCGCAGCTCGGCGTCATGCCAGCCGCGGCCGGCCGTGTACTTCACGGTGATCATGTGGTCGGTGAAGTACCGGCCGAAGCCGGGATCGCCGTCGAGAATCGCGGCGCGTTGGGCGTCGGCGAGCGGCTCGCTGGTCGGCTTGAGCTCGATGGTGGTCGTCATCGCTGGTCTTCCTCTTCTGGGGGCCGGTGCGGTCGGTGCTGACCGTGACGGCCCCCCGAGGGAGGCACCGCCCGGGAAGGGCTGCCCAAGGGAGAAGCTTGCACTGGGCCGTCACACTGACTTTTCTCGCCTAGTGAGACGGTAACCCAATACGACTACCGTCTCACCTGCCTACGTTCGCTACGTCGGCTGCGCTGTTCGACACAGCGCCTACTCGCTCGGCGATCGCGTCGCCGATCTGCGCGGTGGTACGCGCGGTGAGCGTGGCGCGCTCGGCGAGGTCCGACTCGGCGGCCGCCTCGATCGCGGCGGCCGCGTCCTGCAGCGTGGAGCCGAAGCCGTGCGCGGCCAGGTGGCGCAGCAGCAGGGCGCCGGAGAGGATCGCGGCCGTGGGGTCGGCCTTTCCGGTGCCGGCGATGTCCGGCGCGGAGCCGTGTACCGGCTCGAACATCGAGGGGAAGGCCCCGTCCGGGTTGATGTTCCCGGAGGCGGCCAGGCCGATGCCGCCGGTGACGGCCGCGGCCAGGTCCGTGATGATGTCGCCGAACAGGTTGTCGGTGACGATCACGTCGAAGCGCTCGGGCGCGGTGGTCAGGAAGATGGTCGCCGCGTCCACGTGCAGGTAGTCCGTGGCGACCTGCGGGTATTCGGCCGCGACGGCGTCGAAGATCCGCTTCCACAGGTGGCCGGCGTACACCAGCACGTTGTTCTTGTGCACCAGGGTGAGCTTCTTGCGGGGCCGGGCGGCGGCGCGGGCGAAGGCGTCGCGCACCACGCGCTCGATGCCGAAGGCGGTGTTCACCGAGACCTCGGTGGCCACTTCCTGCGGGGTGCCGGTGCGCAGCGAGCCGCCGTTGCCGGTGTAGGGGCCCTCGGTGCCCTCGCGCACGACCACGAAGTCGATGGGCGCCTCGCTGCGCAGCGGGCCGGTCACGCCCGGCAGCAGCTTGGACGGCCGCAGGTTCACGTAGTGGTCGAAGGCGAAGCGCAGGCGCAGCAGCAGTCCTCGCTCAAGCACCCCGGACGGGACGGTCGGGTCGCCGACCGCGCCGAGCAGGATCGCGTCGTGTCCGCGCAGCCGCTCCAACGTCGCGTCGGTCAGGGTCTCCCCGGTGGCGTGCCAGTGCTTCGCGCCCAAGTCGTACTCGGTGGTCTCGAGCTTGACCGAGCCGGGCAGTGCGGCCCGCAGGACCTTCAGCGCCTCGGCGGTGACTTCGGGGCCGATGCCGTCGCCGCCGATGACGGCGAGGTCGATCGCGGAGCGGGTGGCTTCGGACTCGGTCGAGTCCGGCCGGGCGGAATTCGGCGAGGACACCGACTCAGACGGCACGGCGCTTTGGGAGAAAGCCGGCTCAGACGACGCTGTGCTGGAGACCATGCGACGAGCCTAACGCGCGTCTCGCGACTCAAACACCGACCGTCCGCGATATGGACCGGGTTACCTCGCGCCGGTTGCGCCGGGCCGCGGCGCGTGCAGCCGTAGTCGGAGAAGTCGTGGCGGAGCTGGTAGCCGTCGCCGACGACGCCCGGGACTCGTCGTCCCGCCAGTCGTAAGCGTCCTGCAACGCTCGCCGTGCCTGTGCCCGTGCGTCACGCTCGTCCGCGGGCGTTTCCTGCGGACTCTGCGAGGCGCGGGTGCGATAGCCGTCCTCGTGCTCGTACATCGTGTTCCGTCCCTGGCCGGAGGTGAGTGCTGCCGGCGGATGCTTTTCCTGCCGCACTGGGTACGGACACGCCTGGCTTGTGGCCGAAGACGCGATCCTGCCGGATCCGGTACGGCGCGGGGTGTGGCGCCGATACTCGGAAGTCCTAGCAATTCACGGTACCGACTCGAGCGGCGCTTGTCTCGCGTAATGCTCGGACGTCCTACTATCTGAGACGGAGACGTACCGTGCCTTGCCGCCTACTCTCCGCTGACCTGCTTGCGTCCCGCTTATGCCGGGCCATGGCAAAGCCGCAGCCCCCGCCCGGTGTTTCCGGACGGGGGCTGCGGCTGAAATCCAGCGACCGCCCAGCGGCCCGCTACGGGAGCGAGACCGCCCGGCCCCAGGTGGCGCCGATGGCGTCGGAGATCTCGGCCAGCACCTCGGCCGGGATCGCGGAGTCCACGGTCAGCGCGATCAGCGTCTCGCCGCCCTTCGCGGAGCGGGAGACCTGCATCCCGGCGATGTTGATGTGCGACTCGCCGAGCAGCCCGCCGACCAGGCCGACCACGCCGGGTCGGTCCACGTACTGGAAGAACGCGAAGTGCTCGTGCAGCGGCAGGTCCACGGTGAAGCCGTTGACGTCGACGATCTTCTCGACGTGCCGGGGTCCGGACAGCGTGCCGGAGACCGAGACCACCTCGCCGCTGGCCAGCGTTCCGCGCACGGTGACCACGTTGCGGTAGTCCGGGGACTCGGAAGTCGTGGTCAGCCGCACCTCGAGGCCGCGCTCCTGCGCGAGCAGCGGGGCGTTGACGTAGGAGACCGAGCCCTCGACGACGTCCGCGAAGACGCCCTTGAGCGCGGAGAGCTCCAGCACCTTCACGTCGTGCTGGGTGATCTCGCCGGCCACGATCACGTCGAGCTGCTGCGCGCCGCCGCCGGCCAGCCCGGTGAACAGCCGTCCGAGGCTCTCGGCCAGCGGCAGACCCGGGCGCACGTCCTCGGCGATGGTGCCGCCCTGCACGTTGACCGCGTCCGGAACCAGCTCGCCGGCCAGCGCCTGGCGTACCGAGCGGGCCACCGCGATGCCGGCCTTCTCCTGCGCCTCGTCGGTGGAGGCACCCAGGTGCGGGGTCACCACCACCGAGTCGAGCTCGAACAGCGGGGAGTCGGTGCACGGCTCCTTCGCGTAGACGTCGATGCCGGCGCCGGCGACCCGGCCCTCCTTGATCGCGGCCGCCAGCGCGGTCTCGTCGACAAGGCCGCCGCGGGCCACGTTGATGATCCGCGCGGTCGGCTTGACCTTGCGCAGCGCCTCCTCGCCGATCAGGCCGATCGTCTCGGGGGTCTTCGGCATGTGCACCGTGATGAAGTCGGAGGCGGCCAGCAGCTCGTCCAGGGTGACCAGCTGCGCGCCGATCTGCGCGGCCTTGCCGGCCTGCACGTACGGGTCGTAGGCCAGCAGCTTCACGCCGAACGGGAGCAGCCGCGCGGCCACCAGCGCGCCGATCCGGCCGAGGCCGACGATGCCGACCGTCTTGCCGTCCAGCTCGATGCCGGTGTACTTCGAGCGGGCCCACTTGCCGCCCTTGAGCGCGGCGTTCGCGCTCGCGACGTTGCGCGCGCTGGCCAGGATCAGGGCGATGGTGAGCTCGGCGGCCGAGGTGATGTTCGAGGTGGGGGCGTTGACGACCATGGCGCCGGCCTTGGTCGCGGCCTGGATGTCCACGTTGTCGAGGCCGACGCCGGCGCGGGCGATCACGCGCAGCTTGGTGGCCGCGGCGATCGCCTCGGCGTCGACCTGGGTGGCCGAGCGCACCAGGATCGCGTCCACGTCGGCGATGGCGGGCAGCAGTTGAGCCCGGTCGGCGCCGTCGCAGTACCGGACCTCGAAGTCGGGGCCGAGCGCCTCGACGGTCGCGGGGCTGAGCTCTTCGGCGATGAGAACCACAGGCTTGGGCACGGGGGGATTCCTCCGGTCGTCCGTCAGCAAGTAAACGAGTAACGGAATTGCGCCCGGGTCCACCACGCTGTGGTCCTGGCAGGATGACGCGGCACTGCACGATTGCGTTAACGCGGGATGTCTGTGTTAACGCCAGGTGTCGTACAGCCGCTCACGGGCCATGGTACAGATTCGGCGCCCAGAATCGAGGCCCCGAAACGGGGACATACTGACCGTCTCAGGATGCGGAAGATCACGCAGCACGCAGGCGCGAGCACTGCTCGAGCGGCCTGTGCGCCGGAGATCCGTTGATCCAGCTCAGGCCGGACGAACCCACGTCCACTGGCGGAGGTTGTACGTCGGACCAAGCTCAGTGACGTTGTCGCGGACATTGCCGAGCTTCGGCGAGAAGGCGATGAGCGCCGGCCACTGGAAGATCGGCAGCGAGTACGCGTCCTGACTGATCTGATCGTCGGCCTTGTTGAGGTAGTCGGTGACCCCGCTCTGAGACGACGCCCCCTGATCTTTGGACAGCGCCGCGTCGTTCAGCCATCGGTCGACTCGCGCGTTCGAGTAGCCGCCGAAGTCGCCGGCCCCGCCGGTCGTATACGCGGCCTGGTCCGCGGAGCTCGGGAACGCGCTGGCCAGCGAGGAGTACACGATGAGGTCGTAGCGGTAGATGCCGCCGGTCTGCGCGAGCGTGGCGTCGAGGTTGTCGGTCGGCGACACGTTCACGGTGATCCCCAGGCGAGCCGCGTCCGCCGCGAACAGTTCGCTTTCGGCCTGGCGGATCTGATTGCCCATCGGGTACTTCAGTGAGAGCGCCGGGATGACGGTTCCGTCCGGCGCGGTCAGCCGGCCGCCGAGCGCGGCGTTCGTGAAGCCCGCGGCGGTGAGCGACTTACGCGCCTGTGCGGCATCGCCGGTGCCGAGGCCGTACTTCGTCAGATTGTCCTGGTAACCAGCCTGGTTTCGGACCAGCATGCGATTGTCGAGCGGGACGGCGGCGGGCTGAATCCGCTGGATGGTCTTGGCGAGCACGTCATCGCGGTCGAAGGCGGTGAACATCGCGGTGCGCAGAGTCTTGCTCCACGGCTTACCGCCGAGCGTCGCGTTCTTGAGGTTGAAGTCGATGTGCTCGACCTCAAGCCCGGAGTCGACGTGGTACGCCACAGCGGCGCCCATCGTCTTGATGGTGTCGATAAGGCCGCTCTGCGGCTGTGGATAGATGCCGTCTACTGTGCCGTCGCGCAGCGCGGCCGCCTGCTGGGCAGGGCCGGTGACGACGCGGAAGACGACCTTGTCGAGTTGCGCGGCCGGGCCGTAGTAGTGCGCGTTTCGGTCGAGCGTGACCGATGTGTGATCAGTGGAGAGTGCGGCCAGCGAGAACGGCCCTCCGGAGACGGTCGGCGGGTTTGCGGCAAACCAGGCTGACGAGGCCGCGATGTCGCCGTGCTGCTTCGCGACATGCGCTGGATAGAGCGCGCTGAACAGCGACTTCCAGTCGGCGAAGGGCTTGGCGAAGACCACCGTGACGGTCTTGCCGTGGTCGGATCCGGTGATCGACGCGATGCGGCTGTAACCGACGGTCGACGCAGCGGCGGGATCCGCGCTCTGCGCTCGCCAGGCGTAGTCGAAATCGTCGGCGGTGATCGGCGTACCGTCGGACCAGGCTGCGCTCGGCTTGATGCGGTACACGACCGTTTGCGGACTGGTGGACGCCTGTGTCGCGCTATCGAGCAGGTCCGAGTTGAGAGTGACCGTGTACGACGGGTTGACCGTGAACGCGCTCGGATAGACGGCCCCGAGCACTTGATGGGCGTCGAAGGTGTCGCCGGCACGGGTGAGCAGGTTCCAGTTGTCGATAGGCGCTGAGATGGCCCAGGTGACCGTCCCGCCGGTGTGACTATCGGAGGAACTGCTGTTGATGCTGTCCGCGGCGGCCGTGCCGGCCAGGTCGGTGTCGGCCGAGACGGCGCTACCGGGGCCGGAATCCGAGCAGGCCGTCAGGCACAACGCGAGCACCAAGCCAGCAGCCGCCCGCCATGCTGTAGCCCGCCATGCCGCCGCCCGCCACACCGCCGTCCGGAACATGAACGCTCCTTCGCCTCACCGACCGTCAGTTGCCTAACCGGAAGATGGGGCGAAGGAGCGCAGGATAATCCGGCTTACCGCCTAACAGGTGATCGCCGGGACACGGGCTACGCTTCCGTGTTCACCCAGGACATGAGCTTGCGCAGCCGCTTGCCGACCTGCTCGACCGGGTGGTTCGTGGTGGCGTCGTAGTACTTCTTGAACTCGTTGAGGCCGCCGTCGTACTCCGCGATCCACTGCTCGGTGAACTGGCCGGACTGGATCTCGGCGAGCACCTTGCGCATCTCGGCGCGGGTCGCGTCGGTGATGATGCGCGGGCCGGTCTTGTAGCCGCCCCACTCCGCGGTCTCCGAGATCGACCAGTTCATCTTGCTCAGGCCGCCCTCGTAGATCAGGTCCACGATGAGCTTGAGCTCGTGCAGGCACTCGAAGTAGGCGATCTCCGGCTCGTAGCCCGCCTCGGTGAGCGTCTCGAAGCCGGCCTTGATCAGCTCCTCGACGCCGCCGCACAGCACGACCTGCTCGCCGAACAGGTCGGTCTCGGTCTCGTCCTTGAAGGTGGTCTTGATGACGCCGGCCCGGGTGCCGCCGATGCCCTTCGCGTAGGACAGGGCAAGCTCCAGCGCCTTGCCGGAGGCGTCCTGCTCGACCGCGACCAGACAGGGCACGCCGAAGCCGTCGTTGAACTGACGGCGCACCAGGTGGCCCGGGCCCTTGGGCGCGACCATCGCCACGTCCACGTTCGCCGGCGGCTTGATCAGGCCGTAGCGGATGTTCAGGCCGTGGCCGAAGAAGATCGCGTCGCCGTCGGCCAGGTTCGGCAGCACCGCCTCCTCGTACACCTTGCGCTGCACCGGGTCCGGCACCAGGATCATGATCACGTCGGCCTCTTCGCAGGCCTCGAACGGGGTGACCACGCGCAGGCCCTCCTCCTGCGCCTTGGCCCGCGACTTCGAGGTCTCCGGCAGGCCGACCCGCACGTCCACCCCGGAATCGCGCAGCGAGAGCGCGTGCGCGTGCCCCTGCGAGCCGTAGCCGAGGATGGCGACGTGCCGGTTCTGGATCACCGAGAGGTCGGCGTCGTCCTCGTAGAACATCTCAACTGCCATGGTGACTATCCGCGTCTTTCTCTCTGGAGGGCGCCGGTCAGGGTCCGGCGCCCGCTTAGGCTGCGCGCTCGACGGAGCGCAGGGTGCGGTCGGTGATGGAACGTGGGCCGCGGCCGATGGCGACCATGCCGGACTGGACCAGCTCCTTGATCCCGAACGGCTCGAGGACCCGGAGCATCGCCTCCAGTTTGGCCGAGTCGCCGGTGCTCTCGACGACCAGGGAGTCCACCGAGACGTCCACGACCCGGGCGCCGAAGGGCTCGATCGTGGCCAGCACCTGGTGCCGCTCGGCGGCGTCGGCGCGGACCTTGACCAGGATCAGCTCCCGGTGCACCGAGGCGGCCGGCTCGAGCTCCACGATCTTGAGCACGTTGACCAGCTTGTTCAGCTGCTTGGTCACCTGCTCGAGCGGGTGGTCCTCCACATTGACCACGAGGGTGATCCGGGAGATCTCGGCGTACTCGGTCGGCCCGACGGCCAGGGACTCGATGTTGAAGCCGCGGCGGGAGAACAGCGCCGCCACTCGGGCGAGCACGCCGGGCTTGTTCTCGACCAGCACCGAGAGGGTGTGGGTCTGGCCGTGCCCTGTCGCGCCGTGCGACGCGTGATTCTGGATGCTCATCGCTCCGCTCCCCTACTACTCTTCGCCGTCACCGAAGTCGGGGCGCTGGCCGCGCGCCGCCAGGATCTCGTCATTGGACACGCCGGCCGGGACCATCGGCCACACCATCGCGTCCTGATGCACCACGAAGTCCACCACGACCGGCGCGTCGTTGATCGCCATCGCCTTCTCGATCGTGGCGTCCACCTGGTCTGGGGAGTCGCAGCGCAGGCCGACGCAGCCGTAGGCCTCGGCCAGCTTCACGAAGTCCGGCACCCGGCGCGGCTCGGCGCCGCCGCCGAGCTCGATGCCAGGACCCGCGGCCAGGGTCGTGTTCGAGTAGCGCTGGTTGTAGAACAGGGTCTGCCACTGGCGCACCATGCCGAGCGTGCCGTTGTTGATCACCGCGACCTTGATCGGGATCTCGTTGATCACGCAGGTGGCCAGCTCCTGGTTGGTCATCTGGAAGCAGCCGTCGCCGTCGATCGCCCAGACCGTGGTGTCGGGGCGGCCGACCTTGGCGCCCATCGCGGCGGGCAGCGCGTAGCCCATCGTCCCGGCGCCGCCGGAGTTCAGGAACGTGCCCGGGTTCTCGTAGTTGATGAACTGCGCGGCCCACATCTGGTGCTGGCCGACGCCCGCGGTGTAGATCGCGTCGGGCCCGGCGATCTTGCCGATCCGCTCGATGACGAACTGCGGGGCCAGGCTGCCCTTCACCGTCTCGTAGCCGAGCGGGTACTTGGTGCGCCAGGCGTCCAGCATCGACCACCAGGCCGTGTAGTCGCCCACGCGCCCGGCGGCGTGCTCGGCGCGCACCGCGACCGCCAGGTCCGTTATCACCTCGGCGCAGTCACCCACGATCGGCACGTCGGCGACCCGGTTCTTGGAGATCTCCGCCGGGTCGATGTCGGCGTGCACGACCTTCGCGTCCGGGGCGAAGGAGGAGAGCTTGCCGGTGACCCGGTCGTCGAAGCGAGCGCCCAGCGCGATGATCAGATCAGACTTCTGCAGCGCGGTGACCGCGGCCACGGTGCCGTGCATGCCGGGCATCCCCAGGTGCAGCCGGTGGCTGTCCGGGAAGGCGCCGCGGGCCATCAGGGTGGTGACGACGGGCGCGCCGGTCAGTTCGGCCAGGGCGCGCAGCTGCGCGGTCGCGCGGGCCTTGAGCACGCCGCCGCCGACGTACAGCACCGGCCGCCGGGACTCGACGATCATGCGCGCGGCCTCGCGGATCTGCTTGGCGTGCGGCTTGGACACCGGGCGGTAACCCGGCAGGTCCATCTCGACCGGCCAGCGGAAGGCGGTGGTGGCCTGCATCGCGTCCTTGGCGATGTCCACGAGCACCGGGCCCGGGCGCCCGGTGGAGGCGATGTGGAAGGCCTCGGCGATCGTGCGCGCGATGTCCTCCGGCCGGGTGACCAGGAAGTTGTGCTTGGTGATCGGCATGGTGATGCCGCAGATGTCCGCCTCCTGGAAGGCGTCGGTGCCGATCGACCCGGAGGCGACCTGGCCGGTGATGGCCACCATCGGGACCGAGTCCATGTGCGCGTCGGCGATCGGGGTGACCAGGTTGGTCGCGCCCGGTCCCGAGGTGGCCATGCACACCCCGACCCGGCCGGTGGCCTGAGCGTAGCCGGTGGCGGCGTGCCCCGCGCCCTGCTCGTGCCTGACCAGGACGTGCCGGAGCTTGGCCGAGTCGAGCAGCGGGTCGTAGGCGGGCAGGATGGCACCGCCGGGGTAGCCGAAGATCGTGTCGACGCCCGCTTCCTCGAGGGCGCGGATGAGAGCCTGCGCACCGGTCATCGGGACGCCGGCGGTCGCGGCGCGCTGCGAGCCGTGGCTGTTTGGCTGGGAACCCGGGGCCGCCGCCCTGGCCTGCTCGGTCATGGTCTGGACTTCTCTCGCTCGGTCCGGGCCGCCGCCCGGGACACATCTGCTTGGCCAACAAAAAATCCCCCGGCCCGTGAGGGCAGCCGAGGGATGCGCGCTGGCGTGGAGCCTTGGGGCTTCAGCCGGCGCGCTGGCCGAGTACGAGCTCGCGTAGGTGGCAGAAGGCAATCCGCATGGGCTAGACACTCTCGCGACCGCACCGGCCGCGTCAAGCCGGGCCACTGGCTGTCTCGTAATCCGGACATGGCGATCTCAGAGCTTTCCCGCGACTCCATTGGACAGGCTTCTATTGGACACCTCTCCATTGGACGGCGCACCACTCGAAAGCGGATCGGGCGCGTGCGGGTCGGGATGAGGACGGGGGTGCGCGGCGGCGCCGACCGCGGGCTGGTAGATCACCACGCGGCCCTTCCCTCCCGCCTTCGCCTCGTACATCGCCAGATCCGCCTCGCGCATCAGGTCCGCCGCCGTCACCCCGGACCGCCAGAAGGCGACGCCGATCGACGCGCCGACCACGAAGCGGGAGCCGAGCAGCAGGTACGGCCGGGTCAGCGCCTCGTGCAGTCGAACGGCCACCTCGCGCGCCACCTGGCCGTCCGGCCCGCACTGCACCAGCGCGGCGAATTCGTCGCCGCCGAACCGAGCTACGGTGTCCCCGGCCCGTACCGATCCGCGCAGCCGGGCGGCCACCTCGGTCAGCAGCGCGTCTCCGGCGGCGTGCCCGCCGGCGTCGTTGACCTCCTTGAACCAGTCGAGGTCGAGAAAGAGCACCGCGACGGGATGCATGGGCGCCGGGCTCGGCGCTGGCGCGGCCGCGCCGGGGTAAGGCGGCGGAGCGGCAAGCGCAGGGGGCTGCGACAGCGCCTGCTCCAG
>NZ_DASRGV010000214.1:0-10405 GCF_035650855.1 Actinocrinis sp. | reverse complement strand
AGGGCGAGCCCGAAGCCCAAGGCCACGGCGAGCCGCGCCCGTCGGCCGCGTCGGGACAGCAGCAGAAAGCTGGCACTCGGCACGAAGATGAGGGCCAGCCCGGCCCAGAACAACAGGTAGCCCCCGGACGCTCCGGACCGTGACCGAGCGTCGGCGGCCGCCAGCGCCAAGACGCCCGCGCCGTCGGCGGTGAAAGCCGAAGCGACCGCCAGACCCGCCGTGCGGGCAGCTCGTCGTCCACGCATCGCGTCGGGCACGAGGCGAGGGTGGGCCGTTGCCGCGATGGTGTTGCGCACCGTCATCCGTTCTAGCGTCCTGACCAGGCCAGCAGCCGGCCGAGAGCGGCGCACGCGGCGCGGTGGAAGGTCCGCCGACGCGGGCTCGCCACCAAGTCCCGAGCGAAGCGGGCGAGGTCCTCGGCGTAGCGCTCGTCGTTCTTCCACGCGACCCAGTCCGGCCCCCGGCGGCCCATGGAGTCCCGGAGCGCGGGCTCCGCCAGGGCATCCATCGCTTGAGCCAGGGCGGAGGCGTCGCCCACCGGGAAAACACGGCCGACGGACTCCGGAACGCGAGACCTGATGTCCCCGGCAGCGTCGGAGACGATCACAGGCAGACCGGCGGCCAGCGCCTCCTCCACGACCAGCCCGTTCGGGTCGCCGTGGGTGGGGAAGACGAGAACGTCGCAGACGGCATACCACTCCGGAAGGTCGGCCGGCTGCACGAATCCTGCGAAGGTAACCCCGGCCGTGGCTGACTCCTGATCGAAGTAGCGTGCGTAGTCGACGCCGTCGCCGACTATCAGAAGGCTAATGTCATCGCGGGACGCACGCACACGCCGGTAGGCGGTGAACAGCTCGTCCAGGCCCTTGCCCGCCCAGACGCGCCCCACGTACAGGAAGACGCACCTGGACAGTCCCAGCGTTTCCCGGCGCCGCTGCCGTTCCGCTGCTGTCAGCTCGCGGCCTCGGCCGTAGTGCGCCACGTCGATCGACTGCGTTACAACGGCGGTGCGCCCCTGCGGCAAGCCGTACCGCGTCGCCAGCGCGGCTCCGTCCAGACCGGGAACCTTCGCCCCGTCGACCGCCTTGAACAGCACTTTCTTGCCCAGCTCCCGCCACCACGTGCGCGTCGACCACGCGTCGAAGTTCGGCAGCACCCGAAACGCCACGCGCCGCGCGGTAGCGAAGCCGATGATCGCGCCCAGGGCCAGGTTCCAGCGGTCGTACTCGAGCACGAACACGTCGGGGCGCAACCGGCGCAGTTCCTTCGCCGGCACCTTGATCCGTCCGAGATAGGACGCGGGGAACTTCCACGTCGACTCGTCCACGTCCCAAGACCGGTCCGGCTCGCGAACCTGCGAGAAGACGGCATGGAAGTCGAGCTCGGGCCGCTCGACGGCCGCGTTGAAGCGCGCCACCACGTACGGAGTGGGCTGGGTGAACCAGTAGAGCACCCGCACCGGCCGAGCGGTGATGCCCGCTTCGGTCGTGCTGCGGTTGTGTACAGCGGGTTCGTTCGCATCGTGCTCGTTCATGTCGCCGCCGCCGCGCTCGCGACGCTGCGGTAGACGTCAAGGGTCTGCGTCGTCACCTCTTCCCAGGTCGGGATCTGCTGCGCCGACGCAGGCGACTCCTTCAGCGCGAGCTCCAGCGCGGCGGCCAGGACTGCCGGCTCGGCGTCCAGGGGTACCAAGCTGATCGCCCCGGCGGTGCGGTCGCGGATATCGCGATGAGCCGGGATGTCCGAGGCCACGACCCGGGCGCCGGCCGCCAGCAGTTCCAGGACGGTGACCGGCATCGCCTCGTTGGACGACATGGAGCAGAACACCTCGGCGCTGGCGTACCAGCGGTACAGCAGATCGGTTTCCACCCGGCCGATGAAGCGGACCCTCTCCCGCAGCCCGCGCTCCTCGGCGAGCGCTTCCAGCGCACCGCGCTCCGGACCGTCCCCGGTGACCACCAGCCGCAGATCGGGCGCGGTCAGGGCCATGGCCTCGACGATGCGATCGATCTGCTTGTACGACTGGAGGCGTCCGCCGGTGACGACTACCGGTCCGGCGTCGGGGAACGGCTGGGCGCCGGTGATCCGTCCCAGGTCGACGCCGTTGGGAATGACTGTGAGGCGAGGTCGAGCCGAGGGGAAGTGGGTCAGAAAGAGATCGGCCTCGGCGCGCGAAACACAGATGATGTGCCGTGACCGGGCCGCGATTGCTGCTCCAGCGGCGCGGTACGGAACGTGGATGGCCTTACGCAGCGGCGAGTGACCGGTGCCGTGGTAATGCGGCGTGAAGACCATCGGCGACGCACCGGCCATCGCGGCGGCCAGGGGAGCGGCGGAGTGGTAGCCGTGCGCGTGAATCACGTCGTAGCGGTGCCGCTCCCGCCGCAGGGTCGCCCACAGTCCCGGAGACAGCGCGAAATGCTGGCTGGGCACCGGCACCTGGTGCCGCCGCACCAGGACGCCGTCGCGCACCTCGGTATCGGCGAGGCCGGGGGAGTCGTGATGGGTGAGGACCTCGACGGTCTGCCCTCGTTCGGCCAGCCGCTTGGCGATCTCCTCGACATGGGACTCGACACCGCCGGCGAACGGGGCGTAGTGCGCCGAGACGATGGCGATTCTCATATCAGCGTCTCTCATATCAGCGTGACCCCTGCGCCGACCGGGCGATCCCAGGCGGCCCGCAGGCCGTCGACGAGCGAGGTGCGCGGCGCCCAGTCGAGCAGCTTCTGAGCCAGCGTCGGATCGGCTAGCAGAGTGGGACGATCCACCGGGCGAAGCCGGCTCGGATCGATGATCGGAGCCACTCCGCTCGGCGCGCCGGCCGCCGCCATTGACGTGGTCAAGGCTTCGAGCACTTCGTGGCCTGTATACGCTCTCCCGCTTCCGACGTTCACCGTCACCGGCTGATCATGGGCGCCGCGCATGTCGCCGCAGTACCGGGCCAGCCGCAGCAGCGCGTCGGCGACGTCGTCGACGAACACGTAGTCCCGCCTGGAGGAGAGATTTCCCAGCCGGACCGATTTCCCCGCCTTCATCTGGCAGATGACGCTCGGGATGAAATGCGCGTTCGTCTCGCCTGGGCCGAAGACGTTGAAGAGCCGCGCGATGCCCACCCCGGTCCCGGTGCGCGCGGCGAAACCGGCCGCCAGTTCTTCGGTCCAGAGCTTGGAGTATCCGTAGACGTCGATCGGTCCCACGGAGTCTTCCTGCTCTCGGTGCGGGCCGTCGGCCGGAGCGTAAACCGCCGCGGAAGAAGCCAGCACCAGGGAGAGCGGGCCGCGGACCTCGGTCGTGGCCTGCAGCACGGAGCGCGTGCCGTCCACGTTGACCGCCAGGCAGCGCGCCGGGTCGGCGTCACAGTCGGGAATGAAGTGCTGCGCGGCCAGATGGAAGACGGCCTGCGGCTGGAAGGAGGCGAAGACGTGGCGCAGACTGCCGGTCACATCCTGCTCAATGACCGACAGCCGGTCCCGGTCCGGTCCCAAGTTCTCGCGCGAGCCCCGGGAGAGGTCGTCCACGACGAGCACCTCGCACGACTCGGCCGACAGCCGGCGCACCAGCGCCGAGCCCACGAAACCGCAGCCACCCGTCACCAGGCACCGCATCATGAATCCTCCTTCAACACTGTGACGACTTCGGCTGTGGCTCGAACCGCAGTGGCTCGAACCGCAGTGGGTTGGACCGCGGTGGGTTGGACCGCGGTGGGTTGAATCGGTGCGGCTTCAACTGCGGCGGGTTGAACCGCGCCGCGGTGCACGGCCAGATCCAGCGCGCACCAAAGCGCGCCGGCCGTCTGGGTGGCCAGCCAGGCCCAGCCCGCGCCGGCGATGCCCCAGCAGCCCAGGGCCAGCGCGGTGAAGGCGAGGCGGGAAATGGAGATGCCCCAGCAGATGGCGGCCGCGGTCTGATAGCGCTTGTGCACCCGCAGGACGCCGCGGTAAATCGTGACCACCGCGTCGGGAAACGCTCCCAGCGACAACAGAACGAGCAGCGTGTACGAGTGGGCCGAGTACTGCGCGCCGAATACGCGCAAGACCAAGCGGCCCGCGAAAATCGTGGCCGCGGCGCCCACGGCGATGAACGGAAGGATCATCTTCATTCCGGACCAGGCCAGCGACAGCACCCGGTCGGGGCGGTGGCTGCCCTCGGCGAAGGTGGACGTTCCGACGGCCGAAGCGAATACCGCGTAGAAGCCGCCGATCTTCCACGCCACGTAAAACCAGCCCGCGGCCTCCGGAGACACCTTCAGCGCGACGATCACCGGGACCGCGTAGAGCGTCACCTGATCGCCCACGCTGATCACATAGTTGCCGGCCAGGGATTGCCGCATCGACCGGATCCGCCCTCGCAGGCCGACCAGGCTCGGCCGGTACCCGAACCGGCGCACCAGCACCAGCAGGCAGCCCACGGTAGTGGCCGCAAGCACGCCGGACCAGGCGGAGAGGATGCCGGTCGCGCCGAGCACCGCGAACACCGGCAGCACGACGATCGCCAGCTTGACGACGGCGAAGACGGTGCTGGCGCCGAGGAACCAGATCGCCTGCCGTTCGGCCAGCCAGACGCTCTCCAGCACCTGGGAGGCCGTCGTGGCCACCACTCCGACGACGAACGCCGCCACCCACCAGCCGTCCCGGTACAGGAACGCCGAATGCCCGATCTGCGACAGCACCGCCGCGGTGGCCACGGCGGTTACCGCGGACGTGGCCGAGGTGAACACGAGCGGGGCGGTGACGGTGGCCGACCAGTCGCGCGGCCGGCGTTTGCCGGGCAACTCCGCCAGCACGGCCATGGACCCGCCGAGGGCGCCCACCAGCGAGGCGAAGCCCATGGCGGAGACGCCCGCGCCGGCTTCCCCGATGGCGGACGCGGGGTACATCCGCGCGGCTACCGTCCAGAAGACGTATCCGAGCAGCGAAGTCACGACCGTCGTCGCCGTCAGGTAGAGCGAGTTCATGACCAGCGGGTCCCGGGTGCGGCCATGCAGCCAGGAACCGAGCCTCTCGCGCCCGAAGGGCGTGCGCAGAAACGTCACCGTGGCACCGCGTCAAACAGCACCGTGTCGAACACTTCCATGTAGCTGCGGGCGGTGTCGGCCCAAGTGCTGACTCCCTCGAACCGGTGGCCGACGAGCTCGGCCGCCCGCAGAACGCCGTCCGCCAGCGACGCAGGATCGCGCGGATCGACCAGCACGGCGCCCGGGTAATGCGCGGTGGCTTCGATCAGACCCCCGACCCTCGTCGCCACCAGCGGAAGCCCGCCGGCCATCGCGATCTGAAGCGGCCCGGACGACGATGAGCGGTGATACGGCAACACGACGACGTCGGCGCCCGCGAAGTAGCCGGCCGCCTCGTCGTCGGTGACGTACCGGTTGACGAACGTGATGCGGTCCCGGTGCGGCGAGGCAGCGATCAGCCGGTTCGGCAGATCCCAGCCCTCCCAGGTCTCGCCGACGAGCGTGAGCCAGAACCGGGAGCGGGCCGGGCCGAGCAGGTCTAGAGCCGCGACCAGATCCTCCGCGCCCTTGAACGGCCGGATCACGCCGAAATACAGCAGGTTGATAACACCGGCCGGGGCGTCCCGGCGCGGCGGCCGCGACGGGAGGTAGTCGTAGCCGGCGTGCGGGACCAGCGCGACGCTCTCGTTCACCCCGTACCGGTCCTTGACCAGGCCGCGATCGAACTCTGAGTGGACCAGCTGCGCCGCCGTCAGCCTGAGCAGGCAGCGACCCAGCAGGTCCATGTAGCGCGAGACGAACGGCAGCCGAGCCTCGCCGACATCCTGGGCCTCATGGAACTCGACGACGACGTTGGCCCCGCGCAGCCGGGCGACGATCGCCAGCACCAGGTAGGTGTGCAGCACGGCCCCGGTCCACCACTGCAGGACGAGCACCTGCGGCCGTTCCCTGCGTAGGAACGCCACCGCGCGCGCCAGCGACCGGCCCCAGTACCAGTCGACCCCGTCGAAGCGCCTTACGTCGGGCGGCAGGCGCAACTCGGTCAGGGCGCTGCCCACGCGGGCCCGGCCCGGATAGAGGCGAACCGGCACGAGGTTGCGGATGAACACCGCCGAGCACTGATGACCCGCCTCGCTCAGCGCCTCGATCAGGGAGTACGTGTAATACGTGATCCCGGACAGGAAGCGGGTTCCCGGGCCGACGACGCACACGCGTCTGGGCTCAGCCACCTGAGCCTCCGACCGCCAGGGCGGGCGCGGTCATCGCCGCGTGCCCGGAGCGCGGTGCGTCGATCGGCGGGATGTTGCCGAACAGGTGGCCGGTTGATCCGCTGATGACGAGCCCGTGCTCGGTCTCCTCTACCTGTATCTCGCCTTCCCGCACAACCACGCGGACCGGGTAGGGCAGGGCCCAGGCGCGGTTGGCGACGTAGGCTGACGCCGCGGACCCGGTACCGCAGGCCCGCGTTTCGTCTTCGACCCCGACCTCGTACGTGCGGATGCGGACTCCGTCCTCGTACCGCTGCATGAAGTCGACGTGCAGGCCCTCCGGATGATTCACCCGGCGGCACAACTCGTCGTCGTAACGCAGCGCGGCTCCCACGACCGGGACGTCTATCGCATCAAGGTCCTGGTGCTCGTCGAGGAGCACGACCAGGTGTGCCACGCCGCTGAACACGAAGTACTGGTCGTCGGCGACGCGTTGGAGCTCCCGCCCGGCGCCGAGCGCGACGCGGATTGCGCCCTCGGCGGACGAGACCCACTTCGCGCCGTCATCCGTCATGACGACGTCCGCGCCGTCCCGCAGGTAGCCTCGCTCGCTGCCGTACTGGGTCACGCAGCGCAGCGCGTTACCGCACATCGTGGCGTTCGTGCCGTCCCGGTCGAAATAGGTCATCCGAACCGGCCGGTCGACGGTGCGCACGAAGGCGATCCCGTCCACGCGCGCCGCCGTGAAGGACTCGCAGAGATCGCGCGCCAGGTCGCTGCAGATCACGCGCGGGGGCAGGCCACTGAGATCTTCGTCGACGACGAGAATCAGATTGCCGTTGCCGTGCATGAGGGAGAAGGCGAGCTGTCCCGCATCGATGCCGGGAACACCGCGCAGGCGCAGATTGTCGTAGTCGGCCTGCAGGGCACGACGGTCCAGGCCGAGCATGTCCGGCTCCTTACCTGTCACGGGCTTCACGCGGCCGATCGCAGGGTGGGCAGCTGCCATTTGCGGCCGAGTTCGACGTCGAACGAGGCCGGCTGGAAGCGCTCAAGGCCTCCGCACGGATAGGGAGTGAGCTCGCCGAAGACGATTGATCCGTCGAAGGCGTAGAGGTCCACCCGGATGAAGTCGAAGGGCTTGCCCAACTGGTGCGCGATGTCCAGCATCCGGTCCAGGTCGGGCGGCGGTGGCGCGATAGGGGCGATTCCCTGCGGTCCGTAGAGCACCTCGAGCGGTGTCCAGTCGGCCCGGTACAGCCGCTGCTGATTCCCGTCGTACCGGTTCACCATCTCGATGAGGTCCGGCTTGCCGTCGAAGACGAAGATCTTGTAATCGGGCGGCGGCGACCCCGGCGGCCCGAGCAATTCCTCGACCAGGAGCATCGGCCGGGCTTTGGCATAGGCCCATTCGCGCAGCTTGCTCGACTCGAAGGAATCGAGCCACGTCGCCGTGACGGCCGAGAGCTCCCTTTGGTCGGCCGGTCCCCGGCCGAAGTAGATCAGCCCGGAGCGGTGATTCGGCTTGAGCACCCAGTGCTCGGGCAGGTCCACCCCTTGCAGCTCGCTGATATCAGAACCGGACCAGATCGTGTGCGGAACGCGCAGCCGCGCCAACCCCGCTTTGTCGGCGTATTCCTTCATGGCCAGCTTGTCGCAGGTCCATTCGAGCAGGGGTCTGCGATCGTTCAGGATGCGCCAGTTGACCTTGTCGCTGAACGTGACCGGTCGGCCGAAGCGCGGGAGCTTTCGCTGGTAGTAGGCGAAGAGCAGCCGCCGTTCCACGCCCACGGGCAAGCGGTAGACCACCGACTGCGCCGCGCCGCGCAGACTCTTCGCCAAGCCGCCCGCAGCAGCCCTCGTACCCTTCTCGCCAGTGTTTGGCGCCGCGTCGTATGACGCTTCGCTATATGGGGCTGTGCCGGCTTTCATTCCGCCTCCCGCGAGCTTGGTGCCTGAAACGCCGCGAACTCTTCGAATACGCTCGTGTCTGAATGCTCGTCAACCGGTTTCATCGCCGCCGCGTGACGAGCGCGCCGTTCGGCGAAAATCGTCCGCAGCACGCGAAGGCCGTCACTGAACGCCGTGAGATTGCTGACGCCGTGGATGCGGGAATGCTCGAAGCTGGGCACCTCCACGACGGCGAGGCGCGCCACAGTGACGCGTATGGCGATCAGCGTTTCGATCTCGAATCCGTCACCCCACAGCCGCTTTGTTCCGTCCCCAGGTGGCGGTGTGGTCGAATCCAGCCTCAATACCGGAAGGTGCCGTCGCCAGAACACATTGAAGCCGTAACAGAGATCTGTGTAGGCAGTGCTATAGGCTCGATTCACCATCGCCATGAGCACGCGATTGCCCAGCGTGCGCAGCCGGGTGAGGTCGGCGCTCCCGCCGCCCGGGGCGAACCTGCTTCCCTTGGCGAAATCGGCGCCGCCGAGAAGGGCCTGGACGAAGGCGGGAATCTCGCCGGGATCGGCTGACCCGTCCGCGTCGAGCATGACGATGATCTGGCCGGTGGCGGCTGTGAAGCCGCAGGCCAGGGCGTTGCCCTTGCCGCTGCGGTTCTGCATGATGACCCGGCTGTCCGGGCGCAGCCGGCGAACCACCGCGCAGGTGTCGTCGACCGAGTGGCCGTCCACGACGATTACTTCGTGAAGGCCCTGCGGGAGTCGTTCGAATACGTGGGGCAGATTGCGGGCCTCATTCAGGGTGGGAATGACCACGGAAACCGTTGGCCAGGACGCAGGCAGGTGCGTCTGAGTCGTCATGTTCCCCGTTCCGCGATACACGCTCGGCTGGCCAAAGCGCGGTCTCGCTCCGGTCGGTGCAACTTCGGGCTGTAGGCAAAGAAGGCGTGCTTAACCGGACGCAGGTCGGCAAACCTGTGTCTTCAGAAACGCGCTGCGGGTAGACCCTTGCTAAGGGCCGGTAAATAAGCTAACTGGCAAGCCGCCCTCTGTGCACGTGATTGCTCCCCTGTCCCTCGCTGTCGCCACTGAAGACGTCCGTCCCCGACTCCGGGTTGCGGTAAATCAGGAAAAGTGGCCGGGCGCCGTGCGCGCACACCGCGATGCGGCCTCCGGCCCCGGCGCGGCGCAGCCCGACTCAGGGTTCTGACCTGCGGATGAGGGAATCGCCAAACAATTCCCAAAGCGCGGCCTCGTAGGTTGCGGCGTGATGAACACCCAGGAGACGGTCCCACCGCACGCCGCGCCCGCCGCCGCCAGGCGCCGCGACTTCCGGCTGTTCTGGCTCGGCGGCGCGGCCAACCAGCTCGGCTCGCACGCCTCGGCGCTGGCCCTGCCGCTGCTGGTGCTGGCCCTGGGCGCCTCGGCGGTGACCGCGGGCGCCGTCGGCACCGTGGCCGCGGTCACCGAGGTGCTGCTCACCCTGGTCTTCGGCGTGTACGCCGACCGTGGATCGCGCCGGGCCATGATGATCGGCGCCCTGGCCGCCGCGGCGCTCGCCGCCGGCGCGATCGCCCTTGCCGCCGGAACCCGGCACGCGACGCTGCCGCTGCTCTTCGGCTGCACGGTGCTCGGCGGCGCGGCTGCCGCGGCCTACGCGGCCGCGGCCACCGCCTCAATCAGGGCTCTGCTGCCGCCCGAGGAGCCGGAGCAGGCGCTGGGCACGCTCCAAGCCCGCGAGCAGGCGGCGAAGCTGGCCGGGCCGGGCGTGGGCGGCGCCTTGTACCAGGCGGCGGCCTGGATCCCGTTCCTCGCCGACGCAATCTCCTTCCTCGCTGCCGCGGCGTGTGCGCGCGCCATCCGGGCCGATCTGCGGCCGGCCCGCGAGCGGGTCCGCGACGAAGCCTCGCAGGCTGATGCGGGCCCGACGGTCGCGTCCGAGCCCGAGTCCGCGTCCGAGCCCGGGTCGGCCCCGGCGCCGGGATCAGCGCTCGCCGGCTTCCGCCGGGAGTTCGCCGACGGCCTGCGGTTCCTGTTCAGCCAGCCGTTTCTGCGCTTCGTGACGCTCTGGGCCGGCGGGGTGAACCTGATCATCGGTGCGCTCTACTACGCCGTCATCCTCACCGCGCGGCAGCACGGCGCGTCCTCCGGGTTCCTCGGGCTGACGCTGACCCTTGCGGGCGCTGCGGGCGTCGCCGGGGCGCTGCTGGCACCCCGGCTGCTCGGCCTGATCCGAGCCGGCACGCTGGTCGTCGCCGCCTCCTGGACGATGGCCGCGGTGCTGCTTCCGCTGTCCCTGACCGCCTCCGCCCCGCTCTGGGCCGACGGACTGGTCC
>NZ_DASRGV010000213.1:0-75001 GCF_035650855.1 Actinocrinis sp. | reverse complement strand
CTTCTCTTCGAGTTGCAGGAGGTAGGTGTCCAGGTGGCGCAGTGTGCGTTCCTTGATCGCGGCGCCGGCCGCGCGTAGCTCGGCCCAGTCCGCCAGTTCGGCGACCGCCTGCTCGCGCCGCGCCCGGATGGTGTGCGTCGCGCGGGTCAGATTCGCCCGCAACCGGGCGTCCTTCGTCGAAACCCGCGCCGCCTCCGGAAACGAAGGCATACCCACGAACGTGCCGCTCATTGCCCCGATCCAGATCTGGTGCTGGCCAGAATCTCGGCCAGGTGAATGGTTGTCAGCTGCTCGCCTCCGCGCCGTGCGAGGCCGCCCAAGTGCATCAGGCACGAGTTGTCCACCGCGGTGAGGAACTGCGCACCGGCCTCCACCGCGCGGGCAAGCTTGTCCCGGCCCATAGCCGTCGAGACATCAGGGTTCTTCACCGCGAACGTTCCGCCGAAACCGCAGCACTCGTCCGCTCCGGGCAGCTCGGCGAGTTCGAGCCCTTCGACCGCGCGCAGCAGCCGTAGCGGCCGCTCGCCGAGGCCCAGCAGCCGACTCGAATGGCACGTCGGGTGGTAGACCACGCGGTGCGGGAAGTAGGCGCCGACGTCCTCGACGCGCAGCACATCGGTCAGGAACGCGGTCAGCTCGTAGACCGGAGGCGTTCCGCCGACCGCCAGCGCAGCCAGCTCGGGATGGACGTGCTCGACGAACGCCGCGCACGAACCCGAGGGCGCGACCACGGCGTCGTATCCCGCGAAGTCGCGGGCGAACTTCTCCGCCAGCGGCCGCGCCTCGTCCGGATAGCCGGTGTTGTAGTGCATCTGACCGCAGCAGGTCTGCGCCGCCGGGAACTCCACCTCGACGCCGAGGCGTTCGAGCAGCGTGACCGCCGCGATCCCCGCCTGCGGGAACGCCAGGTCGTTGACGCAGGTGACGAACAGGGCTACCCGCATGAGGGCTCGAATCGGCGTAGCGGCTGCGTGCGCGCGATCAACGAGCGCAGATCCGCCAGGTCGCCCTCGATCGCTCCCGCCGCCCGCGCCTGTATCAGCAGGTTGCCGATCGCGGCGGCCTCGACCGGACCGGCCAGCACCGGCAGCCCGACCGCGTCCGCCGTCAACTGGCAGAGCAGCTCGTTGAGCGCACCGCCGCCGACAATGTGCACGACGTCGATCCGCTTCCCGGACAGCTGCGCCGCTTCGGTCAACGACGTGCGGTATGCCTCGGCGAGCGAGTCAAGGATGCAGCGCACTATCTCCGCGTGGTCGCGCGGGACCGGCTGCTCAGAGCGCTGACAGGCGGCGACGATCCGCTCCGGCATGCCGCCGGGGGCGAGGAACACCGGGTCGCTCGCATCGATCAGGCTACGGCGCGCGGGAACGTGCGCGGCCGCGCCGAGAAGTGCGGGCAGGTCGCCCGCGCGCCCCCACTCGCGCAGGCACTCCTGCAAGAGCCACAACCCCATGACGTTGCGCAGGTAGCGCACCGTGCCGTCGACGCCGATCTCGTTGGTGAAGTTCGCGGCGCGCGACTGCTCGGTCCGGATCGGCGCGTTCAGCTCGACGCCCACCAGCGACCACGTGCCCGAGGAGATGTAGCCGAAGTTCCCGCCCTCTGCGGGCACGGCGGCGACCGCCGAGGCGGTGTCGTGCGAGCCCACCGTGAACACGGGCGCTGCGAAATCCGCCGCCACACCGGCCGGTTCGCCCGGGCCGCGCAGCGGCGCGAACAGGCCGCAGTCGAGGCGGAGTGCCTCGAAGATCTCGCGGGACCAGCGGCGCGTGTCGGTGTCGAACAGCCCCGTGGTCGACGCATTGGTGACCTCGGTCCCGGCGACACCGGTCAGCCTCCAGGACAGCAGATCCGGGACCATCAGGATGCGCGCGGCCGCCTTGAGCTCCGCGGTCTGCTGCGCCGCGTAAAGCTGGTGAACGGTGTTGAACGGCTGGTTCTGAATCCCGGTCAGCTCGTACATGCGTCGCGCCGATATCAGCTTGAAGACTTGATCAGCCACGCCGTCGGTGCGGCCGTCCCGGTAGTGCACCGGATCGTCGATCAAGCGGCCGTCCGTGTCGAGCAGGCCGTAGTCCACGGCCCACGAGTCGATCCCGATCCCGTCGACCGGCCCGGCGAGCCGCAGGCCCTCGCGAGCCCCGCGTTCAAGCGCCGCGAAGTCCCAGCGCAGCGCCTCGCGGACAAACCGCGGCTCGTTGCGGAAGCGATGCACCTCGACCACGTCGAGCCGATCAGGTCCGACGGCGCCCCGGATCACCCGCCCGCTGGAGGCGCCGAGGTCGATCGCGGCGAAGCTCTTCACGTCACCGCTCTTCGCTCCGCCGCTGTCCGTGCTCTGGCTCATCGCAGGAAGGCGGCGGCGACGCCGGCGTCGACGGGGACGTGCAGCCCGGTCGTGTGGCTCAGATCGCCGCCGGTCAGGGCGAAGACGGCATTGGCCACGTGCTCGGGCAGCACCTCGCGCTTGAGCAGGGTGCGCTGGGCGTAGTACTCGCCGAGCTTCTCTTCCGGCACGCCGTAGACCGCGGCCCGCTTGGCGCCCCAGCCGCCGGCGAAGATCCCCGAGCCGCGCACCACGCCGTCCGGGTTGACGCCGTTGACGCGGATGCCGTGCTCGCCGAGCTCGGCAGCCAGCAGCCTGACTTGATGCGCCTGGTCGGCCTTGGTGGCCGAGTAGGCGATGTTGTTCGGCCCGGCGAACACCGCGTTCTTCGAGGCGATGTACACGATGTCGCCGCCGAGCCCCTGCCCGACCATGACGCGCGCGGCCTCGCGGGAGACGAGGAACGAGCCGCGCGCCATGATGTCGTGCTGCAGATCCCAGTCGCGGGCGGTGGTCTCCAGCAACGGCTTGGAGACCGAGATGCCCGCGTTGTTCACGACCAGGTCGACGCCGCCGAAGGCGAGGGCCGCGGCCTGGAAGGCGGCGGCGATCTGCTGCTCGTCGGTGACGTCCGCGGACACCGCGACGGCGCGGTCCGCTCCACCCAGCTCTTCGGCCACGGTCGCTGCGCTTTCGGCGTTGAGGTCCGCGACGACGACGCAAGCGCCCTCAGCGGCCAGCCGGCGCGCGATCGCCCTGCCGATCCCGGAACCGGCCCCGGTGACCAGCGCGATGCGTCCGGCGAGGGGCTTGGGCTTCGGCATCCGCCGAAGCTTGGCCTCCTCCAGCGCCCAGTACTCGATCCGGAACTTCTCCGACTCCGGGATCGGGGCGTAGCAGGACACGGACTCTGCGCCGCGCATCACGTTGATCGCGTTGACGTAGAACTCGCCGGCCACCCGCGCGGTCTGCTTGTCCTTGCCGAAGGAGAACATGCCGACGCCGGGCACCAGCACGATCGCCGGATCCGCGCCGCGCATCGCCGGGCTGTCCGGCGCGGCGTGCCTCGCGTAGTAGGCGGCGTAGTCCTCGCGGTAGGCGGCGTGCAGTTCCTTCAGCCGCGCTATCGTCTCGTCCAACGGGACAGTCGGCGGCAGGTCGAGCACGAGCGGCCGGACCTTGGTGCGCAGGAAGTGGTCCGGGCACGAGGTGCCCAGCGCGGCCAGGCGCGGATGCTCGGCGCGCGCGAGGAAGTCGAGCACCACCTCGCTGTCGGTGTAGTGGCCGACCTGCCGGTGATCACTCGAAGCCAGGCCCCTGATAACTGGTGCGAGCGCGGCGGCGCGCTCGTGGCGCTCGGCCTCGGCCAGCGGTTCGAAGCCCGCGACGATCGGGCCGAAAGGCTCGGGATTGCCGCGCTCCTCCAAGAAGCTTTGCGCGGTGCGGATGATGTGCAGCGAGTTGGCCTCGCACTGCTCGCTGGTCTCGCCCCAGGCGGTGATGCCGTGACCGCCGAGGACGCAGCCGATCGCGTCCGGGTTCTGCCGCTTGATCGCGGCGATGTCCAGGCCGAGCTGGAAGCCGGGGCGCCGCCAGGGCACCCACACGACCGTCTCGCCGAAGCACTCCGCGGTCAGCTTCTCGCCGTCGGCGGCGGTCGCCAGCGCGATCCCGGAGTCGGGATGCAGGTGGTCCACGTGCGGGGCGTCCACGAGGGCGTGCATCGCGGTGTCGATCGACGGAGCCGCACCGCCCTTGCCGTGCAGGCAGTAGTCGAACGCCGCGACCATCTCGTCTTCGTGCTCGACGCCCGGATAGACGTCGACGAGCGCGCGCACCCGGTCCAGCCGCAGCACCGCCAGCCCGGCCCTGGTCAGGGTGCCCAGGTCGCCGCCGGAGCCCTTGACCCACAGCAGTTCGGTGTCCGCGCAGGTCACCGGGTCGGTCGCGGTGCCCTTCGCCGAGGTGTTGCCGCCGGCGTAGTTCGTGTTGCGCGGATCAGAACCCAGACGGTTAGACCGCTCCAACAACTGCCGCACGACATTCGCGCCATTGTCGCTCATGCTCCCCACCCCGCCTGCGTACCGCCGACGCGCTGCTCGACGATCTGCTCCCGCCAGCCCGAAGCCCGGTAGGCCGCGACCGGAGCCGGATCGAGCCCTTGCTCCTCGCGCAGCTCAGCCAGCAGCGGGCGCACATCCGTGTTGTACGCGTCCATCAGCACCTCATAGGCGCCCAGCACGTCGCCCGCCTGCTGCGCCGTCCGCAGCGCGTCCAAGTCCACCAGCAGCGCCTTGGCTACCGCCTCCTGCACGTTCATCACCGAGCGGATCACCGCCGGGATCTTCTCCTCGATGTTGTGGCACTGATCGAGCATGAACGCCACGTTCGCGTCCGGCTCCAGCCCGCCGCCGCGCACCACCTCGTGCACGATCCGGAACAGCTGGAACGGATCCGCGGCGCCGGCCATCAGGTCGTCGTCGGCGTAGAAGCGGGAGTTCAGATCGAACGCGCCCAGCTTCCGCTCGCGCAGCAGGAACGCCACGATGAACTCGATGTTGGTGCCCGGCGCGTGGTGCCCGGTGTCCACGACCACTGATGCCTTCTCGCCCAGCTTGAGCGTGTGGGCGTAGGCAGTTCCCCAGTCCGGCACGTCGGTGTGGTAGAACGCCGGCTCGAACAGCTTGTACTCCAGCACCATCCGCTGCCCGTCGCCAAGCCGCTCATACACGGCGGTCAGGGCCTCGAACAGCCGGTCCTGACGCGCCGCCACGTCATCTTGACCCGGATAGTTCGTGCCGTCCGCGAACCACAGCTTGAGCGCGCGGGAGCCGGTGGCGTCCATCACGTCCACACAGTCCAGCAGGTGTTGCAGGGCCTTGCGGCGCACCTTCGGGTCCGGATGGCAGACGCTGCCGAGCTTGTAGTCCTCGTCCTGGAAGGTGTTCGAGTTGATCATCCCGATGCGCAGGCCCAGCGAGGCGGCGTGATCGGCGAGCTTGCCGTAGTCCTCAACCCGGTCCCACGGGATGTGCAGCGACACGGTCGGCGCGGCCCCGGTGTACCGGTGCACCTGCGCCGCGTCCGCGAGCTTCTCGAACGGATCGCGCGGCACCCCCGGCTGCGGAAAGACCCGGAAGCGGGTCCCCGAGTTGCCGAACGCCCACGACGGCAGCTCGATTTGCAGCGCGGCAAGCCGCGCCTTGACCGTAGACCGGTCACCCATCACCGTCACCCTGCCCTGTCGCCGAAAGCCGCCCGGTGCGCGTCGGGGGTCGCGAAGGCCGCGAACGCGCCGCGCTTGCATGAATCGTTTCAGTGACGCAACCTAGATCCAGTTCCCGGGGCTGTCAAGGAGCGGCGGGCCCAGCACGGGAGCTCTTTCCTTTTGACCCTTTCAAAGGGCCGGTCCGGCCCGGGCCCGGCCCTACCATGTGAGCGGACGCGAACCGCTGGACGCCGGTCCGCGCACACGAGCTGGACGACCTGGACGACTGGTGAGGAGCTGCCTTGGCGCGCATGGTGGGCATCAAGGACGTCGCGCGGCAGGCCGGCGTGTCGGTCGGCACGGTCTCCAATGTAATTAACAGGCCCGACTTGGTTTCGGAGCAGACCCGGACCCGAGTCCAGGCGGCTATCGATCTGCTCGGCTTCGTGCGCAGCGAGTCGGCGAGGCAGCTGCGGGCCGGGCGCAGCCGGATTGTGGCGATGCTCGTGCTGGACATGGCCAACCCGTTCTTCGTGCAGGTGGCCAGGGGCGCCGAGCGCGAGGCGCGGGCCTCGGGCCTCGGGGTGATGCTGTGCAACAGCGCGCAGGACCCGTCCGAGGAGGCCGAGTACCTGTCCCTGTTCGCCGAGCAGCGGGTGCGCGGCGTGCTCGTCACCCCGGCCGACCCGACCGGGGCGAACCTCGCCGCCTTCCGCCGCCGCGAGATCCCGTTCGTGCTGGTGGACCGCTCCGCGCCGGTGGGGGAGTGCTGCTCGGTCTCGGTGGACGACGTGGCAGGCGGCTACCTCGCGGCCGATCACCTGCTCGACAAGGGGCACACCGCGCTGACCTACGTGAGCGGGCCGATGCACCTCGCGCAGTGCCGGGACCGGCGCACCGGGGCGCTGGCGGCCCTGAAGGACCGCGAGCTGCCCGAGGACGCGCTCACGCACATAGAGGTCCCGAGGCTCGACGTCGAAGCCGGCCGCGAGGCGGGAGCGCGGCTGCTCGCCCTCTCCCGCCGCCCGACCGCCGTGTTCTGCGCGAACGACCTGCTCGCCTTTGGCGTACTTCAGGCGCTCTACGCCGCGGGCATCGCCGTACCTGAGGACGTCGCTCTCGTCGGGTACGACGACATCGAGTTCGCCGCGGCCGCTGCGGTACCGCTGACATCGGTGCGTCAGCCGGCCGTGGAGATGGGGCGCACCGCTGCGACGCTGCTGCTCGAGGAGACCGGCGACGACGCCGACGCGCATATTCACCAGCGCGTCGTCCTCCAACCCGAGCTGGTCGCGCGCGAGTCCACCGGGCACCCCTCGCGTCCGTGAGCCGATCGTCCGGTGGGCTGCCGGGCGGCTGGTCTATACGCCGACCTGCGCTGACCCGCCCGTGATCGCATCGTGACCAACTGGGCCGCGCCCATCCCTTGACGGGCCCGCGAACCCGGTCTTACGTTGCTCGCACGTTGAATGAAACGTTTAAAGGCCGGAAACCCGCGGCCCGTCGCGCTCCAAGCGCCCAGGTGGAGATACGAGTGAACGATTCAACCGAGGTGGGCCACAACGCGGCCGGCCCCGAGGCGGTGAACCCGGAAGCGGCGGCCGCTGTGCCGCCGGGCTCCGGTCCGGCCGCGGCGGCGACCGCGCCGATCCTCGCGCTCGACGCGGTGAGCGTGTCGTTCGGCGCCGTGCGCGCGCTGCGGTCGGTCTCGCTGGCTCTGGCCCCCGGCTCCGTGCACGCGCTGGCCGGCGAGAACGGAGCCGGCAAGTCGACCCTGGTGAAGGTGCTCGCCGGCGTGCTGCGCCCGGACGGCGGCCGGGTCCTCGTGGACGGCGAGCCGACCGTCTTTCACGGCCCCGCCGACGCGCGCGGCGCCGGGATCGCGGTGATCTACCAGGAGCCGACCGTCTTCCCGCACCTGTCGATCGCCGAGAACATCTACATGGGCCGCCAGCCGCGCGCCTCGCTGCGCGGCCTGGGACTCGGCCGGATCGACCGGACCAAGGTGCGCCGGTGGACCGCGGACCTGTTCGCCCGCCTCGGCGTCGCGCTCGACCCCGACCAGCCGGCCCGCGGCCTTTCCATCGCGGACCAGCAGATGGTGGAGATCGCCAAGGCGCTCTCCTTCGACGCCCGCGTGCTGATCATGGACGAGCCGACCGCCGCGCTCACCCCGGCCGAGGTGGACCGGCTCTTCGCGGTGGCCAGGGCGCTCAAGGCGCAGGGCGCCGCGATCCTGTTCATCTCGCACCGGCTCGACGAGATCTTCGACCTGTGCGACACGGTGACCACGCTGCGCGACGGCGGCTGGATCGCCACCGAGCCGGTCGCCGGCCTCGGCGCGGACGACCTGGTGCGGCGCATGGTCGGCCGCGACCTGGACTCGCTCTACCCCAAGCAGGACGCGCAGATCGGCGAGGTCGCCCTCGACGTGCGCCGGCTGACCCGCGAGGGCGTGTTCACCGACGTCTCCTTCCAGGTGCGCCGCGGCGAGATCGTCGCGCTGGCCGGGCTGGTCGGCGCCGGACGCACCGAGGTCGCCCGCGCCGTCTTCGGCATCGACCGCTGGGACGCGGGCAGCGTGCAGGTCGACGGCCGGACCCTGCGCCCCGGGTCTCCCTCCGCCGCCATGTCCGCCGGGCTGGCGCTGGTGCCCGAGGACCGGCGCGCGCAGGGCCTGGTGATGATGCACTCCATCGAGCGCAACAGCACGCTGACAGGCGTGCGCGGGCTCACCCGCGGCGGACTGGTCAGCCGCGCCGCCGAACGCAGCCGCGCCGCGGACTGGGCCGCCCGGCTGGAGCTGAAGTACGGCCGCCTTTCCGATGCGGTCGCCACCCTCTCCGGCGGCAACCAGCAGAAGGTCGTGCTCGGCAAGTGGCTGTCCACCGCGCCGAAGGTGCTGATCGTGGACGAGCCGACCCGCGGCATCGACGTGGGCACCAAGGCGCAGGTGCACCGGCTGCTCTCGCAGCTGGCCGCGGACGGGGTCGCGGTGCTGATGATCTCCTCCGACCTGCCCGAGGTGCTCGGCATGGCCGATCGGATCCTGGTGATGCACGAAGGTCGCCTCGCCGCCGAACTGCCGCGCGAGGGCACCACAGAGGAGGCCGTGCTGGCCGCCGCCACCGGCGCCAGGGCCGCCTCCGAGCCCGCCGCGGGCCGGGGACCGGCGGGGGTGGCGCGGTGAGCTCGACCTCCGCGACCCCCAGGACCTCGCCGACGCTGGCCGCGTCGGAAGGAACCGCCCCCGCTCCTGCGGCCGACACCGCGCCGCGCCGCCTGGTCGCCTTCATCGGCCGCGCCCGCCAGGCCGCGATCCTCGTCGTGCTGGTGCTGTTGCTGCTGGCCACCGAGCTGGACAACCACCGCTTCCTCAGCAGCCAGGGAATCAAGGACCTGCTGCTCGACGCGGCGATCCTGATGCTGGTCGCGGTCGGCCAGGCGGTCGTGGTCATCACCCGCAACGTGGACCTGTCCGTCGGCTCTGTGCTCGGCATCAGCGCCTTCGCCGCCGCAGACCTGCTGGCCGGCGGCGCGAACCCGGTCTGGGCGGTGGCCGCCGCGATCCTGCTCGGCGCGGGCTTCGGCCTGGTCAACGGCCTGCTGGTCAGCTTCGGCCAGGTGCCGGCGCTCGTCGTCACCCTCGGCATGCTCTACGTTGTGCGCGGCCTGGACTCCATCTGGGTCGGCCCGCGCGAGATCACCTCGCAGAGCCTGCCCGCCGGCTACACCGACTTCGGGCACGGCGGCCTCGGCCCGATCCCGTACCTGGCGCTCATCGCCGTCGCGGCGACCGTCGCCGTCGGCTACTACCTGGCCCGCTACCGCTCCGGCCGCGAGTTCTACGCGATCGGCTCGAACGCGCAGGCCGCGCGCCTGGCCGGAATCGGGCTGCGCAAGCGCGTCGTCGCAGCGTACATATTCGCCGGGGCGCTGGCCGGCCTGGCCGGAGCGCTGTACGTCGCCCGCTTCGCGTATGTCGACGCGACCACCGGCGGCGGCTACGAACTGACCGTGATCAGCGCGGTCGTGGTCGGCGGCGTCGCGATGACCGGGGGAGTGGGCAGCGTGTACGGCGCGGCCCTCGGCGCCCTGCTGCTGACCTCGATCAACAGCGTGCTGCCGGCGCTGAATGTCAGCTCGGTCTGGGAGGAGGCGATCGACGGCTTCCTGCTCCTGGTCGCCATCGCCGTCGACCGGATCGTGGCGGGGCGCGTCACCAGCGCGCTGCGCGAGAGGAGCCCGCATCATGGCTGACCGTGGACTGTCCGCTACGGCCGCAGGACCCGGCCTTGAGCTGCGCAGGCGCGCCCTGCACCCGCGCTGGGACGTCGCCGTGGCCGCGCTGCTGGTGCTGCTCGTGGCCTACGGCCTCGGCACCGAGAGCACCTTCGGCAACACCCTGAACATCTCCTTCCTGCTCGGCAACACCACCACCATCGCGATCGTCGCCCTGCCCATGACGCTGCTGGTCGCCGCCGGGGAGGTGGACCTGTCCGTCGGGTCGATGGCGGGCCTGTCCGGGGCGCTGATGGGCGCGCTGTGGAACGCGAACTGGCCGATCCAGCTGATCATCCCGGTGTGCCTGTTGGTCGGCCTGGCCGGCGGCCTGCTCAACGGGCTGCTGGTCACCCGGCTCGGCCTGCCCTCGCTCGCGGTCACGATCGGCACCCTGGCCCTCTTCCGCGGCGTCGCGCAGATCGTGCTCGGCGCGAACGCCGTCTCCGACTTCCCGCAGAACTACCTGGACTTCGGCACCGGACGCATCGGCGGCACCGCGATCCCGAACATCTTCGTGCTCTACCTCGTGCTGCTGGCGGTCGCCGCGATCGTGCTGCACGCCACGCCGTTCGGCCGCAGGCTGTTCGCGATCGGCGCCAACCCCGAGGCGGCGTTCTTCGCCGGAGTGCGGGTCAAGCGCACCAAGCTGATCATGTTCGCCGTCACCGGGCTGGTCTCCGGCGGCGCCGGGGTGATCTGGGCGCTGCACTACACCAGCGCCCGCTACGACAACGCCACCGGCCTCGAACTGTCCGTGATCGCCGCGGTGCTGCTCGGCGGCATCGACTTCGACGGCGGGCGCGGCACGATCGGCGGCGCGGTAGCCGGGGTGTTCCTGCTGGGCACCGTGCAGAACCTGCTGAGCCTCAAGAGCGTCTCGGCCGATTCGCAGACCATCGTCACCGGCCTGCTGCTGATCGCCTCGGTGCTCGGGCCGCGCGCCGGGCGCCAGATCTCCGAGGCGTTCCGCCGACGACGGGCCCGAACGCCCGCGGCCGACGTGTCCTGAACCCCGGCGCTTCCTGAGCTCTGGCGGTCTCAACCCCGGCGCTCGCTGAGCCCCCTTCTGTCCTCCACCGCTCGAATCCACATCACCGCACCGCAGTTCTCAACGACGAGAGGTACCCCCATGTCAGTTTCCACCCGCCTGATGGCGGCCGCTTCTGGCGCCGCGGTCGCGGCCCTGCTGCTGAGCGCGTGCAGCGGCACCACCAAGAGCGGCAATGCGGCGGCCAACAGCGCGGCGCCGGCCGGGACTGCGAACGCGAACGCCAACGCGGCAAGCAAGACCGGCCTGACCGTCGCCTACCTGCCCAAGCAGGTCAACAACCCGTACTTCACCATCTCCGACACGGGCGGCCAGAAGGTGCTGCAGGGCCTCGGCGAGACCTACAAGGAGGTCGGCACCACCAGCGCCACCGACACCGCCGGGCAGGCCAACTACGTCAACACGCTCATTCAGCAGCAGGTCAACGCGATCGTGGTCTCGGCGCAGGACCAGAACGCGCTGTGCACCAACCTCAAGCAGGCCATGAGCGACAAGATCTCCGTGGTCACCTACGACTCGGACACCAACGCCGACTGCCGCAACCTGTTCATCAGCCAGGCCAGCTCAGAGGCGCTCGGCCGCACCGAGGTGGACCTGCTGGCCGGCCAGATCGGCGGCTCCGGCCAGATCGCGATCCTGTCCGCGGCGCAGACCGCGACGAACCAGAACGCGTGGATCGGCTTCATGCAGGACGAGCTGAAGGCGAAGTACCCGAACATCCAGCTGGTCAAGATCGCCTACGGCAACGACGACGCGCAGACCTCGTACCAGCAGACCCAGGGCCTGCTGCAGTCCTACCCGAACCTTAAGGGCATCATCTCGCCGACCACGGTAGGCATCCTGGCCGCGGCGCAGTACCTCGACGGTTCGTCCTACAAGGGCAAGGTCAAGCTGACCGGCCTCGGCACGCCGAACCAGCTGCGCAAGTACGTCAAGGACGGCACGATCACCGCCTTCGAGCTGTGGGACCCGGCCAAGCTCGGCGCGCTGGCCGCCTACGCCGCCGTCGCGCTGCAGTCCGGCCAGATCACCGGCGCGCAGGGGCAGACCTTCAAGGCCGGCGACATGGGCCAGTACACCGTCGGCGCCGGCGGCGTGGTCACCCTCGGCGACCCGACCGTGTTCAACGCCGCGAACATCGACCAGTACAACTTCTGAGTTCGCAGGCTGACTCGAAGACTGAGAACGCTGATCCGGGCCGGCGGCCGGGCGCCCTATCGCGCTCGGCCGCCGGTGGTTGAAGATCAGCCGGTGAGCGTGCAGCTGATGGACGGTACTGCGTTGGTGCCGTTCCAGCTCGCGAGGAAGCCGAAGGACGTGTTCGCGCCGGGCGCGAGGCTGCCGTTGTAGGCGGCGTTGTGCGCGGTGACGACGGCGCCGCTTTGGGTCAGTGTGGTGTTCCAGGATTGGGTGACCTGCTGCCCGTCGGCGAAGGTGAGCGTCACCGTCCAGGCCGAGGAGGCGGCGGTCGAGCTGTTGGTCACCGTGACAGAGCCCTGGAAGCCGCCGCTCCACTGGGAGGTGATCTGGTAGGCCGCGGTGCACCCTGAATTCGACGGCGGCGTCGATGCGGACGGCGAAGTCGACGGCGACGCGGTGGGAGTCGGGGAGGCGCTGGGCGTGGGCGGCGGCGGGATGATGCCGCTGAGGACTTGGGCGAGCGGCGGGTACCAGCGGGCGGCCATCTTCGCGAATCCGGCGTCGTTGGGGTGCACGCCGTCGCCGACGGTGTCGGTGGAGTCATCGAAGCCGGTCCACTGGTCGACCACGATGATCGGTGACTGCGCGGTGGTCAGCCCCGCGGCCCAGCCCGGGATGGCCTGGTCCAGCGACTGCACCTCGGCGGCGCAGGTCGGGCAGCTGGGCGGGTTCATCGGGATGATCTGCGCTACCAGGATCTTCATCTTCGGGTTGTTGGCGCGCATCTGCCCGATCAGGGTGGTGTACGCGGCCAGCACGGAGCTGACCGGGATCGAGCCGCCCCACATGTCGTTGGTGCCCAGGTGCATCAGGACGATGTCGGGGTTGGCGGCGGCCAGCCAGGGCGGCAGCTGGTTGTTCTGCGCGATGCCGGTGGCGGAGTAGCCGCCGTGGCCCTCGTTGTCGCCGTCGTAGGTGTAGCCGTAGTTGCAGCCGCCGTCGGGCTGGCTGCCTACGAAGTCGATGTCGGTGTAGCCGTTGGTTTGCAGGTCGTGCCAGAGGATGGCGCGCCAGCAGCCGGGGCCCGCGGTGATCGAGTCGCCCAGCGGCATGATCTTGACCGGGGCGACGGTCGCGGCGGCGCGGACGGGTGTCGCGGATCGTGCGGGCCCGGCGAGCGCGAACGCCGCGGCGACGAGCAGCGCGGCGAGCGCGACGAGCGCGGTGACTGCGGATAGCGGGGTTCTGCGATGTGTGGGCACGGCCGGCTCCCTGGCTCCTCGCGCGGTCCTTCGGACGAGACTGCCGTGACGGTGCGCCACTGAACCGGTTCAGTCAACCGGCGTTCCGCGGCCGAGTCCGGGCCCTGCGACGCAAGCTGCCATGTGGGCGCGGAGAGTGCGTGGTCGCGGCTTCGGAGGTCGCGGGCGTCTGGACGCGCCGGTTACCGAGATCCGGCGAAACTTTCGCGGGTGCGCTAGCGACTTGCCCTCCGCATCAGCCCGGATCTCGGGCAATCCTTTTCCCGCACTGCCCGTCCCTTGACTTAACCGATTAAGTGACTCAAGGTTCAGGCACAGCTCCCGCCCACGTCCCGAGGAGTCCCGATGAGCCTGAAACGCGGTTTGCTCGCGATCGGCGCCGCCGGCAGCGTGATCGCGGGCACGATCACCGCCGTGACCCTGCCGGCCGCCGCCGTCGCGGCCGGATGCAAGGTCACGTACACGGTGCAGAGCCAGTGGCCGGGCGGATTCCAGGGCAACATCGCGATCACCAACCTCGGCGATCCGCTCAGCAGCTGGACCCTGACATGGTCCTTCGCGGCCGGGCAGACGGTCACCCAGTCCTGGGGCGCCACAGTCACCCAGTCCGGCAGCGCGGCCGTCGCGGTCAACGCCAGCTACACCGCGAACCTGCCGACCAACGGCAGCCAGTCCTTCGGCTTCACCGGCACCTGGAACAACAGCAGCAACCCGGTGCCCGCCAGCTTCAGCCTCGACGGCACCGTGTGCAACGGCACCGTCGCCTCCGTCTCCCCGACCCCGCAGCCGCCCGCCCCGGCGCTGGCCAACGCGCACACCGTCGGACAGACCGAGACCGCGGGCAACTACGTCTCCTACACCTGGCCCGGGATCTACTTCGAGGGCCGCTTCCACGGCACCGGCGTCGGCATCGTGCTCAACGACACCGCCAGCGACTACGACGTCGCGATCGACGGAACCGCCGTGGCCGAGATCACCACCCCCGGCCAGACCACGTACTGGGTCAACAACCTGAGCAACGCCGACCACACCGTGCGCGTGGTCAAGCGCAGCGAGAGCCCGTGGCAGGCCGGGCAGTTCGGCGGATTCGTCGCCGCCCCCGGCGGATCGATCCTGAGCAAGCCGGCCGCGCGCACCCGGCAGATCGAGTTCATCGGCGACTCCTACACCGCCGGCTACGGCAACATGGCCACCCAGCACGACTGCTCCAGCATCGGCGGGATCACGCCCAACTCCAACGCGGACGACAGCTTCGGCGCCCTCACCGCCCACAGCCTGAACGCCGATTATCAGATCAACGCCATGTCCGGCATGGGTGTCGTGCGCAACTACAACGGCAGCAGCCCCGGCACCAGTTTCCTGACGTACTACGGCAGGACCCTGCAAGCGGTCAACAACGACGTCTGGTACAACCCGGGCACCTGGCACCCGCAACTGGTCGTGGTCGGCCTGGGCATCAACGACTTCTCCACCGCGCTGAACTCCGGCGAGCAGTGGAGCACCACCGACCAGCTGGTCGCCGCGTACAAGACCGCCTACCAGGGCTTCATCAACACCCTGCGCTCCCAGTACGGCCCGAACGCGATCATCGTGGTCAGCGCCACCGCCCTGTCCAACACCGCCCTGTTCGCGCAAACCGCCCAGCAGGTCGTCACCGACCGCAACGCCATGGGCGACAAGAAGGTCTACTACTGGTACTACGACAGCCCGAGCCTGGACCACCTCGGCTGCGACTGGCACCCCTCCCTGCACGACGACCAGATCATCTCCGGCCTGCTCGACAACTTCATCACCACCCTGCCGCTGACCTGGTAGCGGACGCTCACCGAGCCGCGGCAGTCGTGCGCCGGCCCGCCCGTTCGTCGGGCGGGCCGACCCCGTTCAGGAATGCCAGGTGTCGTTGAAGGTGATCGATCCGGAGGAGCCGGTGGTGTAGGAGCGGTTGCCGCCGCTCTCCCAGATCACGTTCCCGCTCGAGTCGATCTTGATGTACTTGTACTCGAAGTACGTGTTGGCCGGCACGCTCAGCGCGGCGGTCCAGTACGGGTAGTTCTGCGAGGACAGCGCGACGGCGTTGGCCGTCTTCCAGCTGCCGAGCGCCGGGATCGAGCCGACGATGTAGACGTTCTGGCCCCAGCTCGTGGTCGCGTTCGCGTTGATGTCCACCGTGAACGTCGACGCGGACGACCCGGAGACGCGGCTGTTGCGGTCGATCGCCACGGCGTCGTTCGCCGGGACCGTGACCGTCGCGCGGTTGCCGGAGACGGTCACCGTCGGGCCGGTGCACGATCCGCCGGACAGCGAACCGTGGATGATGTCGCAGTAGGTTCCGTCCGGCAGGCCCGTGGTGAAGGTGCGGGTCTGCGCGGAGGACTCGTTGTTCAGCGAGATCCAGGCGTCCGGGCCGCGGGAGAACGCGATCAGGTTCGTGCCGTCGGTGTACCAGTTGGCTACCGGGTCGTTGTTCGCCAGCGCCAGGTTGTGCCAGCCGACCATGTTCGCCACGCCGGTGATCCGGTCGGTGCAGTACCAGCCGCTGCCGCAGTTGGTGCCGGTCACGTATCCGTTGGCGTCGGCGGGCGGCGAGTCGCTGCTGTTGTTCCAGGTGAAGCTCGCGTACACCTGCGGCGTCCCGAAGCCCCAGGCCAGCAGGAACTCGTTGGCCAGCGGGTAGGTGGAGCCGTTCTTGTAGCTCAGGTTCGAGCCGTCGCGCTCGGTGTCGTGGTTGTTGACGAAGGTGGAGGAGTACGCGCTCGGGATCAGGCTCCAGGTGGCGAAGCCGCCGAAGTTGGCCAGGTCGCCGCCGCTGCCGAACTGCGTCTTGATCGCGTCGGCGTAGTCGAAGCCGATCAGGCTGCCGGTGCTCTCGAAGGAGGCCGGCTGCAGCTGCGTGTTCGTGCTGCCGAGCGCCACCTCCTGGACCATGTAGACCGGCTGGCCGGTCAGCTTGTCCTTGTTCAGCATGCCTTCGAGGGCGGCCAGGTCGGTGTGGCCGATGTGCTTGGCCGCGTCGAGGCGGAAGCCGTCCACGCCGTAGCCGATCAGCTTGTTGAGGTAGGCGGCTTCGGTGGTGCGGACATAGGTGGACTCGGTGCGCAGGTCCGGCAGGGCGTCCAGCTCGCACTCGGTGACCTGCTGGTAGTTGTTCCAGTCAGAGATCTGATCCGAGGAGACCGGGCAGTCGTTCGGGTAGTTGTGGAAGTCGGGGGAGGAGAACGCCGGGTACGCGGTCCCGGGCGTGTAGCTCGCGCCGCCGTAGCTGGTGTCGTTCCCGTCCTGCCTGGCCATGTGGTTCAGCACGGCGTCGACGTATACCTTCACGCCCGCCTGGTGGCAGGCGGTGACCATGGCCTGGAACTGCGCGTCGTTGCCCATGCGGCTGGTCAGGTTGTAGTCCACCGGCTGGTAGATCTCCCACCAGGGATGTCCGTCGGCCGCGTCGGTCATCGAGTCCTCGGGCGGCGCGACCTGCACGGCCGCGTACCCGTCGGGGCCGAGCACGTTCGTGCACTCAGACGCCACCGACGTCCAGTTCCACATGAACAGGTTCGCGGTCACGTCCTTGGCCGAGCCGGCCGCCTGCGCCGACCCCGTGGCGGCCATCAAGCTGACTGGAACGGCAGCCGCCGCCACCAACACAGCAGCGCCGACGAAGTACCTGCCGGAGTGGCGGCGCGTCATCTATTCACCGCCCTGCGCACAGAAGACCGGACCCGCCGCCCTCAGCCGAACGAACCTCGACATCGCTCCTCCGCCCCGTCGCGTGCGCGGCCGCCGCCGATCGCTCATCGATCGCCCCTGTGAGCATACGAACGAGGGCGCGGGGGAGACAGGGCACGGCTCCGGTTTTTACCCGGACGGCGGTCTAGGGTCTGCCACCACCTGCGCCCAGCGGTGGATGTCCGGCAGCCAGCAGATCGCGCCGATCCCGGTGAAGACGAAGTCGAACTGCGCGTGGCCTAGCGCGGTGGGGCGTCGTAGAGGTCGGATTCGACGTAGTCGATCTCGGTCCCGGTCAGCGCGGCGAGTCGGCGCGCCTCCGCCAGGGCGGCGGGGGAGAAGTCGAGCCCGGTCATCCGCGCGCCGAGCCGCGCGAGGGAGAGTGTGTCCGTGCCGATGTGGCACTGCAGGTGTACGCCGCGCAGCCCTTCGACCGAACCGAGCAGCGGAAGGTCGAACTGGACGACCCCGCTGAGGAACTTCGGGTCGTCGACGAACCGGGAGATCGCGTACCCGTCGGATCTGGCGTGAGCCGGGGCCCGTTCATCCCACATGGCGCGGTTCACGGCGCGGTAGTCGTCCATGATCGCAGGCTCTCAGGACGGCCGCGGCGCCGCAATCGGATTGACGCCGCGCCGACGGTCAGTTCCCTTACTCTGGCTCGCCGACGCGTTCTCACCAGCCACCGCGGTCGCCATCGGCGGCGCGGCCTGCACGGTCCTCGCCGTTTGGGTGCAGGGCACCAAGGCACTTCACGTGCTCGACGAAGACCGCACGAAGGCCACGTAGCCGCGCAGTCGCGAGCCCAACGCCCTGGGCACTACGGCGCCGGCACCTCGAACAGCGTGAGCAAGGTGCACACCGTGTGGTAGACGCCGATCACGGCAACGAGGTCGAACAGGCCTTTCGCCCCGAACGCCGAGACAGCCTCCTGATACAGCCCGTCGTCGACGCGGTGGCGCGTCGCCATGGCGTGGGTGAGCCGTGCAGCGAGCTTCTCGTGCTCGCCCAGGCCTTCCGGGATTTCTCCGCCGGCGAGCGCGAGAACGTGGTCGTCGGCCAGTCCGGCGGTCCGCGCCACGATCTTATGCGCGTACAACTCGTAGTCCGCGCGGTAGACAGCACCGAGCACGATGATCACCACTTCACGCACGCTCGGCGACAGGCTGGTGTTCGCCGACTCGGCGGCCTGGAACTCCAGCAGCTTCGCCGTCACCTCGGGATGCAGCAGGAGTGCGTTGAACGGGCCGATCAGGCGGCCGTCCTCGGCCGTGGATTGGATACCAAGCTTGTCGGTGAGCGCCACCCACGTGCCGATCAGCTGGTCGTAGAGCTCGCGCTGGGCGGGGGCGAGCGTCGCCGGGTCGGCCAGCGGCAGCCTCCCGCCGAGCGAACCGGCGGACTCGTCCATCGCGGGGGAATCAGATGCCATCGTTGCTGGCCCTTTCGGAATGATCAGCGGGTGGAGCGCGGGGGCGCCGATGACTCCCGGACGGTCAGCGACGGGCTGATGACCACGCGGTGCGCGGGCAGGTCGGGGTCGGCGAGGCGGTCGGTGATCAAGCGGACGGCGGCGCGGCCGATGGAGCGGCGCGGCGGCCGGACCGCGGTGAGCGGCGGGCTGCAGAGGCCTGCGATCTCGTCGTCGTAGGCCACCACCGACAGGTCGCCCGGCACGGACAGGCGACGCTCCTCGCACCGCTGCACCAGCGCGATGGCCTCGGCGTCCGCGTGCACGACCAGGGCGGTCGTGCGCGTGGCGAGGCACTGGTCCAGGACCTCGTCCAGCGACGTCTCCCAGCTCGCGGGGCGCGAGGGGACCCGGGCGTCCACCGTCGCCGCGGCGTCTTGTCCGCAGTCGGTGACCGCCTCCAGCCAGCCGCGGTGCACGTGCGGGCTGGTCGGGCTGTGCTCGCCGAGTACCACGCCGACCTTCTGGTGGCCGAGCGAGACCAGGTGGCGCACGGCCACGGCGGCGCCCAGGGCGTGGTCGGTCACCACCGACTCGACCACGGCGCGGTGCGGCCCGACGGTGGCTGTGCGCTCGATCAGCACCACGGGCATGCCGGTCGCGGCCAGCCACTCGACCGTGCGCTCGGCGGTGGGTGCGTCCATCCGCGGCGCGACGATCAAGCCGTCGACGCTCAGCTGCTCGACCAGCCGGATCAGCTGCGGCCTGTCGTCCTCGGTCTCGTAGGAGGAGCCGCGCAGCACGATGCGGGCGCCGAGTTCGCGCGCCGCCTCCTCCGCGCCGCGCGCCACGTCCGGCCAGTAGTAGTCCAGGGAGGGCACCAGCATGCCGACCGTCCGGGCCCCGCCCGACGGTGCTGCGGAGGCCGCGTCCTCGGCCGCCGCGTCCTCGTCGAACTCCGGAAGCGCCACGCCGCCGTGCACCCGGCGCACCAGCCCCTCGGCGGCGAGCTGGGCGATGTCCCGGCGGATGGTCACCGCGGCGGCGCCGAGCCTGCCGCTGAGATCGGACACGCGCAGCACGCCGTCGTGCCGCAGTGCCTCGAGCAGCTGCGCGCGGCGAGCGACCTGCAGCGGCCCGCGAGTCTCGGGTGAGCTCACCGCAACTCCTCCACAGTCAGTTCCAGGGCGCCGGCCGGGCCCGACGCCGTGACGTCGATCTCCAGCCGGGTCAGCCGTTCTCCCCACACCGTGCTCAGCATGGGGTCGTCGAGGTCGCGCACCGTGGTGGTGCAGGGGGCGTCCGCCGGGTTCCAGACCAGGCATACCGTACCGGCGCCGTCGGGCGTGCTGATTTCGGCGCGTCCTGTGCCCAGGCTCACCGTGCCCGCGACGATCAGATGCACCCGGCTCCGGCCCGGCGGGGCGTCCGCGGCCGGATTCAGCTGCCACGAGTCGCGCACGGTGATCCGGCCGGTGACGCGGTCCAACCGCGCCGAACGCCACCAGTGCCGCACATCGTCGCGCGGGTAGGCCGCCGCGAGGTCGAGGGTCAATCCGGACCCCTCATCGTCGATGACCACTGACACGTCGCGGGCCGCGTACTCGCGGCCCGGTGCCTGCGCGCTGCCGCGGATCTCGGGCACATTGTGCCAGCCGCTTTGCATCGTCCAGATCTCATACCGATCCGGGCCGAAAGTCCGCGCGGTATAGGTGGGACGGCCCGGATCGATGAGAACCGGCACGCCGTCGAGGGCGACGATCACGCTGCCCACGTCGTTGTGGTTGTGGTGCTCGCCGTTGTGGCCGCCCTTCACCGCGAGGGTCAGGCCGGAGCGGGAGCCCGCGGCGGGGCGGGCGAGCAGCACCTGCGTGGAGGGGAGCCAGACGTCGCGGGGCAGCGGAGATGTGGCCGGCGCCGCCTCGACCCATTCCCGGTCGGTGAGCGCGCGCAGCAGTCGGCCAAGGCCCTGATTTTCATGCGCGACCGGCTGGCCGGGCCGCCGGTGTGCGGCCGCGTGGGCTTGCGCGTCGCGATCCCTGATCCGCCGTGCCGCGTGGTGCAGCGCCTGCCACGGCTGGTGGGTCGGCGGGCGCGCCGGGCCGTCCGCGTGGTTGACGTACCAGTCCCCGCCGAGGTGCATCCGATGCGGAAAGGCCACGGTCTGACGCAAGGCGTCTATGCCGGTCGCGCTCAGCTCACCCTTCGTGGCGTATTCGAGCACTGAAAGCGCGTCGAGGAGGCGGCACGCCCCGTTCCACCAGTAGGCGTACCCCTCGTCGATCGCCCCGTCCCGCGGTAGCGACGCGAGGTACCGATCGAGGCCCTCGATGACCGAGCCGATCAGCTCGGCCCGGCGTGCCGCGTCGTCGACCAGGCGCAGCGCGGCGATCAGCACGTTGCCGTGAATCCACGGGTTCCAGTTGTGCACGTCGCCGTCGAGGCCGAGCCAGTGCCAGTCGCGGCGCGCGGTGAACGGGGTGAGCACGCGCCGGTCGACCTCGTGCCGGATCCTGGCCCGCAGCCCCGGGATCCGCGCGTCGAGCTGCTCGCCGAGCAGGTGATCGATCCACGCCAGCTGCGCGGCGACCTCGCCGGCGCCGAGGTCGAGGAAGGGGTCGGTCACGGTCGGCACGAGCGCCCCGTACCGCCGCAGCGTGTCATCGTGGGCAGGCCAGCACCAGCTGCTCTGCTCGCACAGCAGGGTCACGCCGTCGGCTACCTCGTCGAGCCAGAGGTTCTTGAGCGACACGGCGTTGTTGAGTGACACAGGTTCGAGGTCGACGGCGGCGAGTACGGCGGCGCGGGTGAGGCGGTACTCCCGCGCCCAGATCACCTGCTCATAGGCGTCGCGGTCGCCGTCGCGGAAGTATCGGGCGTAGCCGTTCGCGAGCGGAATCGGCCACGGCGAGGCGAGATCCGCCTCGGCGCGCTCCCGCAGAACCCTGATCGTCGCCTGGTCCAGCCGCCCGGGATCCCAGCAGTCGCGGTCCGAAGCCGGCGGCACCGGCAGGCAATCGCGCGGGGGAGCGAGCAGCCCGGCTATCCGTGCGGGCGTGAGCTGCGGCCATGCGGACGCCAACGGCCCGGCGAAACGGTCCGTGCTGATCGACATGTCTCCCCATCACGCGTCCACGAGGCCCGGCTGATCGATTCTGATCGTATCAGATCGATGTGTAGCGGTCGCTTGGCTACAAGAGGGCCCGTGACTGCGTTAAATGTCTGGATCGTCCGACCGTATGGGATCGGATTTGATCATATGACGCTGCTGGCAGTCTTGACATGCTCGCTTTCGATCGATTTCATGTCCCTGCAACACACCCGTTCACCTTGTGAGCACGGCGCAGGAGGGGAAATGCGAAGCGATCCGGTGGCGGATCAGGGCCGTGCGCTCAAGGCGGACTGGACCCGCCAGGACTGGATTCGCTTCGCTGACCTGCTGCTCGCCTCCGCGCGTCGCTACGCCTCGCCCGGCCACGCGCGGATCACGCCGCCCGGACCCGAGGGCGGCTACGGCCGGGCTGTCGACGGGCTCGAAGGATTCGCCCGCACGTTCCTGCTCGCCGGTTTCCGCATCGCCGGAGAGCGCGGCGCGGGACTCGACGAGCTGGCCGACTGGTACGCCGCCGGCATCGCGACCGGAACCGACCCCGCCTCGCCGGAGCGGTGGGTGCGCCTTACCGAGCACGCGCAAGCCAAGGTCGAGGCCGCGTCCATCGCGCTGGTGCTCGACCTCACCAGGCCGTGGATCTGGGACCGGCTCACGCCTTCGGCACAGGAACGCGTAGTGGAATACCTCGCCCCGGTGGTCGGCGACCCGACCTATCCGCAGATCAACTGGGTCTGGTTCCGCATCGTCGTGCAGACCTTCCTTCGCTCGGTGGGCGGACCGTCGTCCATCGACGAAATCACGCAGGACCTGGCCACGCACGACACCTTCCTCCGTGCCGACGGCTGGTTGTCCGACGGCCAGGAGCGCGCCTTCGACCACTACGCCGGCTGGGCGCTGCACCTGTATCCCACGCTCTGGGCCCGGATGTCGGGCGCCGCAGATCTGGCGGCCGAACGGCGCGAGCGCGATGTCGCCGCGCTTGACCGGTTCCTCCAGGACGCCGTTGCCCTCGTCGGCGGGGACGGATCGCCACTGATCCAAGGTCGCAGCCTGATCTACCGGTTCGCAGCCGCGGCGCCGTTCTGGGTGGGCGCGATAGCAGGCGTGCCCTCGCTGATGCCCGGTCAGCTGCGCTACGCCGCCGGCCGCGTCGTCGCGCACTTCGCCGAGCGCGGCGTGCCTGATGAGCGAGGCCTGCTCACGCTCGGCTGGCACGGCTCATGGCCGCGGCTGGCGCAGGCCTACTCCGGTCCGGGTTCACCGTACTGGGCCAGCAAGGGACTGCTCGGCCTCGCGCTACCGGAGGACCACCCGGTGTGGACCTCGCCAGCTGAACCGCTGCCGGTAGAGACCGACGACTTCGTGCGGGCGGTGCGCGCGCCGGGCTGGCTCATCTCAGGCACCCGCGCGGACGGCATCGTGCGCGTGAACAACCACGGCACCGACCACGCCGTCGAGGGATCGACCGTTTCCGACTCCCCGCTCTACGCGCGTCTGGGCTACTCCACCGCGACAGCCCCCGTGCTCGACGAGGACGGATGGGCCGGACCGGCCGACCAGTGCGTCGCCGTGCTCGACGCGCGGGGGCGAGCCACGCATCGCAGCGGAATGCGAACGCTGATCGTATGTGTCGACGAGGGCGAAGCCGGGCCTGTGGGGGTCACCGGATCGACTACGCTCGCGCACTGGGTCGATCCAGCGCCCGGCCAGCGCGATCACGGCAGCGGCCGGACCGGAAACGTCGTACCGGCAGGTCAGCTCACCGTGTACTCACTGGTGCGCGGGGCCTGGGAGCTGCGCCTCTGCCGAGTTGACGCTGTAGCCGAGGGGCTCGACGCCGGCGAGCTGCGGCTGCGGATCACCGGCTGGGCGGTGGCGGGTGACGGAGCGGCAGATATCTCAGCGGACGGCGCGACCGCTACCGGAGCGACCGCGACCGGCGCGGCACTGACTTCCAGTGTCGACAGCGTCCCGATCGACGGCGCCGGACCGGATGCGCCGGCGGCCGCGAAAGCGGGCGTCTCCGTCCACGACGACGCCGGCCCGCTCGGCAACCCGGTGCGCGTCCCGTGGCTGGATCACGCTCTTCGTCCCGGTGCCTGGGTCGCCGCGCTCCTCGGACTCTCGGGAAACGCAGCCCGCCGGCACCGGGGGACCTGCCGCGTCACCCTCGACGCGGCTGATCAGGGCCCGGCTGACCAGGGCTCTGGCATTCAAGATCGTGTGTACCCCGGCTCGGGTGATCAGGCGCCCGGCGTCAGGGTCGAGTGGCCGGACGGCCGCAGCACGTACACGCGCCTATCCACGCGCACACCCCGGGGGAGCCGCAGCGGCGACCCGGCGGCAATCCAGGCCCGGCCACGGGCCCTCGTCTCAAAGGAGAGCGGATGAAGCGCCTCATCTCCGCCGCGCTCGGCCTCACGGCGGCGACCTCGCTGCTGGTGGCCGGATGCAGCAGCGGATCCCCCGCGGCGTCGGCCAGCGCCGGCGTGCCCAGCGGCCCGACAACGCTGACGCTGGCGGGCTGGAGCCTGTCCACCACGCCGGAGTTCAAGACGCTCGCGGACGGCTTCCACGCGGCTCATCCCAACGTGACCGTGCAGCTTAAGGAGTACGACGCCACCAACTACGACACGCAGATGATCGCGGACCTGGCCGCGCACTCCGCCCCGGACATCTACGTACTCAAGAACCTGAAGAACTTCTACACCTACCAGAGCGGCGGACAGCTGGTGGACGTCTCAGACGTCGCCAAGACCCTGGGCAGCCAGGTGGGCGGCCTGTCCGACTATCAGGTCGACGGCAAGACCTACGCCATCCCGTACCGCCAGGACTCGTGGGTGCTGTTCTACAACAAGGCCCTGTTCGACAAGGCCGGCATCGCCTACCCGGACGGCTCGTGGACCTGGGACAAGTACGTGAGCGTCTCCGAGCAGCTGACCACGGCGCTCAAGGGCAAGGGCTCCAAGGCGGTCGGCGACTACCAGCACATCTGGCAGTCCACCGTGCAGGGCTTCGCCCTGGCCCAGACCCCCGGCGCCAAGCTGACCAGCGGCGACTTCAGCTACCTCAAGCCGTACTACGACCGGGCGCTGGCCCTGCAGAGCGCGGGCGCGCAGCCGACCTTCGGCACCGTGAGCACCAACAAGCTCACGTACCAGGCCGAGTTCGGCAAGCAGCAGGCCGCGATGATGCTCATGGGCACCTGGTACATCGCCACCCTGCTCAAGCAGCAGGGCACCGGTGACGCGGACACGTTCCCGTGGGGCATGGCGCCCGCGCCGCAGTTCGACGCGAGCACCGCCGGGACCTCGGCGACCCCGGTCACCTTCGGCGACCCGACCGGTCTGGGCATCAACCCGGCTATCAGCTCCGACAAGGTCTCCGCGGCCAAGGCCTTCCTCGAGTACGCGGCGGGCGTGCAAGGCGCCAAGTCGCTGGCCGGCATCGGCATCACCCCCGCCGACACGGCGGCGGTGGCCTCGGACTTCTTCTCGCTCAAGGGCATGCCGAGCGACTCCCTGTCGAAGTTCGCCTTCGCCACCCACGACACCAAGCCGGAGAACCCGGTGTCCAAGTACACCGCGCAGCTGCAGGACCTGCTCAACGACCTGCACACGGCCGTGATGTCAGGCAGCAAGAACATTGACGGCGCCATCAGCTCCGCGCAGTCCCAGGCCAAGAGCCAAGTGCTCAACCAGTGACGCAGGCCGCCGCACCCGCGGCCGCCACAATGCGCTGGCAGTGAGAAAAGCACAGAAAAGGCAGTGAATGCGTGACCGGGTGCGGCGTGCGGTGCGCGCCGCACCCGCGCACCGCGCCCCACACCCGGTCACGCGCCGCCGATCGAACCGAGAGAGCCCATGGCAACGACGATCGAAGCCCCCGCCCGGCCGACCCGGCCCGCGCGGCGCCGGCGCAGCCGGCAGGTGTGGCGCAACACCGCGGTGGGATGGTCCTTCCTGCTGCCCAACTTCATCGGCTTCGCGGTCCTCACGCTGGCGCCGGTGCTGGTGCTGTTCTACCTGGCCTTCACCGACTGGAACGTGTTCGGCGTGGCCAAGTGGACCGGCCTGGCCAACTTCCAGCGGCTGATCCACGACCAGAGCTTCTGGACGGCGCTGGAGAACACCCTCTACTACACGGCCCTGCACATCCCGCTGACCATGGGCGCGGCGCTCGGCCTGGCGCTGCTGCTCAACCGGAAGCTGCGCGGCGTGGCCTTCTTCCGCACCGTCGCCTTCTTCCCCTACATCACCTCGATCGTGGCCGCCGCCCAGGTGTGGAACATGCTGTTCAGCCCGCAGTACGGGCCGGTCGACGCGGTGCTGCGGGTGGTCGGGATCTCCCACCCGCCGGGCTGGACGGTCTCGACCACCTGGTCGATGCCCGCCGTCATTCTGGTCGGCACCTGGCGGGAGATGGGCTACTACATGCTGATCTTCCTGGCCGGACTGCAGACCATCCCCGCGCAGCTCTACGAGGCGGCCCGGGTGGACGGCGCGAACGCCTGGCAGCGGTTCCGGGCGGTGACCGTCCCGTCGCTGCGGCCGACCACCTTCTTCGTCACGGTGATGCTGACCATCGGCAGCTTCAAGGTCTTCGACCTGATCCTGCTGCTGACCAACGGCGGCCCCGGCCAGTCCACCCTGGTGCTCTCGCAGTACATCTACCAGACCGGCTTCCAGGAGAACCACTTCGGATACGCCTCGGCGATCTCCGTGGTGCTGTTCGTGCTCTGCTTCGTGGTCACCATCGTCCAGTTCCTCGTGAACAAGCGCAGGAGCGTGTGATGGACACGATGCTGCAGTCCGCGCCGGCGGACGCCCTGCTGACGCCCATCGCGCGCCGGCGCCCCGGAAAGCGCGCCAACCCGGTCGTCAGGGTACTCATCTACGTGCTGCTCATCGCGGCGGCAGCCGGCGTGCTGCTGCCGTTCTACTGGATGGTCGTCTCGTCGCTGAAGACGGACAACGACGTGTTCACCGTGCCGATCAAGTGGCTGCCGCACAGCGTGATCTGGCACAACTACCTGGACATCTGGCGCAAGTCGCAGATGACCACGTGGCTCAAGAACACGCTGATCCTGTCCTTCGTGGTGACCGCATTGCAGCTGTTCACCGGCAGCTTCGCCGCGTACGGCTTCGCCAAGGTGCGCTTCCCCGGCCGCGACCTGCTCTTCATCGTCTACGTCGGCACCATCGCAGTGCCCTGGCAGTCGTACATGATCCCGCAGTTCATCCTCATGTCGCACCTGCACCTGTCTAACTCGCTGTGGTCGATCATCGCGCTGCAGGCCTTCGGCGCGCTCGGCGTGTTCCTGATGAAGCAGTACTACGAGTCGATCCCGGAGGAGCTGAGCGAGGCGGCCCGGATCGACGGGATGAGCGAATACGGCATCTACCGCCGCATCATGCTGCCGCTCTCGGCCCCGGCGCTGGCCAGCCTCGCGCTGCTCACCTTCGTCAACACCTGGAACGACTACCTCGGGCCGCTGATCTACCTGCGCAGCCCGAACCTGCGCACCATCCAGCTGGGGCTGAGCACCTTCATCTCGCAGTACAACGCCGAGTACGCGCTGATCATGACCGGCTCGGTGCTCTCCGTGCTGCCGATCGCGGTGATCTTCCTGCTCGGCCAGCGCTACTTCGTCGAGGGCATCGCGACCACCGGCCTGAAGGGATGACCATGCGGATCAAGCACGAGACGCTCGGCACGGTGTTCGACCTGGTCTACGTCGCGCTCATGACCAATCTGCTGCTCGTCGTCAGCTGTCTGCCGCTCGTGGCGGGGCTGGTGGCGACCGACCCGGCACGCTCCTGGCCGCTGCTGGCGCTGGTCGCGCCGCTGTGCGCGCCCGGCGTGTGCGCGGCGTTCGCGGTGCTCTCCGCTTTCAGCAGCACGGGCAATAACGCGGTGGCGCGCACGTTCGTCGCGGCTTGGCGTGCATCGCTGCGCCGGGCCGCCGCATTGGGCGCCCTCGCGACCGCGGCGCTGGTGGTTTTGGGCGTGGACGCGCGCGCCGCCTGGGGGCACGCGGTGGGCGCCGCCGCGATTCCGATGCTGATCACGGCAATGGTTCTGATCACGGCGACCTCGCTTCTTGCCCTCGTCGTGATCGCCGAACGCCCGGCGGTCCGGCTGCGCGACGCACTGCGCGCCTGCCTTTACCTGTCGCTGCGGCGCTGGTATCTGACGGCGTTTTCGCTGGCCGTCCTCGCGCTGCTCGAAGCGCTCGCGGCGAGCCGGCCGGCGATCGCGTTCGGCCTGGCGGCGGCGCCGCTGCTGTACGTCGTCTGGGCCAACAGCCGCTTCACCTTGCGGGAGGCGCTGGGACCGATCCCCGGCTGAGCCGCACCGCCCGACCGCCTGCGCCGCACCCGGCGCGCAGGTGCCGGCCCGCGCACGCCGCGGGCCCGCGTATGAACCAGGAGAGGACCAGCAATGACGGCGATCGACGTCCGTCCGAGCCCCGACGCCGAAGCGACGGGACCTGCGGTGGCCGCCGCGCTGCGCACCATCGACGCGAACATCGCCGAGTTCGGCGAGCGCTATCCCGGCGACACGACCGTGCACGGCAGGTACCGGCTGCGGCCCGCGGCCCTCGGCCTGCCCGAGGGCGCCAACCTCGGCTGGACCACCAGCTTCTGGCCGGGGATGCTCTGGCTCGCCTTCGACCTGACCGAGGACGAGGCGTACCTGGCCGCCGCGAGCGCCCACGTGCGCAGCTTCGTCAACCGCGTCGAGCGCCGCATCGATCTGGCGACCCACGACCTCGGGTTCCTCTACACCCTCGGCTGCGTGACCGCCTGGCGGCGCACCGGCGACGAGACCGCGCGCCGCGCCGCCCTCAGCGCCGCCGACCATCTGCTCACCCGGGTGCTCGAACCGGCCGGAATCATCCAGGCCTGGGGGGACCTCGACGACCCGCGCCAGCGCGGCCGCACCATCATCGACAGCCTGATGAACACGCCGCTGCTGTTCTGGGCGAGCCAGACCAGCGGGGATCCCCGCTACCGGGACGCCGCCCGGCGGCACGCCGAGCAGCTGCGCGACAACATCCTGCGACCCGACGACACCACGTTCCACACCTTCTACTGGGACCTGGAGACCGGCGAGCCGCGGCGCGGGGAGACCGAGCAGGGCAACTCCGACGACTCCTGCTGGGCGCGCGGGCAGGCCTGGGGCGTCTACGGCTTCACGCTGAACTACCGCTACACCGGCGACGACTCGTTCCTCAAAGCCGCGCGGCGCTGCGCAGACTACTTCCTGGCCCACCTGCCCGCCGACCGCGTCGCCTACTGGGACCTCGAATTCACCGACGGCAGCGCGCAGGAGCGCGACAGCTCGGCCGCGGCGATCGCGGCCGCGGGCCTGATGGAACTCGCCGAACAGCTGCCGAACGGTCCGCAGGCCGACGGCTACCGCGCCGCCGCGGCCGGCATCCTGACCTCGCTCATCAGCGGATACTCCACCGCCGAGGACCCGCACTCGAACGCGCTGCTGCTGCACGGCGTGTACGACAAGCCCAAGGGCGTCGGCGTCGACGAAGGCACCCTCTGGGGCGACTACTTCTACCTCGAAGCGCTCACCCGCGCGACCTGCGCCGGCTGGTCAGACCCCTGGTAAGCCGCCGCCGCGCCACTCCGCAGGAGAGCAGCCAGCACCGCGACGCACGAAAGACAGGACTCATGGACTACCGGTACCACTGCGACATCCCCGCGCAGGACGGCCTCAACGCGCTGCCGTTCAACCCGTGCCGCCTCCTCGGCCTCAACCTGCTGAGACTCGGCGCGGGCCGATCCTGGTCCGGTGAGTCCGGCGACCGCGAGATCCTCGCCGTCGTGCTCGGCGGAACGGCCACGTTCACCGTCGGCGGCCACAAGTTCGCCGACGTGGGCGGGCGCGCCGACGTCTTCTCCGGCAAGCCGCACTCGGTCTACATCCCCGCCGGATCCTCCGTCACCGTCGAGGCGGCCACGCCGGTGGAGATCGCGCTGCCCAGCGCGCCCAGCGACCTGGACGTCGAGCCGTACGTCATCGAGCCGGCACGCGTGGCCGCGGGCCGGTGGGGCGCCGCGAACTTCGGCCGCACCTACCACCAGATCCTCACCGAGATCTCGCAGCCCGACCTGCCGGCCCGCCGGCTGATCGTCGGCGAGACGTACACGCCGTCAGGGAACTGGAGCACCTACCCGCCGCACCGCCACGCGTTCGACAACCTGCCGGGCGAAGCGCAGCACGAGGAGATGTACTACTTCCGCACCAAGCCCGGCGACGGCTTCGGCATCAGCCGCGTGTACACGGACGAGGGCTACGAGGAGAACTACACGGCTCGCGACCACGCCGTGCAGATGATGCCGTCCGGATATCACACCGTGGTCAGCGCGCCCGGGTACACGACCTACTACCTGTGGTTCCTCGCGGGCACCCAGCGCACGCAGGGGGCGACCGAAGACGCCGACCTGGCCTGGGTCGGCCGCACCGTCCCGATGCTGCGCGACCTCGGGCTGTAGCGGGCGGCACGGATGATCCTCGACAGCTTCCGGCTCGACGGCCGCGTCGCCCTGGTCACCGGCGGCAACCGCGGCCTCGGCCAGGCCTGCGCGATCGCCCTCGCCGAGGCCGGCGCCGACATCGCGCTGCTGGGCCGCACCGAGCCCTCCGAAACCACCGCGCATGTCAAAGGGCTGGGTCGCAGCGCCGTATACCTGTCCTGCGACCTGGCCACCGCCGACCCGGCGCAGCTCGCGGACGCCGTCAACGCCGCCGCGGGACAACTCGGCCGGCTCGACGTCCTGGTGAACAACGCCGGGATCATCCGCCGCGCCCCGGCCGCCGAGGTCACCGCGGCGGACTGGGACGAGGTGATGACCGTCGACCTCGACGCCGTGTTCCACCTCTCGCGGGCCGCGGGCCGCGTCATGCTCGCGCAAGGCGGCGGCCGCATCGTCAACATCGCCTCGATGCTCTCCTTCCAAGGCGGACTGCGCGTGCCGGCGTACACCGCCGCGAAGCACGCCGTCCTGGGCCTGACCAGGGCGCTGGCCAACGAGTGGGCCGCGCGCGGGGTGAACGTCAACGCCATCGCACCCGGATACATGGCGACCGACAACACCGCGCCGCTGCGCGAGGACCCGGTCCGCGCCGCGAGCATCCTCGAGCGCATTCCCGCCGGGCGGTGGGGTGAGCCGGAAGACCTCATGGGCGCCGTGGTCTTCCTCGCCAGCGACGCGGCGCGATACCTGCACGGGACGGTGCTGCCCGTCGACGGCGGGTGGCTCGCCCGGTAGCAGCACCCTAAGAGCGGGCTCTACGAGCTCTCCTGATCCACCGGAGTACAAGGAAGTACCCACGCTGAAGGGATCAACAGGATGAACATCGCGAGACCATCCGTTCGCACCAGGGGCCACGCGGTCAGGCGCGGCGCGATCAGGCTGCTGCTGGCCTGCGCGCTTGCCGGGACCGCCGCCGTGGCGATCGGCCAGCACCAGGCGAACGCGTCCACCAACCAGCTGCGCGGCGTCAACTGGGCCGACCAGCGCGACAACTTCGTCAACGGCGTGCTCTACCCGTCCGGCCTCAGCTCGTCCGACACCTACTCCTCGGCGAGCACCGTGGCCAGCCAGGTCGTCGGCCAGATGTACTCGATCACCGGGGCCAACACGGTCCGGATCCCGATCAACGAGCCGACCGTGTCAACGTTCTGGGGCACCTACACCGGCGCGATCGACGCGGCGCTGAGCAAGGGCAACGTGATCCTGGCCTACTGGGCGTACAGCGGCGGCGCGCCGGCGAGCACGTCAGCGTTCAACTCGATGTGGGACACCGTCGTCGCGAAGTACGGCAGCAACCCCAACGCCTACTTCGAGGTCATCAACGAGCCCTATTCCTACAGCACCACCAACCTCGACAACCTCTACAACACGTGGCTGACCAGGTACCCGAGCGTGCCGCGCGGCCGAGTGATCCTCGACGGCTCCGGCTACGCGCAGAACGCCGCCGCGGTCGGCAACGACAGCCGCCTGGCCAACACGCTGATCGGCATCCACGACTACTCGTTCTTCGTCAGCCCGCCCTACACCACCGAATCCCAGTGGGCGAACCACCTCGCGGGCGAGATCGGCGGCTTCGCCAGCCGCACCGTGGTGACCGAGTGGGGCGCCCCGATGAGCCCGGGCACCAAGAACGGCGTCTACTACAACACCATCAACTACGACGTCCCCAACACCAACTACTTCGACGACTACGTTCGCGGCGAGAGCAGCGAGATGCGTACCCTCGGCGTCGGCAGCGTCTACTGGCCCGGCCTGCGCGACGGCGACTGGTACAGCATGACCAGCAAGACCGGAAGCGGGGCGAGCATCACGCTGTCGCTGGTGAACTCCTCGGGGCTGGACCGCCTGCAGTACGCCTGGGGCATCGGCAACGGTGGCAGCGGCGGCGGAGCGACCTACGACCAGATCCGCAACGCCGCGACCGGCCTGTGCATCGACGGCACCGGGAGCACCACCAACGGAGCCACGGCGCAGCAGTCCACCTGCGACAGCGCGAACACCAACCAGCAGTGGGCCATCGTGGCCGACGGTAGCTACGAGCGCATCCAGAACCGCGCCACCGGCCTGTTCCTCGACGGCATGGGCCGCACCGCCAACGGCTCCGCGGTGGGCCAGTGGAGCGACACCAACAGCACCAACCAGCAGTGGACGGCCTCGGCGGACGGCAGCAACGTGCGCTTCGCCGATCGCGCCACCGGCTTGTACATCGACGGGATGGGCCGCACCGCCTCCGGCTCCGACCTCGGCCAGTACAGCTCGTCCAGCAGCACCAACCAGCAGTGGCAGTTCGTGCCCGCAGGCTGACCTGACCGCCGAACGCCGCCGCGCACCAGCGTCTCAACACCCACTGACGGGCCGCTGGTGCGCGGCGGTCTCATGCATGGCGCGGACGAATGCGGAGATCGCAGGATGCTGCGAGGCGCCGCGGCGGCACGCGATCCGGGTGTGGCGGCGGGTACGCAGCGCAAGCAGCCGCACACCGGGCGGCGCTTCACGGGCCGCCAGCTGCGGCACCAGCGAGACCCCCTGGCCTGCGGCGACCAGAGCCAGCACGGTCGCGAAGGCCCTGGCGCTCGGCCGCAGACTCGCCCCGCTCTCCTCGGCCATGTTCGCCGAACCCAACCCGACCGTCCTCAAGGCCGCAATGAAACCCCGGGCCGCATCCCGACTCCAGACGTGCGGCTGCCGCTCCTTCCCGCCACGCCCGCGTCGCGCGACGCCGCACTGCGCTGCCTCGCCGCCGCGACGGAGACGCCGGATCACCGCCTCGACCTGCTCGGGGCATAGCAGCTGCACGCACGAAGCACAAGCTCTGAGAACTCGGATGCCTAAGCGGCCTTCCCCTGGTGATGCTTGGTGCGCAGGTCTGCGGCTTCCAGCTGCGAACTGCGCAACAGCGAGAAGCAGTCGGGGAGCCGGTGAAGTGATCGCTCAGTTCGACCGTCCGGCGGGGGCGGAACCGCACATCTTGGAACCGGAGGATTTCAGAAACCTGTTCGCCGTCCTGGAAACGGTCGCGAATTGCGTCGGCCAGGAGCAGTTCTTCGATCAGTTCCGGGAAGGGCTGGCCCGCCATCTCGGTTGGGACGACACGGTCCTGGTGGACATACCGCAAAGCCACGGATCTTTTCCGGAGAAGTCCGCTCTGCTCGATCATCTGCATAGCAACCGGCCGGCCGATTTCCTTGAGGAATACATTGACCGATGGTATCTCCGGAACCCGTTCAAGACCTCCCGCGCCAACTCCCTGCTGGGCCGCAAACACCCGATCACGTTGTGCGACATGTATCCGCACAGCACGCCTGCCGAGTGGGAATTCGTCGATCAGTACCTCCATCGCCACCGGATCGCCGACGTCCTCAACGGCACCATCGACGCCGGGCCGGAGGGAGGCATACTCGTCTGCGCTTATGCTTCGGACGAGAACCTCATCCGAGGGCGCGAGCGCACCCTGATGAAACATCTGAACCGCCACGTCGGCCCATGGCTTCAGGCTCATTTCGGACGACTGCGCGAAACGCGGACCCAGGCGGTCCTCACCCCACGCGAAAGGCAGGTCGCGCAGCTGACGGCCGACGGTATGACCAACGCGCAGATCGCCGATCACATGTATGTGACCGTCGAGACGGTCAAGAAGCATCTGACTCATGCCATGGCCAAGACGAAGTGCGCCAACCGTACCCAGCTCGCGCTGCTCTTCTCAGCGAAGGACACGGTTCGGCCGAGCGGCCCCAGCTGACCGCCAAGAGGCCCGCCCCGCAGCCCGCCCCCGCGCGGGCTGCGGGGCGGGCCGTTCACCTGACAGCCGGCTCTCGCGCCGTCTCGCGGCTCAGCCGTTGTAGAAGTCGTACCAGCTGAAGTAGCCGTGACCGTAGCAGTTGCCGCCGAACTGCCAGTACCCCGGACCGACCAGCGGGCCGTAGATGACCGTGCCGTCGCTGCACCCCGTGACCGCGCCGGAAAGCCCGTAGTCCACCGTGACGTTCGCACCCCACTCGTAGGTGCTGCCCCACACGTGATCGACCTCCGAGACGTGCATGGGACGGATTCCGCCGGGCTTCTGCGGGGGCGCGGCCTCGTGCACGATCTTGACCGGTGTCTGCGACACCGGCGTGGGGACCTTGCTCGACGCCGCCGACGCGGCGCCGGTTACGGCCACGGTCACCAGGGCCGCGGCGGAAATCGCCGCCGCCCCGAACGTCCTTGCCTTCATGAAAAACTCCCGTTTGTTTGGGCCTTGCCCGCCGACCAGCGGGCTCCCAGAAAAAGCGTATTCATGACATTCGCGGCCACACAATTACCCGAAGGTGGAAGGCGACGGTATTCCACCTTCGGGTAATTGTGTGGCCGCTATCTCGATCCTAAAGTCGTGAGCACGGGCCCGCGACGCCCGCTCACCTGAGGGCCGTCGGTGTCGGAGCCTTGTGCGAAGCTGACGCCATGGCTACTGCACGCTTGATCGCACCGATCTTCGCCGTCCACGACCTGGACGCGGCGCTGGAGTTCTACGCGCGGATGGGCTTCTCCGTCCGGCCGTATTCCGGCGGCGGCTACGGCTTCGCCACCCGCGACGGCGTCGAACTCCACCTGGGCGTCGCGCCCGAGGGCGATAAGCGCACCAGTTCGGCGTACCTGTTCGTCGACGACGCCGACGAGCTGGCGGCCGAGTGGCGCGCCGCAGGCATCGAAGTGCACACCCCGCAGGACACCGAGTGGGGCCAGCACGAGGGCGCCGTCGTCGATCGCGACGGCAACGTCATCCGCTTCGGCTCGCCGATGAGGGAAGCGGCCGAGGACTAGCGGCTCACGCGGGGAGTATCAGGACTCTGCCGTGCCTAGCCGGCGCAGGATCTCGGCGAGGATCGGCTCCGAGGTGGCGAAGTTGAGCCGCGCGTAGCCGGCCCCGCCGGGCCCGAAGTCCGGGCCGCGGCTGAGCATGACCTTGTTGCGGGCCAGCAGCGCGGCGGCGGGATCGTCGCCAAGTCCGAGGGCGCGCCAGTCCAGCCAGGCCAGGTAGGTCGCCTCCGGCAGATGATGGCGCACTCCGGACGGCAGCCCGTCTGCGACGAGGAGCCGGTTGCGGTCAAGGAGGGCGAGCACCTCGGCGAGCCACGGATCGCCGTGCCGCCAAGCCGCGAGCGTACCGGTCACGCCGAGGCTGCTGGACTGGCCGAGCAGCACCGGCGGCAGCGCGTCGAGCGCGGCGCGGACCGAGCCGGGCGCTACATCCGCGACTGAGCAGCGCAGGCCGGCCAGGTTGAACGCCTTGCTCGCGGAAGTCAGCGTGACGGTACGCGCGGCCAGGTCCGGTGCCAGCGCGGCGAAGGGCAGGTGCCGGTGCGGCCGGTAGGTCAGCTCGGCGTGGATCTCGTCGGAGATGACGAGCAGGTCGTGCCGCTGAGCGATCTCGGCGAGCGCGGAGAGCTCACCGGCCGAGAACGCCCGGCCGGTCGGGTTGTGCGGGTTGACCAGAATCAGCGCCTTGCATCGCTGCCGCGCCACGTCCGCGGCGAGCCGGTCGAGGTCGAAGGACCAGCCCTCGTCGGTATCCAGCATCGGGATCGGAACGAGGGGCCGGCCCATCGCTTCGAGCGTCCGGACGAAGGGCGGATATGCGGGCGTGTGCATCGCCACCGCGTCACCCGGATCCGTCGCGACGTGCAGTACCGCTTGCAGCGCCTGGATCACCTCGGTGAACACGCGTACGTGCTCCGGCTGCGGGACATATCCGTACCTTGACTTCATGCGGTCCGCGAACGCCTCGGCCAGCGGATTCTCCCCGGGCTTGTCGTCCCAGGCGGGGTAGCCGAGATCGGTGTGCACCGCCTCGACCAGCGCGTCGCGGATCGGCTCGGCCACTGGGAAGTCCATGTCCGCGACCCACGCGGGCAGGGCTCCGCGCGCGGTGGCCAGGGCCCACTTGGCGCCTGGCCGCCGGGTGAGGGCGGCAAGGTCGAGATCATCGAGCATGAAGCCAGCGTAGAGCGACGAGCGCGGCTGCGACCGAGCCCACCGAGGCGCCTTCCCCTGGACGCACCGCCGGAGGGTCGTCGACGTCGAAGAAGGTTTGCTCACCGTTCACCCCCGCTCCGCCCTCCCACCGGGCCCTCGATGGTCTGATCCGAAGCGAGCCGCGCGGCTCCGCGCGTGATCCATGGGAGGGGACTGCCGCATGTTCGACCGTTCAAGCCACCAGCCGGTGCGGGGCAGGCGTACCGGGTTCGGGCTGGCCGCCTCGTTCGCGCTCACCGCCTGCGTCGTGACCGTGTCCGGCGGCGGCGCGGCCCAGGCGGCGGGGGACAGGTCGCCGTTCATCCCGGGCGACCTGCTGCTGAGCCGGGTGCACTACGCCGGGTACGCCGGCCTGATCACCCCCGGCGTCACCGTGCTGCCGACCGGCGCCGTCGCGATCGCCGACGGCAGCTTCGCCCACGTCTGGGACAACGTCCAGGTCGACGCGAACTTCGGGGTCACCGCGCCGATTTACCTCGACCGGCTCACCGGGCGCGGCGCCGTGGTCGGCTCGATCGCCGTGCCGGACGCCGCGGCCGGCGCGCCCGGGCGTGGCCGCGACCTGCTCAGCGGCAGCTTCTCCTCGAAGTCCGAACTGGCGCTGAACCTGTCCACCGACGGTTCGGCGGTCACGTTCATGGGTTACGTCGCCCCGGCCAACACCCTCGACGCCTCCAACGGCAACACTCCCGGCGTCGTCGACCCGACGAACCCGGATACGCAGGCCGTCTACCGCGCCGTCGCCGAGCTCGACGTCAACGGCAGGATTCGGATCACCGAGAGCAACGCCTACAGCGGCGACAACGGCCGCGCCGCGATCCTCGACAACGGCACCGGCCGGTACTACGCGGCCGGCAACTCCAACAACGGCACCGGGACCTCCGTGCCCGGCGTGATCTTCGGGACCGGCGCCCAGCTCATCACCCCGGCGCACGCGCCGGAGAAGGCGCAGACCCCGGGCAGCCCGACCCCGGCCGGCGGCTTCAGCATCACCCAGCTGCCCGCCAACACGAAGGCGGACAAGCTCGGCAAGGACACGAACTTCGCGGAGCTGACCATCCATGACAACGTGCTGTATTACACCAAGGGCAGCGGCGGCAACGGGATCGACACCGTCTACTTCGTGGACACCACCGGCAAGGCCTGCCCGCAGGGCGTCGGGCTGCCCGTCCCCGGAGCGCCGCTTCCCTCGACTCCCGACGCCTACGACCCGGTGACCGGCCAGCCGGCGGGCAACATGTGCGTCCTGGCCGGGTTCCCGACCGCGCTGGCGAAGTCGATCAAGACCCCGGACACGGGCGCTCCGGCCAACACCGCCGCGTTCGGCGCCCTGTGGTTCGCCAACCCCACCACGCTCTACGTCGCCGACTCGGGCAACGGCTCGGACGCCTTCAGCAACGGAACCTACACCGACGCCGCGGCGGAGAACCTCGCCGGCATCCAGAAGTGGTCGCTGGTGAACGGCGCTTGGACCTACGACTACACCCTCAACGCAGGGCTCGGACTCGGCGTGCCGTACACCGTCCCCGGCCTCCCGGCCGGCACGAACGCCGTCACCGGCCGGCCCTGGACGCCCGCCGTCGACGGCATCCGCAACTTCACCGGCAAGGTCGACCGCGACGGCACCGTGACCCTCTACGGCGTCACCACCTCGATCGGCGGCGTGTCCGACTACGGCGCCGACCCGAACAAGCTGGTCGCCATCACCGATGAGACCGCGGCCATCACCCTGCCCGCCGACGAGCAGTTCAGCACGCTGCGCACGGCCCGCCCCGGCGACGTGTTCCGCGGCGTCTCCTTCGCTCCGCGCTCCGACCTCTGGTAGGCCGATACGGCGGCAGCAAGTCAAGGGCCTACACCTTCTCCAGGTGTAGGCCCTTCGCACGCCCGCAGACCTCCGACTACTTGACGCCTTGGGAGGTTGCGTTTACTTTCGTTTAACAATTTTCTAATGAATGTTGTGATGTTTGCTTTTCTGTTTGTTTCTCGGCGGCGCCCGACACCCACCGTGCAACGAGGAGTCCGAACATGCGCATCGCATCAGCACCGCCCGCACGAACCGGACCGCCCCCGCGAACCGGACCGCGCCGCCTTTTCACCGCCTGCCTCGCGCTCGCCCTCGCCCTGTTCGCGGTGGCCGGGCCGCGCACCCCGGCCAGGGCGCAGAACAACGGGGCCGCGCTCACCCCGCTGATGGGCTGGAGCAGCTGGTCGTTTCTGCGCGGCTCGCCCACCGAGGCCAAAATGAAGGCCCAGGCGCAGGCCATGTCCACCTCCGGCCTGGTCGCCGCCGGATACAAGTACGTCAACCTCGACGACTTCTGGTACCTCAACCCCTCCACCACCGTCGACAGCTACGGCCGCTGGGTGACGGACACCTCCAAATTCCCCGACGGCATGGCGAATCTGGGCTCTTACATCCACGGCTTCGGCGAGAAGTTCGGCATGTACCTCACGCCCGGCATCCCGGTCGCCGCGTACAACCAGAACACCCCGATCGAAGGCACCTCGTACCACGCCCGCGACATCGTCTCGGACACCAGCAGCCACGAGACGAACTACAACTTCGGCAACGTCATGTACTACATCGACTACGCCAAGAACCCGGCCGCCGCGCAGGCCTACCTCAACTCCTGGGCCGACCAGCTGGCCGGATACGGCATCGACTACCTCAAGGTGGACGGCGTCAGCCCGAACGACGGCGACACCGAGGCCGTCGCCGACGTCCAGCACTGGGCCCAGGCGCTCAACCAGAGCGGGCGCACCATCCACCTGGAGCTGTCCAACTCGCTGACCACCGCCGACATCGCCTCCTGGCAGCAGTACTCGAACGGCTGGCGCATCGACGGCGACATCGAGTGCTACTGCGGCTCGAACGGCTCCTCCTTCCCGCTCACCGACTGGAACAACGTCAAGGGCCGCTTCACCGACGCCGCCCGCTGGATCGGCGACGGCGTCACCGGCGGCTGGAACGACCTGGACTCGATCGAGGTGGGCAACGGGAGCAACGACGGCCTGACCCTGGACGAGCGCAAGACCCAGCTGACGCTGTGGGCGATCGAGAACTCGAACCTCACCCTCGGCGTGGACCTGACGAACCTGGACTCGACGGACCTCGGCCTGATCACCAACCCCGAGGTGCTGGCCGTGGACCAGGCCGGCCACCCGGCGCGCCCGGTCGACGCGACCACCACGTCGCAGGCCTGGTACGCGCCGAACGGCGACGGCAGCTACACGCTCGCCCTCTTCAACCTCGCCGACTCGGCCGCCACGGTCGCGGCGAACTGGCAGGACATCGGCTTCACCGGCTCCGCGGCGAGCGTGCACGACGACTGGTCCCACGCCGACCTGGGCAGCTTCTCCACCGGCTACAGCGCCGCGCTGCCCGCTCACGGCTCGGCGCTGCTGAAGGTCACACCGACGAGCGCGGTCACCTACACCGCCATGTCCTACAACATCGTCAACGTCAACAGCGGCATGAACCTGGCCGTCTCCGGCGACTCCACCGCCTCGGGCGCCGCGATCGTGCAGCAGAGCGCTGACAACGCCCTCGACCAGGAGTGGCAGCTGGTCCCGGTCGGCGACGGCACCTACAAGGTGGTCAACCGCACCAGCCGGCTGCAACTGACCGCTCCGTCCGCCGCGCAGGGAGCCCAGCTGATACAGAAGGCTGACGACAACGCCGGCGACTCGCGCTGGCGGTTCGCCTCGGCAGGCAGCGGCTCCTACACGCTGACCGCAGTCTCGGACGGACTGCTGGCCGACGTCTCCGGCGCCTCGACGAGCGCGGGCGCCCCGGTGATCCAGTGGCCGTCCAACGGCGGGGCCAACCAGCGCTGGACGCTGACGCCGGTCCCGGACGCCAACCAGGGCTACCGCGTGGAGAACTGGCTGACCGGCGGGCGGCTGGACGTGAACAACGACTCCACCGCGAACGGCGCGCAGCTGCTCGAATGGTCCGACAACGGCAGCAGCGACCAGCGCTGGACCTTCGTCAAGCAGTCCGGCGGCGCCTACACGATCGTCAACGCGAACAGCGGCAAACTCGTCAACATCCCCGGCCCGACGACCACGCAGGGCACCCAGCTGATCCAGTACCAGGACGACGGCAACAGCAACTCGCGCTGGACGCTCGTCGACGAAGGGCCCGGCGTGATCGCGCTGCAAAGCGTGTACGACAGCCAGCTGATCGACCTGTCCAACGGCGGCACCGCGCCGGGTACCGCCGTGATCCAGTGGCCCTCGAACGGAGGACTCAACCAGCGCTGGACCCTAGCCCCGTGACCACAGCCTCCATGACAACACCGCCTCTATGACCGCGCGGCGCTGCGTTGACCGCCGACGCGCAGCGCCGCGCTAAGACCACGCGACCGCACTCGCGTGGACCGGGCGTGTGGCCGACCGGACCGCGGTCGGCCACACGCCCTCGCCGTGATCGAAGCGAGGTCAGATCCGGACGGCCGGCGGCGTCAACCCGACGAGCTGTCGAAGCGCAGCTTGGAGGTGATCCGGTACCGGTCGCCCCGGTAGATCGAGCGGGCGAACTCGACGATGCGGCCGGTCGCGGCGCGCGTGGTGCGCTCGATCAGCAGGACCGGGGAGTAGAGCGGCACGTCGAGCAGGTCGGCCTGGTCCGGGTTGGTCACCGTGGGCTCGATGGTCTGGATCGCGTCGGCGAAGTTGCCCAGGCTGAGCGGGATCGGCAGGAACCCCGGCGTCGGACTCAGAATCCTGCCGTATCTCCGGGCCGAACGGCGACGACGTCAACGAGACCTTCTACACGATCTCGCCGCTGGCCAGCTGCGATGACCCGAACTACAGCGAGAACGACTTCGAATACCTGCCCAACGGCGGCTGGGGCGTCAACGGCCCGCGCATGTACACCACCACCTGGTTATCGTACTGCGACAGCCCCTACTCGCAGGACAACAGCTCCACGAGCGTCGCCGCGAGCGACGCCGGCTGGCGCACGCTGGTGATGACCGTGCACGGCGGCGCCGTCACGTACTACATCGACGGCAGCCAGTACTGGTCGACCAGCGGCAAGTACTATCCGCGCGGGAACCTGACCATCGACTTCAACGAGTGGTTCATCAACGGCTACCTGAACGGCAGCTCGACCCCGCGCAGCTGGGAGGAGCAGGTCGGCTGGGTCTACTTCGCCGGCGGCGTCGCCCTCTCCCCGGCGCAGGTGAGCAGCAACGTGGCCGGACTGCAGTCGGCCGCCGCCAGCTTCGTCGACACGGTACCGAACAGCTGACCCCACCTCAGCGGGCCGCGCCCTGGCCGGATCTCCCGGCCGGGGCGCGACCTGAGGATCAAAAGGTCTGACTGTAGACCAGATGCAGCAGCAGCTCGCCGACCACTGCGGCCGGAAGCGTCACGAGCATCCAAAGACAGCTACGCACGTGTTGGCGCCCGCGTCGGCCCAACGCCGCGATGAGGACGATGCCGATCACCGTGAACAGCGCCGCGCTGGAGTAGTAGCCCAGATACAGCCCGTACGCGATGGCCGCCTCACCGAGGAACGCGCTGGCCAGCACCGCGAGCCCGAGCCCGCGAACCGGCCCGCGCGCCGACCGCCACAGCTTCCCGGCGACACCGAACGTCGGCCCGCCGATCACGCCGCACAAGGCCCAGAACGCGGTGATTCCACTGCCGACCGCGATGCCGCGCAGGTGGGCCGTCACGTCGTAAGCGATCAGCTCCACCACGCAGGTCACCAGTCCCGCCACGGCCGCATGCCAGTACCGGCGCGCCCCGATCCCGACCGCGAACGCCGGGGCGAGCCACGGACTCGCCGAGTTCACCAGGCTGAGCCAGGGCGAATCGAGGTACGCCTGAAGCAGATCCGTGGCGACACCGACCAGTACGCCGACGAGCACGGCGAGCGCGAGCAGGGTGCCGAAGCCCGCGTGCCAGCCGGATTCCCGCCCACGACCGGCGCCTACGCCACTGATGATCCGCCGCAGCTGATCCGCGCGCCACGCCCCGGGCGCGCCCTCGGGCGTGGCCGCGAGCGGAGGTTCGTCCGGCGTGGTCATCGGCGGGTTAGCGGTCATGTGATCGACACTATCCGCCGCGCTCCTGCTCCGGTGTGAACCGAGCGGCGTGCGTGTGCGGCAGCGGCAGTAATGCGCCGAGCGCGCGGACGATCTCGGCCGCGGCGACGGCCTGGCTGCGGCCGTTGCCGTGCAGCCCGTCCCTGCTGATCGTGCGCGGGTCGCGGGCGGTGGGATGGTCGGCGAGGTCGACGTGCGTCGTACCGAGTCGGGCCGCGAGCGCGTTGGTGCGGCGGCCAAGGGTCGCCATGCGCTCGGTCGGCGACGGCTGGAGCCACGCGGGCAGGCTCGGATACAGGGACCGCACGAAGATCGACAAGGTGATCACCCGCGCTCCTCGTGTCTGTAAGGCCTCGACCATCGCCGCCAGATCCCGGTCAACGCCGTCGGCACGCGTCTCGTAGCCGGGCCGCAATGCGTCATTGGCTCCGCACACGACGAGCGCCAGGTCCGGCCGGAATGCCAGCGCGGTATCCAACTGCGTGGCGCGCACCTCGTGCGTGCGCAGACCACGGCGGCCGAGGTTCAGGTACGCGGTGCCGGGACCGGCGCGGTCCAGTTCGGCGGCGACCCGATCCGCCAGCGGCAGCGGGCTGTAGCCGGGCATCGGTTCCGCGACACCCTCCGCGATGCTGTCCCCGAGCACTGCGAAGCGACGCCACGGATGCCCGGCCAGCAGCGCCTGCGCCTCGTCAGGACCCAGACAGTACGGATCGGCGGCCTCCGCGAAGTCGGCGCCGCCTTGGCTTCGCGTGGCCGCCGCATGCTCGCTGGTCATCAGAGTTGGGATACTTCCGTTTCATGGGCGACGGCGCGGACACGGTGGAAATCTGGCTGATCGACGGCCGCGCGTCATGCCCGGACCTGGCGAACCTGCGCGCGCTGCTCGGCCCGGACGAGCGCACGCGCGCCGAAGCCTGCCTCTCAGAGGCGGACCGGCGCGAATACGTCATCGCACACGCCGCCTTGCACTGCATCGTCGGCGACCGAATCGGCGTCGCTCCGTCGCAGGTCGCGTGGAAGCTCGGGCCGCATGGCAAGCCACATCTGAGCGGACACGAGCGGCGCGTCGAGGCCAACCTGTCGCACTCGGACGAATTCTGCATGGTCGCGGTCTCGGCGTCGCGTCCGGTCGGCGTCGATATCCAGCGGTTGGCGAGCGATTCCACGGCGGCAGCGCTGGCGCGGCGGTATTTCCCGCCGGAAGAAGTGCGGCTCGTGCTCGCCGCCGAAGACGCGGCCGAACAGCGAGCCGTGTTCGCCCGACTGTGGGCCCGCAAGGAGGCGCTGGTCAAAGCGGCCGGCTCCCGTCTGATACTGGGCCTCGCGGCACCGGCGCACGGCCCCGGCCCGCTGACGGTCCATCAGCCCGCCGTTTCGCCGGACCCGGTCCGCGTCGCGGATCTGGAGGCCCCACCGGGCTATTGCGCCGCGGTCGCGCTGATCGGTGCCGAGCCCTTCCGCGTTGTGACCCGGACGTGGGAGTGGCCGGAAGCGCTGTGGGCACCGAGCAATGCCAGACTGACGCAGCCCTGTACCGAGTCGTAGTCGCACAGCGCGATGCTTCGCGGCGAGCCGACGCGTGCGTCAAGTTCGCCGGCGAGTTCCCACCACAAGCCGGTGAGCGGCTGCGCGGGTTGCGCTACGCGCACCCTGCCGCCGCCCGCCGACGCGATGGCGCCCGCGTGACCGGCCCGGTCCGACAACGACGACCCGAAGATCACCGTCGACGCGGAGTGCTCCGCGGACAGCGCCTTGAGCTCCTGCTCAATCGCGCCCTCGCGGATTCCAGCTCGCGTGACGATCGGTCCGAGCCGCAGCGGCGGCGCCGAGTTCGGCACGCGCGGGGAGTCCCCGAGAAGCAGGGCGACACCGGTGTGGCCGACAGGAATCGCGACTTCGTCGCTTGCCCGGTAGGGGAGTGCGGCCTGCTCGACGATAAGGAGCAGGGCGCGGTGCAGCCCGGCGGTCCGCGCATACTCCCGGATCAGGCGCAGTGCGGTAAACGGCGCCACAACGCCCTGATCGGTGAGGCCGAACGCAAGCGGCTTGCCCGGACAGCGCCCGCTGAGCAGCGCGGCCATGTTGCGGCCCGGGTTGATGTCCGGAATGGCGTACGCGAGCACGAGCAGATCAACGCTCTCGTGCGCGGGCACGGCACGCTGGATCAGCGCGGTCGCCATCTCGCTATACGACCAGCCAGTCCAATCGCGATCGTCGGACGACGCATCGAGCCCGTGCTCGCGCAACATGTCCTGCATGTAGAGGTCGAGCCGCGCGGCGTACGCCGCGTCGTGAACCTGCTGCGCCGGCTGCGGGAACGCCATCCGCACCGCCCCGCGCACACCCCAAGCGTGACCCGCCCGGTCCTGCGTCAATACCGGGTCGCCGAGGCCGGCGGGTTCGGCTTGTTCAGCGGCGTCGCGGCGCGGCGCGACCGCCGAGAAGGCCATCAATCCTCCTCGGGCAGCAGATTCGCGGCGATGTAGCCGGCCAGCGTGCCGATGGTGGCGAAGTCGTCGCGGCCCAGCTCCTCGACGCTGATCTCCCGCTCCAGGCGCTCCTCGAGTTCGAGGACCAGCTCCAGCGCGGCGGTGGAGCTCAGACCGAGCGCCTCCATGAGCGTGGTGTCGGCCGTCGCGCCGGAGACCTCGCGTTTGAGTACGCGCGGCAGCAGCCCGCATATCTCGTCGACGACGCGATCGCGCAGCCCGGGATCGGCCGCGGTGTCCAGCTCGGTCATGTTCGCTCCCTTATCCAGTCGTCCGGCGCAGTGTGTCAGTGCTCGAAAACCATGGCCGCGAAGGCCGCGCCACGGCCCGCTCCCGCGGCCATCACGTAGTGGTCGCCGGGACTGAGCAGCTCCCGGCGCACGGCGGTGCGGTAGTTGATGAAGGCGTCCGCGCAGAACACGTGGCCGTATGCGGCCAGGTTGTCGAGCACGACCCGGTCCAGCGGGAAGCCGAGGATCCGGCAGACCTGCCGCCAGATCGGCGCGTTCACGTTGTGCGGAAGCAGGGCGCTGACCGCGCCGAGAGGCAGCGCCGCACGCTCGAGCGCGGCCCGGATCGTGTCCGCGAGCAGTTGCGCGTAGTCGCGCTGAAAAGCCAGCGCGACCTCCTCGGCGTCGTCGTCGTACTCAGCGCGCTGGTCCACGGCGTAAGCCAGCATCCGGTCACGCGGGCCGTCGGCGCCGACCAGGCAAGCCGAGGCGCCCTCGCTGAAGAACGTGGTGTCCGGCAGGATCTCGGCCTCGGCGGTGAACGTCTTCTCCCCGGCCAGGACGAGCGCGAGGGCGCCGGGATCGGGATCGGCGGCGAGCAGGCGGCCGACGACGTCCAGCGCGAGCAGCCCGGACGCGCAGGCGTGGTGGCCGACGGCGAACGCGCTGGCCCGCTCGAGCCCGAGCTCGCGGCACAGCTCGTGCACCGGGTGCAGCGGATAGGGGACGACGGAGGGGAACGTGCGCGCGTGCACGACATAGCGGACGTGCTGTTCGCGGCCGCGCAGGCCGTCGAGTCCGGCGACGGCGGCGCGCAGCAGGTCGATCAGGTCGCCGTCCGGGTCCCGGCGCACCTCGCCGAGCTTGTGATACCTGCGGAAGACCTTGACCTGCATTGGCGTGAGCCTGTACCGGGAGGCGACGTCATCGACGGTCGTCCGCTGCCCGGGAAGGTGGACCGCGACGTCCAGCAGCGCGGTCACGGCGCGTTCCTCCGCTCCTCAGCTCTGCTCGGCATTCACGCCGCCGTCTCGGCCAGATGCCGCTGGCGCATCAGGAACTTGCGCACCTTGCCCGTGGGGCCGAGGATCAGCTGCCCGTCGTCGATCACGACGACGTTGCGCAGCGTCGCCGCGGCGGCGCTGGTCAGGGCGGCCCGGATCGCGGCGGTGCGGTCCACGCCCGGGTCGGCCCAGGTGTGCAGGCTCAACAGCACGTCCGTGAACACGCCGCCGGTCGCCGTCGCGGCGACGATGGTGCAGTCGCGCACATCCGGACACGCCTTGAGGATGCGCTCCTCGGACATGGCCGTGTACAGCCACTCGCCGCCGCCGAGGTCCACCGAGTCGACCGCACGGTCCACGTGGTAGTAGTAGCCGTCGTCGTCCCGGTACATCAGGTCGCCGGTCAGGTAGTAGCCGTTGAGCCGGTTGCGATAGGTGTTCACCGAGTCGTTCCAGTAGCCCGGCGCCAGGGTCGGCGCCTTGAGCCCGAAGTGGCCGACCTCGCCGATCGGCACCTCTCGCCCGGTCGCCAGGTCGAGCAGCGCGACGTCGGCGAACACGTGCGGCCTGCCGACGCACCGGCCGTAGCGCTCGGTGTCGGTGCGGTGTGTGATGTGGAAGGCCGAGTGCCCCATCTCGGTGGAGCCGAGGCCGTCCACGAAGCTCGAGCCGGGGACCCGCTGGACGCCGTCGCGGGTGACGGTGTTGCGCGAACCGGCCGCGACCAGGTGCCGGACGTGCGGCTCGTGCGCGCAGTCCCCGGTGTTGAACCACAGCGACACCGAGTCAAGGTCATACTCGGTCAGATCGAACCTGGCCAGCTCGGCCCAGGTGACCGCGAAGCCGAAGACACCGGTCGGCCGCCATCGGGCGATCGCGTCGAGGATCGTGGCGCCGTCGCGCTGCTGCGAGAGATAAAGCAGTTCGCTGCGATTGCACAGCGCGTGGTTGACCGTCATGATCCCGGCCGCGTGCGCCGAGGGCAGAGCGCTGAGGATCCGCTCGGTGCCCTGCGCGCGAGGCGAGCCGAGCCGAATCATCCGCGTCGCCGCGAAAAGGCTGCCGTGCGAATGCACGACCGCCGCGGGCATCCGCGTGGTGCCGGACGAATGGGTGATGGCGATCGGATCATCGGGGTGCAGGCGGTACGGCGGGGGAGCGGCGCCCGGATCGCCGGTGCCGGTGTCGGCCGCGTCGATCACGAGGCCGACGGCGAGGTCCTGGCCGGCCAGCCGCTGCCGGTGCTCCGCGTCCGTGAGCAGGGCCGTGCCGCGCAGCCGCCTGATGTACTCGGCCGCCACGTCCGCGGGCAGGTCCGGATTCATCAGGGCCGCAATAGCGCCGATCCAGTTCAGCGCCAGCGTGTTCAGGAAGCAGTCGGCCGAGCTCGACACGTGAACGGCGACCGGGTCGCGGGGGCCGACGCCCCGGCGCACCAGCCACGCGGCACGGGCCCTGACGCGCTCGTGCAGTTGCCCGAGGGTGAGCCCCTGCCAGGCAGGCAGGCCGTCCACCGCGCGGTCGAAGGCGATCCCCGGACCGTCCAGCGGCGCGCCGTGCTCGATCAGCTTCGGCAGCACGTTGCCCGCACCGAGCTCGGGATCCGCGGCCAGCGCCGCCCGGATGCCGGCGATACTCATGGCGTTCTCTCCCTCTTGTTCGGAACCCGGGCCCGCGCCGCAGCGCAGTTTCGGTAGCGCTGTTTCGGGTGCTCTTTCTCGGGGTGCTGTGTCTCGTCAGCCATGTGCCGCTCCCGCGAGCTGCGCCGATCCGACGGTCGTCAGAATCGCCGCGCGCAACTGCTCCCGGCTCGGCTGCAGCGCCCGGTCGAGTTCGAGGGCGAACGGCAGGACCGCGCCGTCCGGCCGGGTCACCCGCCTCGGCGGCGCGACGAGCCGCATGCTCTCGGCCGCCGCGGCCACGATCTCGGCGCCGATGCCGCAGGACCGGTTCGCATCGTCGAACACGACGAGCCGCCCGGTGCGTTCGAGACTGGCGGCCAGGCCCGACCAGTCGAAGGGATGCACCGATCTGGGGTCGAAGACCTCGACCGAGACCTCACCGGCCAGCTCCTCGGCCACCGAGAGCGCGTCGTGAACCAGGTGCCCTACCGCGACGACGGTCACCTGCGTGCCCGGGCGCTGCACCCGGCCGACCCCGAGCGGCACCGGCGGCACGTCGGCGAAGTCCAGATCCTCGCGGCGGCGCAACGCTCCTAACGGCGCGAAGAGCACGACCGGGTCGTCGTCCCGGATGGCCGCGACCAGCAGGCCGTACGCGTCCCGGACGGTCGCCGGCACCACGGTCTTTACCCCGACGTGCGCGAAGAGGCTGTAGGGGTGGTCGGAGTGCTGCCCGGCCCAGCCCTCGCGCGAACCCGAGCCGGTCACCAGGTACGTCACCGGCACGCGCGCCTGGCCGCCGGTCATCAGCGAGAGCTTGTGCGCCTGGTCGGCGATCTGCTCGAAGGCGAGGAAGAGCAGCGCCGGGATCTGGAACTCGATCAGCGGGCGCAGGCCGGCCAGCGCCGCGCCGGTGGCGAAGCCGGTGAAGGCCTGCTCGGAGATGGGCGTGTCCAGCACCCGCTGCGGGCCGAACCGGGTCAGCAGGCCGGCCGTGACGTTGGTGGCGGCGGACCTGACGTCCTCGCCGAAGACGCACACCGCCGGATCGCGCGCCATCTCGTCGCCGAGCGCCCGATTGAGGGCCTTGAGGTAAGACTGGTTGGCCATCAGCCCACCCCGCTCCTGGTCCGGGTGCCGTCGGCGTACAGGTAGTCCAGCGCCGAGTCAGGATCCGGATGCGGGCTGCCGGCGGCGAACAGCACCGCCTCCGTCAGCAGCTCCTCGATCTCGGCGTCGATCCGCGCACGCACCGGTTCCGGCAATCGCGCGCCCTGGATCTCCAGCGGATCGCGCGCTCGCGCGGCCTCCACCTCTTCAGCACTGCGATATCGCGGCCGGGCTGCGTACTCGAAGGTGTGATGCGCATCGACCCGGTAGGTCACGCATTCGAGAAGTGACGGTCCGTCGCCTGCGCGAGCACGGGCCACCGCCTCGGCGGCCGCCGCGTACACGGCTTCTGGATCCATGCCGTCGACCGTGTGCGCGGGAATGCCGAAGGCCTCGCCGCGTCCGGTGATCGTGCCGGCTACCGCGTCCTCGGTCCGCGTCGAGGTGGCGAACCCGTTGTTCTCGCAGACGAACACGACCGGTACCCGCCACAGCGCGGCCAGGTTGAAGGTCTCGAGCACGACGCCCTGATTGACCGCGCCGTCTCCGAAGAACGCCGCGGTGACCCGGTCGACGCCGGTCCGCCGGGACGCCCAGGCCGCGCCCGCCGCGATGGGGGCCGCCGCGCCCACGATCGCGTCGGCGCCGAGGATGCCTATGCCGAAGTCGGCCGCGTGCATCGACCCGCCGCGCCCGCGGTTGAGCCCGGTGACGCGCCCGGCCAGTTCCGCGAGCATCCGCGCCGGATCGGCTCCCTTCGCCAGCACGTGCCCGTGGCCGCGGTGGGTGCTGGTGATGAAGTCGTCGCGGCGCAGCGCCGCGCACACCCCGGCCGCGATCGCCTCCTCGCCGATGTACGGATGGATGCCGCCGACGATCACGCCCGAGCGCACCAGCTCGATCGCGCGCTCCTCGAACCGCCGGATCAACCGCACGGTCCGATACAGCCCGGCCCGATCGACGCCGGCGTGGTGCAAGCCGGCGCTGTCGATGCTGGCAGTGTCGAGATCAGCGCTGTCGACATCAGCGCTCTCGAGATCGGCATCGTGACCCATGGGAGTCCCTTCTGCGTGCAGCCGCGAACCGGTCAGAGTGCCGCTCCACTCGCGGCGACGGTCACTGCGTCCGGGCCGTCAGCGCCGTCTGCGCCGTCTGCGCGGTCTGCGCGGTCTGCGCCGCCCGCGTGCGCGTGTGCCGGCTCGCCGATCGCGGTGAGGATGCCGTCCCAGAGCCGGGCCCGCGCCGCGAGCGCGGCGTTGACCGTCTGCGCGCAGTCCTCCCAGTTCTGTTCGTCCTCGCCGCACAGGTCCGCCAGCATCTGCATGGCCATCGGGGTGTGCTGCTCGCCGTCGACCTCGATGTGCCTGGCCAGGTAGTCGACGAAGGTGTCGAGCCCGCCGACCAGCTCGTTGACCGCGATGACCTGCTGGAACATCTCCGGGATCAGATCCTCGCGGCCGAACGCGAACGCGGCGGCGCGGGCGTGCACCGGAGCCTGCTCGATGAACCGCCAGGTGGTGGCGGCGAACTCGGCGCTCGGCGTTGGCACCTGCGCCTCGGCCAGGGCTTGCGGCACCGGGCGCCCCGCGCGCAAGAGCCGCAGGAACGCGGTGATCGGGCCGGTGTCCGCGCCGGCCTCGGTCATGCCGCCGAGGTAGAGCTCGAAGTGGCTGATGAAGCCGCCGCGCAGCTCATCGCTCTCCTCGACCAGGACGATGTCGTTGATCAGTCGTCTGCTGCCGGTCGGCCCGGTCGGCACCCATGGCACCTCGACGCAGGTCAGTGAGCGTTGCAGGGACTTGAGCAGGGACATGAAGTCCCACACCGCGAACACGTGGTGTTCTTGGAACGTGCGGATCGCGGGCAGGTCGGTGAGGCGGGCGTAGAGCGGGTGGCCGACCACGCGCTCGCGCGCCGTGCCGATACGCTGCTCTAGCCGGTCGATCCCCGGGTGTCTGCGTCCCCAGTCGTAGCGCGACATGGCTCCTCCTGACGGTCGTGGCTCAGCCGAGCGCGGCGCCGCCGAGTTCGGTGGTGAAGTTTTGGGTACCGTCGCTCCAGATCACCGGGCAGTACTCGGGATCGGCGTAGTCGGGGCGGCCATCGGGCAGCCGGCGCACCAGCGCGTCGTGGTTGTACGTCACGGCGGCGCCGTCGCTCAGCTCGAACCGGCGGTATTCGTTGTCCCCGTCTTGCAGGTGCAGCGAGACGGCGCGGCGCGGCCGGTCGCTGCGGTTCGGCCCGCTGCCGTGGTAGGTGCGGCAGTGATGGAAACTCATGTGTCCTTTGGGAATCTCCATCTGCACCTTGCGGACCTGCGCGTTGTTGTAGGCCGCGTTCTCGGCCAGGACGCGTTCGAGGTCTGACTTGTCGCGATCCGCGAAGTGCTTCGTCATCGAGTCCTCGCGGCCGATCTCCTTCCACAGGTGGCTGCCGTCGATCATGGTGATCGTGCCCATGCGCGGGCCGCAGTCGTGGAACGGGATGAACGCGGTCAGCATCCGCTCGGAGGCGCAGGTCGCCCAGTAGTGCTTGTCGAAGTGCCAGGGCACGATGTTGCTCGGCTCGTCGGCGACCGGCGGCTTGTGGATGAGCGTGGACTGGAACAGCCGGATCCGCTGCGTCGCGGCCAGCCGCGCCGCGACCGCGCCGATCAGCGGTTTGCGCAGGATCCGCGCGATCGGGTCGCTCTCGACGTGGATGTAGTCGTTGTGCCGCTGCACGGCGCCGTCGCCCGGCTCCCAGTACGCCAGGCGCGGCGGCCGCAGCGGCAGGGTCCTGCTGCGCGCGCCGGCGTAAAACCGCTCGCTCGCGTCGACCAGCTCGTCGATCTCCTCGTCGGTCAGCAGCTTCTTGGTCAGATACCAGCCGTGCTCCTCGTAATGCGCCACCTCGTCGTCGGTGGGCAGCAGCTCGCGCTCCGCCTCGGTGAGCGGGGGAACGGACGCGGTTGAGCTGGGCACGGTTGAGATGGGCACGGTTGAGATGGACATGGGCGAGATGCTCACGCAGGCCTCCGCGTTTCGGTGGGCGCCGGGTTGCGCACGGCGGAGAGCTCCCGCTCCTTCGCCGCGTAGAGCGCGGGGATGTTGCTGGTGCCGAACGTGCGCGCGCCGTGCCGTTCGATCAGCTCCCAGAAGAAGGTGCTGCGCACGTGCATGGACCTGGCGAAGATCTGGTACATCAGGCCCCAGTGGTCCCGGTCGGCCAGGATCCCGCGCGAGCTGAGCCGCTGCACCGGGATGTCGATCGGGCCGAGCCGCGAGCCGAGCTGCTCGTAGTAGGCGGCGGGCGTGGGCGCGAACCCCGCGCCGCGGGCGGCGAAGGCGTCCACCGCCCCGGCGATGTCGTCGGTGCTCAGCGCCACGTGCTGGACCCCGGCGCCGCCGTGCCAGGCAAGGAAGTCGTCGATCTGGCCCCGGCGGCGGCTCACGTCCGGCTCGATCAGGGTGAAGGTCACCGCGCCGGACGGGCTCTGCACCACCTGGGAGAACATGCCCTGGTCGCCGACCTCGACGTACTCCTCGAAGATCGGCTCGAACCCGAAGACCTTGCGGTAGTGGTGCACCGTCGGCTCCAGCTCGCCGGCCGGCACGCAGAAGGCGGCGTGGTCGATCGCGGTGAGCAGGTCCGGGGCGCCGGGCGCCGGCGCGTCGGCGCTCTCCACCAGGCCGGGCAGGAATCCGGCTCCGGGGCCGCTGCGCTCCACCAGGCGGTGCGCCACGTCGCCGAAGCCTGAGACCACGGCCGTGACGATCCGTTCGCCGTCGTGCTCGTAGACCCGCGGCTGCTGCAGCGGCGTCGCGCCGGCCGCGACGGACTCGGCGTACGAGGCCGCGGCGTCCTCCACCCGGAAGGCGATCGTCGCGACGCCGTCGCCGTGCCTGGCCACGTACTCGGCGGCCGGATGGTGCGCGGCCAGGCCGGAGGTCAGCAGCACCCTGCTCTCGCCCTGCCCGACCAGCAGGCTGCGCCGTCCCGGCGCGCCGGTGTCCGGGCCGCCCTGGCCGAGGACGCGGAAGCCGAACGCGCGGCACAGCACGAAGGCCGCCTGCCGGGCGTCGCCCGCGAAGAATTCGACGTGGTCGACAGCGAGCACGTCCACTTCGCTCACCTTCCTTTCGCCGGCGGCCGCATGGTGTGGCGGCGCGGAACGGACTTCACGGATCGGGTCTGAGGGGTCTGGTTTATGGCTTGCGGTGCGTCAGACCGCGCGGGCGAGCCGGGTGCTCGGCGGTCCGAAGACGAGGCTGATGTTGTGGCCGCCGAAGCCGAACGAGTTCGACAGGGCGTAGCCGGCCTGCGCCTGGCGCGGCGCCTTGCGGATGTGGTCGAGGTCGCAGTCCGGATCCGGGTCGTCGAGGTTCTGCGTCGGCGGCAGCAGCCCGCGGCGCAGCGCCAGCACGGTGACCGCGGCCTCGGCGACCCCGGAGGCGCCGAGCATGTGCCCGGTGACCGCTTTCGTGGAGCTGACCGGCGGCAGGTGTGCGCCGAACGCGGCGCGGATCGCGCGGGCCTCGGCCACGTCGCCGAGCTTCGTGCTCGTACCGTGCGCGTTGAGGTAGCCCACGTCGCCGGGCGCGATGTGCGCGTCGGCCAGTGCCCGGCGGATGCATTCGGCGGCGCCGCCGCCCTCGGGGTCCGGCATCGTGGGATGGTGCGCGTCGTTGGTGGCGCCCCAGCCCACGATGTCCGCGTAGGCGGCCGCTCCGCGTGCGTCCGCGTGCTCCGCGCGTTCGAGGACGAAGATGCCGGCTCCCTCGCCGAGGACGAGGCCGGCCCGCCGCCGGTCGAAGGGGCGGCTCGCCGCGGTCGGGTCGTGCGCCCAGCCGCGGGCCAGGGCCCGCGCATTGGAGAAGGTGTCGGCCAGGGTCGGGAACAGCGGGGCTTCGCTGCACCCGCAGACGACCACGTCGGCCTCTCCGGCGCGCAGCAGCCGCGTCGCCTCGCCGATCGACTGGGCGCCGGCCGCGCAGGCGGTGCCGATCGACGAGCTGTAGCCGCGGATTCCGTACTTGATGGCGATGCGGGCCGCGCCCATGTTGGGCAGCATGCCGGGCAGCAGATACGGGCTGACGCCGAGGCGCCCGCGCTGCGTGCGCGTGACCACCTGGTCCTCGAGGGTGGCCAGTCCTCCGGTGCCGGAGACGATCACCGCGGTCCGGAACGGGTCGGCATCGCGGCCCACGACGAGTCCCGCGTCGGCCAGCGCGTCGGCGGCGGCCTTGAGCGCCATCACGACATACCGGTCCACCACGCGGGTTTCGGGCGGCGGCAGCACGCTGGTCGGGTCGATCGGCGGCGCGAAACCCGCGACCTCAAGGCACTCGGCCAGCGGGTGGTCCTGTGGCGGGCGGCTCAGTCCCGACCGGCCCTCGCACATCGCCGACATGATCGCGTCGGCGCTCTCGCCGACCGGCGTCACGAGCCCCATGCCGGTGATCACCACGCCGCGGCCGTGAACATTGCGGTGGCGAACGCCGCGATCGTCAACACCGCGACCGTCAACGCTGCGCTCGCTCATGTCCGACTCCTCTCGTGCGTCGCGGCGCCGGCCGCGAGCAGGACCGCCTCGGCGCGGTCACGGTCGTGCGCGGCGGCCGCCTGCTCGACCCGGATCAGCAGCACCTGGTCGGCGTCCGCGTCCTCGATCAGCAGTCCGGCGGCGTCCAGCCCGGATCGCTCGTCACCGACAGAGATAACAGGCCCAACAAGTCCTAATTGGGCAGCAACGTGACCCGCTACTGCGTTCGGCACGCATTGAAAAAACAGCAGCGGGCCGATCCGGACTCCGGCGTCGACGGCTTGCGCTACGTGTCGGGCGCTTGCCAGGTCGCCGAGGGCGCTGGCGATGATGACCGCAGTGCAGGGCGACGCGGCTTCGGCCGCGTTCGTGGTGATGGTCGCTCGCCGATGAAGGCAGCGCCGCGCCACCTCCGCGGCCATCGGGCTGAAGGAGGAGTTCACGAATCCGGCGACCGCGGGTGGCGCGGTGTCGGCGGGAGACTCGGGCCAGGCCGAGGCCGCGAGCACGGCGAGGCCGGCTGCCTGCGCCCGGTCTGCCAACGTTGTCGCAGAAGTCTGAGACGGCAGGATGCGGACTGGGGGCACGTCACCGACCGGGTCGGTTGCCTCGGCCGGCATCACGGCGCTCGGGGTGTGCAGCGGCATCACGGTGCACCTACCAGCAGTGCGGTGTTCGCTCCGCCGAACGCGCTGTTGATGCTGAGGGCGTAGTCGATCGGGCGTTCTTGTCCGGTTTCGAGCACGAGGTTCAGCCGGCAGGCTTCGTCTGGACCGAGGTAGCCGGCGTTGACCGGAAGGCGCCCGGCGCGCAGTGCGTGGACCGTCACGATCAGCTCGATCAGTGCGCCTGCTTCGAGCGCCTGGCCGTGCACTGATTTGGTGGAGCTGACCGGCATTGTCGCGGCGGATTCGCCGAGCGCCAGGTGCAGTGCGGCAGCTTCGGCCGCGTCGCTGTGTTCGGTGCCTGAGCCGTGTGCGTTGACGTAGTCGATCGCCTCGGGGCGGATGGCGGCGCGCTGCATGGCCGCTGTGATCGCCCGCGCGAGGCCGGCGCCGTCGGGGCGTGGTCGGCAGACGTGGTAGGCGTCCCCGGCCCGGCCCCACCCGGCGAGTCTGGCGAGGATCTTGGCGCCGCGGCGTTGGGCGGACGAGGTGGATTCGACCACGAGCGCGCCTACGCCGTCGCCGAGCAGCAGTCCGCCGCGCCGCGCGCTGAACGGCCGCACTCGGCCGTCGGGGGCGAGTGCGCGTCCTGCGTCGAAGAGGGCGAATTGATCCGGATCGACGAGGTAACCGGCTGCGATCACGACGCTGCTGACGCGTCCGCGGGCTACGGCGGCTGCGGCGTCGGCGACTGCTGTGCTGGCAGCGACGCATGCGGAGGTGTATGCGCGGGCTGCTTCGGTTGACAGTCCTGCGCGCTTTGCCACTGATCGTGCGAAGGCGGCCGCGCTGTGCTCGTTGGCCTCGGCGCCCTGCGTTCGTGGCAGGTCTGGATCGCCGTGCACTGCGAGATAGAGCGGGCACTGCGCGCGCCGGCCGGAGGAGAGTCCGGCTTCGTCGCAGGCCTCGTGGATGACCTGGTCCAGTTCGTCGCCGAGCGTGGGTGATCCCGGTAGCGTCGCCGCGACGCCGACTCGCCGGTCCGCGACGTCGAAGCGGCGCACGGTCTCGAAGCCGGGTGTGCCTTCGAGCGCCGCCGAGAGCAGCGGTGCGACTCCGCGCCCGAACGCGCTGGAGACGGCGGCCGCGGTGATCACGACGGGCTCGGCGCCGCGCCGTGCGACCGGAGGATCGGCGAGGGCGATCGCGTCAGTCATCGGCCGCCTCGAAAACGTGGTCGCGCAGCACCTCGGCCGCGCCGGAGACGCTCGTCATGCGGGCCAGTGCCGCATCGTCGAGGTCGATTCGCCGCCCGTAGCGCTCCTCGACCTGATGGATGAGCCAGGCCAGCTCCATCGAGTCGATGTTCTCCGGCACCTGCTCGGGCCTGCGGTCGCCGAAGGCCGCGAGCATGGTGAGAAGCTCGGCGCGCTCAGGGAAGCCGGACACGTTCAGCGCCCTGCCGCCGACGCGGATTCGACGCGCTGCGCCACGGCCCGTGCGAACTCGCCGATGGTCATCGCGACGAGCTTCTCGGCCTCGTCGTCGTCGAACCGGACGCCGTACTGGTCCTCGACCCGCACGGAGAGCTCGGCCAGTGCGAGCGACTCGAGATCGGCTCCGGCCGGGCCGAGCAGGGTGTCGGCGTCTACGTCGGTGATGTCGTAGTTCATCGCGCTGAGCGACTGGATGATGAACGCGCGGATTTCGTCGTCGGTCATCTCGGAGGCGTCCTTTCTGCGGTGGGGGAGGGCGGGGGCGGCGGCGGTGCGGGATGAGGCAGCCGCCCGCGGAGCCGACCGGACCCGGATCGCGGGCTTGGTCGGCTGCTGCGTTGGCGGGCGGGCGGCCCGATGGAGTGCTCAGCGGGTGAGGTTCAGCGCGGCCTCGCGGTCTTGCCTCGCGCCGCGCAGCACGCTGTGATCTCGCACGAGCTTCCCGGTCGCCGTGCGCGGCAATTGGTCGACGATGTGCAGGACGCGGGGTCGCTTGTACGCGGCGAGGCGCTGGGCCAGCAGTTCCCTGACGCGGGTCTCGGCGTCTGGTGTGCGCAGCATGATGTACGCCTCGACGGCTTTGTCGAACACGACGACCGCGCCTTCGACTTCGGGTAGGTCGGCGAGCGTGTGCTCGACCTCGGTGAGGTCGACTTTGAGTCCGCCGACGGAGACCTGTGAGTCGCGGCGGCCGAGGACTCGCACGAGGCCGGTGTCGGCGTCGACCGAGCCCGCGTCGCGGGTGTGCAGCCAGCCGTCGGACCAGCGGGCGGGGTCGGTGTCGCCGAGGTAGGGGGAGTTTTGCATCGCGAGGTGCAGTTCGCCGTCGCGCTCGCGGACGGTCAGGCCGGGTGCGGGGCGCAGGGCGGGGCGGCCGGCTCCGAACAGGTCGGTGGCGATGACGCCGGCCTCGGTCATGCCGTACATGTTGCCCAGCCGGACGCCGTAGCGGTTGACGAAGGACTCGTACACTCCGGTGCGGACCAGCTCGCCGCCGGTGGTCATCCCGGTCAGCTGCGGCAGCGGCGGCGGTTCGGCCACGGAGGCGAGTAGTTCGATGTGGAAGGGGACGCCCAGCAGCGTGGTGGGCTCGCGGCTGGCGGCCACGGTGTCGAGGATGCCGTGCGGTGTCATGCGTGGCGGGATCGCGAGCTGTACGCCGGCGCTCAGGCCGTAGAGCAGGCCGCCGACCAGTCCCAGGACGTGGACCATCGAGGCCAGCGACACGATGCGTTCGCCTTCGCGCGGTACTCCGTCGATCTGCCGGTACCGGTCGATCTCGGCGATGAGGTCGGCGGCGGTGCGGCCGATGACCTTGGAGGGGCCGGTGGAGCCGGAGCTGAGTTGGACGAGTGCGTGCGGTCCGGCGGCGGGCAGGCCGGGGCGGGCGGAGACCTCTGCGTCGACCTGGGCGTATCCGCGCAGCGCGCCGTCGGGTGCCTGTTTCGCGCGGACGACGACCTGGGGCGCTAGTCGGGTGAGCGCGCGGTCCACCTCGTAGGGGGTCAGCCGGTGGTCGAGCAGGATGGCCTGGGCGCCGATGCGCCATGTCGCGAGCAGGGTGCTGATGAACGTGAGGGAGGGTGGGAGGCACAGGGCGGCCACGCCGCGCTCGCGCAGGCCAGCGGCGGTGAGTGCCGCCTGCTGGTCGGCGACGAGTGCGCGGAGCGCCTGTCGGGTGACCGGGGCGCCGAGGTCGAGGCAGGGGTCGGCCGGGCGGCCGGCCAGCAGCACGTCGTCGACCCAGCCTGGATCCAGCGGCGGGTGCGCGCCGTCGATCACGAGACACCTTCCCCCTTCGCGCTCCGGTGCATGGCGAACTGAGACCGGGCGCGGTCTTGAGCCGTTTGGCTAAGTTGCCTGTGTTGCCTGATGGCGGTGCGTTGTGCGGCGCGCTGGGCGCAGAGTGCAAAAGGCCCGGCGTACCGGGCCCGGCGCGTGCTGTCGCGGGTGCCCGCCGTTGTGAGCGGTCGGCGGGCTGGAGCCGGCCCTTTGTCGGACCGGCGAGGTGACGGGGGTTCAGCGGTGGCCAACCCCCCGTTCGGCGCCATTCTCATCACAGGATTTGGGGCGCCGCAAGACCCTGTGTCTGATCGGTTTTCTTTGCCCAGGTCACGACCTGGATGACAGGGTCCGCTTCTTGGAACGGATTGGGGAATTGACGGAAGAAGTCACTCGTGGCAACCTCGTCGCTGACCGACAGCACTGATTTAATGTTCGTCATCGTGTTGGCGAGGGGTCAGCACGTAGGTGGTCTAAGGCAAGGCACTACCTTGTCTGAGCTGCCAGTATGCCGAATCCTTCTCAGATCACAAGCTCTGGAGATTCGGTCTTTACGCCAGCTGAGATTGGTATATACCATGTCTTCGCTGGTTATCCGAGGTAAATGTAAGTTTCACGGCCGCCGCGCCGCCAGCGTCGCCGCGGTCGCATCAAGTGGCTGATTTGACGGCCTGCCGAATAAGCGGCCGCGTTCGGCCTGCTCATTTCCCGGGGAGCGCGGCCTCTTTTCCCGTGCTCCCGGAAAAGCCATTTCCGAATGCATTCTTCCAGGGGATCTTCAGGAGACTCGCCGCCGTGGATGTCGACATGAGCGCCGCGCCCGCCTCCGCCGCGCCGTCCGGGCTCAACGCGGCGGTGGAGCGTTATTACGACACGACCCTTGATCTGTACGAGGATCTGTGGGGCGAGCACGTCCACCACGGATACTGGGACCCCGGCGAGGCCCCGGGCGCCGAGGGCGCGGACCGGCGCGCCGCGACCGACCGCCTGGTGCGGGAGCTGGTCGCGTTCGCCGGCATCGGCGCCGGGGCGCACGTGCTGGACGTCGGCTGCGGAATCGGCGGCTCCGCGCTGTACCTGGCCGGGAGCCTGGGCTGCACGGTGGACGGGGTCACGCTCAGCGCGGCCCAGGTCGAGCGCGCGCGCCAGAAGGCACGCGACGCGGGACTCGACGGACGGGCCCGCTTCCACCAGGCGGACGCGCTGCGCACCGGATATCCAGACGAGTGCTTCGACGCGATCTGGGCGCTGGAGAGCCTGATGCACATCGCGGACCGGGCGGCGTTCTTCGCCGAGGCGCTGCGGCTGCTGCGGCCGGGCGGCGTGCTGGCGATCGCGACCTGGGCGGTGCGCGAGGGGGAGCTGAGCGCGGAGGAGGACGCGCTGGTCAAGCAGATCCTGCGGCACCAGGTCATGCCGAGCTTCTCCTCGCTGCCGCAGCACGAGCGGCTGGCGGCCGCGGCCGGGTTCGAGCGCGTCGCCGCGGTGGACTGGACGGCGGCGGTGGCCAACTCCTGGGATCCGGCCTTCGCGCTGGTGCCGAGGGTCGAGGGCCCGCGGGCGATGCGCGAACTGGCCCGCGACCGCGGCGTCGACGTGCTCGGGTTCTTCTACGCCGGCCCGCTGATGCTCAAAGGCTTCGAGACCGGCGCCATGACGTACGGCGCGGTACGCGCCGTGAAGCCGCAGCCCGAAGCCGAACCGGCGGCGCGCCCGTGACACTCGGCGGATCGCAGGACACGACGACGCTCACCGGGCCGGGCGCGGCGGACGGCCCGCTGGTCGCGCAGATCGCCGCGCTGCTGCGGGAGGTCACCGGCGAGGACGAGCAGTGGCTGGCGGCCCTCGGCCCGCACACCCGCCTGGACGCGGACCTGCTGCTGGAGAGCATCGAGCTGGCCGAGCTCGGCGAGGCGCTGGCCCGCCGCTACGGCGAGCAGGTGGACCTGGTCGCGCACGTGGCGGGCCTGGCGCTGGATCAGATCATCGAGTTCACCCTCGCCGACGCGGCCGCCTACGTCGCCGCGCGCACCGCCGGGGGGCGCCGGTGAGCAGGTACCTCTTCGTCACGCTGCCGCTGATGGGCCACGCGCTGCCGATCGCCGCGGTCGCCAGGCAGCTCGAGGCGCGCGGCCACGAGGTGACCTGGGCGGGCTCCGAACGCTTCCTGCGCCCGCTGGTCGGGCCGCAGGCGCGCGTGCACCCGATCCCACTGCGCGCGCATCGCGGCGGCCAGGGCGAGCTGGGCATGGCCGCGGTCAGGTCGCGGTGGGCCGGATACATCGTGCCGCACGCCCGCACCACGCTGCGCGGCATCGACCAGGCCGTGCAGGCCTTCCGCCCGGACGCCCTGGCGGTGGACCAGCACGCCGTGGCCGGCGCGCTGATCGCCCATCGCAGAGCCCTGCCGTGGGCCAGCCTCGCGCCGACCACGATGGAGCTGACCCGCCCCTACCGGGCGCTGCCGAAGGTGGAGTCCTGGATCCTCGGCCTGCTCGAGGAGCTGTGGACCGAGGCCGGCCTGCCCGGCCGGCCGCCGCACGACCTGTGCTTCTCACCGCACCTGCTGATCGCGTTCACCGGCACCGCGCTGGTCGGCGCACCCGCAGCGCACGGCCGCCAACCAGAGGCCCCCGAGCAGCTGCCGTGGCTGCGCGGCGCCGCGTTCGTCGGCCCCGCGCTCGGACCGCGCGCCGCAGGCGACGAATTCCCCTGGCACTGGCTCGACCCCGGCCGCAAACACGTGCTGATCACCATGGGCACGCTCTCCATGGACCTGGCCGAGGGCTTCTACCGGCGGATGACGCAGGCGCTCGAACCCCTCGGCGAGCGGCTCCAGGCGATCGTCGTCGCGCCGCACTACGCGATCCCCGATCCGCCCGGGCACGTGCTGGCGGTGCGCCAGGTCCCGATGCTCGAGCTGATGCCGCGCCTGGACGCGGTGGTCAGCCACGGCGGCCTGAACACCGTGTGCGAGGCCCTGGCGCACGGCGTGCCCCTGGTCATCGCCCCCATCAAGGGCGACCAGCCGATCAACGCGGCGCAGGTCGCCGCGGCCGGCGCGGGCGTGCGGGTGCGCTTCGCCCGCAGCGGGCCGCAGGCGCTGCGCGAAGCGCTCGTCGCAGTGCTCGACGATCCCTCCTACCGCGCGGCGGCGCTGTGCGTGCGCGATTCATTCCGCGAGGCCGGCGGCGCCGCGCAGGCCGCCCGCCTGCTCGAGGCCCTGACCCGAACCGTCCCGCCGGTAGAACGCGAGGTGGCATATGAAGGTGTCGCGTGACGTGTGGATCGTCTTCCAGCGGCATCTGCTGCTGATGGTCCGCTCGCCGCTGTGGGTGTTCCTGGGCGTGGCGCAGCCGGTGGTGTACATGGCGCTGTTCGCGCCGCTGCTCAAGCCCGCGCTCTCCTCCCTCGACAACGGGTCGATGGCCGCCGCCTACCGCATCTACATCCCGGGCATGCTGGTCGCGCTCGCGCTCGGCGGCGGCCTGTACGTCGGCTTCGGGCTGCTGGCCGAGCTCAGCTCCGGCGTGATCGAGCGCGCCAGAGTCACCCCGGTCAGCCGGGTGGCGCTGCTGCTCGGCCGGGCGCTGCGGGACGTGGTCACCCTCGCGATCCAGGCGGCCATCATCATCCTGCTCTCCCTGCCGCTCGGGCTGCTGGTGCGCGTCGGGGACCTGCTGCTCGCCTACGCGCTGCTCGCCCTGATCTCGCTGACCAGCTCGGCGATCTCCTACGGCATCGCCCTGAAGATCAGCAACGCGGGGGTGCTCGGCCAGGTCATCAACAACCTGGCGCAGCCGCTGATGCTGCTGTCCGGCACGCTGCTGCCGATCGCGCTGGCCCCGCTGTGGCTGCGCCGGGTGGCCGACTGGAACCCGTTCAGCTGGGCGGTCTCCGGGATGCGGGCGCTGTTCGCCGGGCACGCCGCCGACGCCGTGGTCTGGCAGAGCATCGCGATCATGGCGGGCATCGCCGTGGTCGCCCTGGCCTGGTCGGCACGCCTGTTCACCCGGTCCGTGCGGTGAGCGCGCCCGTGACCCCGACCGCGCCCACGACCCAGACCGTGACCCCGACCGGGCCGCAGCCGGACGCGCCGAGCGAAGGAGGAGTGCTGTGATCGAGGCCAAGGGCCTGCGCAAGTCGTTCCGCACCAAGCGCCGCCGCAAGACCAGCGTGGTCGAGGCCGTGGCCGGGGTGGACCTGAAAGTGGCCGAGGGCGAGATCTTCGGGTTCCTCGGCCCGAACGGCGCCGGCAAGAGCACCACCCTGCGGATGTTCGCCACCCTGCTGCCGCCCGACGACGGGGAGGCCCGGGTGGCGGGCGCGGACCTGCGCACCGAGCCGGCGCGGGTGCGCCGGCACATCGGCTACGTCGCGCAGGGCGGCGGCACCTGGGACGATGTGACCGCCCGCCAGGAACTCGTGCTGCAGGCGCGCATGCACGGCATCGGCAAGGCCGAGGCGCAGGAGCGGGCCGCGGCCGCGCTGGACTCCTTCGACCTGGCCGAGTACGGCGACCGCAACTGCAAGACCTACTCCGGCGGGCAGCGCCGCCGCGTGGACATCGCGCTCGGCGTCGTGCACCGGCCCAAGGTGCTGTTCCTGGACGAGCCCACCTCGGGGCTGGACCCGCAGAGCCGCGCGCACATGTGGGAGCTGGTGCGCAAGCTGCGCGACGAGGGCATGACGGTCTTCCTGACCACGCACTACCTGGACGAGGCCGACGCCCTGTGCGACCGGATCGCGATCATCGACCACGGCGAGGTCGTGGCCGAGGACACCCCGGACGCGCTCAAGCGGGCGATCTCCGGCGACGTGGTCACCGTCGGGCTGGCCGGCGCGGCGCGGAAGGCCGCGCAGCTGCTGGCCGGCCAGCCGTACCTGCGCTCGGTCGAGGCCCGCGACGACGACGAGCTGCGGCTGACCGTCGAGGCCGGGCAGACGGCGATCCCGCAGGTGATGCGGACGCTGGAGGGCGCCGGCATCGAGCTGTCCACCATCGAGCTGCACCGCCCGACGCTCGACGACGTGTTCCTGACCAAGACCGGCCGCTCGCTGCGGGAGTCCTGACGTGCGCCGCCCCCGGCCCGGCCGCGGACCGGTCGCGAAGGGCGACGGAGCCGCCGCGCGATGACGAGCATTGACACGGACGGGCCCGTGACGTCGCGAGCCGCCGCCGATCAGCCCCCGCGCCCCGCGCCGTCCCCGGCCCCGGCCCCGGCCCCGGCGAAGGGTCCCGATCCCGCGCTCGGCCCGACGCTGCGCGAGATCGCCCGGCTCGCCGAGCAGCGCATGGATCCGCACACGTGGGACTACATCGACGGCGGCGCCGGACAGGAGCGCACGCTGGCCGCGAACCTCGCCGCCTTCGACGCCGTGCGGCTCGTCCCGCGCGTGCTGACCGGCTCGGGCCCGGCCGACACCACGGTCAGCGTCCTGGGCCGCACGTGGGCGGCGCCGCTCGCCGTCGCGCCGATGGCGTACCACACGCTCGCGCACCCGGACGGCGAGCTGGCCACGGTCCGTGCGGCCGCCACCGCCGGGCTGCCGACCGTGCTGAGCATGTTCGCCGGCCGCTCCCTGACCGAAATCGCGCCGCTCGCGGGCTCGCCGCTGTGGTTGCAGCTGTACTGCCTGCGCGAGCGCACCCGGGTCAGGGACCTGATCGGGCGGGCCGAGCAGTGCGGCGTCGAAGCGCTGGTGCTGACCGTCGACGCGCCGGTGCTCGGTTCCCGCCTGCGCGACCTGCGCAACGGCTTCCGGCTGCCGGCGGGCGTGCGCCCGGCGAACCTGCCCGGCCTGGACGCCGCGGACCCGGCGGCCCACGCGCTGGCCGAGTTCGACCCCTGGCTCGACTGGAGCGTGATCGGCTGGCTGCGCTCTCTCAGCGCCCTGCCGATCGTGCTCAAGGGCGTGCTGTGCGCGCGCGACGCCGAGCGGGCCGTCGCCGAGGGCGTGGACGCGCTCATCGTGTCCAACCACGGCGGCCGCCAGCTGGACGGCGCACCGGCCGCGCTGCACGCCCTGCCCGCGGTCGCCGCCGCGGTCGCCGGCGCCTGCCCGGTGCTGGTCGACGGCGGGATCCGGCGCGGCACCGACATCCTCGCGGCGCTCGCGCTCGGCGCGGACGCGGTGCTGACGGGTCGTCCGCTGCTGCACGCCCTGGCCGTCGCCGGCTACGACGGCGCCCTCGCTGCGCTGGAGATCCTCAAGCGGGAGCTGCGCGAGGCGATGACGCTGTGCGGGATCGCGACCGTGGCGCAAGCCGGACCCGACCTGCTCTCCGCTCCCGTCGCTGCGATCGCGCCACCCGCCGCGCCGCCTCGTGCCGCGCCGCGCGTCCGCGAGCACCCCCGAGACCGCTCCCGGCCGGCGCACCCGCCTGCCGGGGCCGACCTGGCGAAGGCGCAACTACACGCCAGCCTCTGCGATCCCGACCTGGACTCGATGGCGTTCCTCAACGAGGTCACCGACCGCTTCCCGGACGCCCTGTCCTTCGCACCCGGGCGGCCGCACGAGGGCTCCTTCGACCTCGAGCGGGTCTTCGAGCACATCCGCGGCTACCTCGCCCACCTCGCGGCGCGCGGCCTGGGCGCCGACCAGATCCGCGCCGCCCTCTACCAGTACGGTCCGGCAGCGGGCCAGGCCCAGATCAGAGAGCTGATCGCCGACTCGCTCGCCCGCGACGAGGCGATCGACGCGGCCCCGGAATCGATCGTGGTGACGGTGGGCGCCCAGGAAGGCATGCTGCTGACCCTGCGCGCGCTGTTCGCCGACCCCGAGGACGTCCTGCTGGTCGCGACGCCCTGCTACGTCGGCATCATCGGCGCGGCCAAGCTGCTGGGCATCACCTTCGCCGCCGTCCGGGAGCGGGACGACGGCCTGGCCGCCGAGGACGTGCAGGCCGCGATCCTCGCCCAGCGGGCGAGCGGACGGCGCCCGCGCGCGCTCTACCTGGTGCCGGACCACTCCAACCCCTCCGGCGCCACCCTGTCCCTGCCGGCGCGCCGCGCGCTGCTCGACCTCGCCGCCCGCCACGACCTGCTGCTCATCGAGGACAGCCCCTACCGCCTCGTCAGCGCCGGCCGGCGGCTGCCCACGCTCAAGAGCCTCGACCGAGCCCGCCGCGTGGTGCACCTCGGGTCCTACGCGAAGTCGGCGTTCCCCGGGGCGCGCCTGGGCTACGTGGTCGCGGACCAGGTGGTCACCGACCCGGACGGGTCCAGCGGCCTGCTCGCCGCCGAACTGGCCAAGATCAAGAGCATGGTGACGGTGAACACCGCGACGCTGAGCCAGGCGGCGGTGGCCGGCCTGCTGCTGGCCTGCGACGGGCGGCTGTCCGACGCGAACGCCCAGGCCGCGGAGCACTACCGGGGGAACCTCGACGTGCTGCTCGAAGAGCTCGAACGGCACTTCCCGGCCCACCGCCGCGCCGCCTCGCGCGTCGGCTGGAACGCGCCGTCCGGCGGCTTCTTCCTGCGCATGCGGGTGCCGTTCCGCGCGGACGAGGCCGCGCTGGCCCGCTGCGCCCGGGACTTCGGCGTGCTGTGGACGCCCATGTCCTACTTCCACCCCGAGGGCGGCGGGGAGCACGAGATCCGGCTGGCTTTCAGCGCCCTGACACCGCAGCGCATCCGGGAGGCGGTGGCCCGGCTCGCGCGGTTCATCGAGGCCGAGAGCCGCGGGCCGCGGCCCGCGCGGGAACTGGAGTCGACGTGACAGAGACCGCGCAGGTGACCGGCGTGGCCGCGGCGGCCGAGGTGGTGATGGTGCCTTTCGCCGGGGAGGGCTGCGGCGTCGACGCACTGACCTGGGGGCAGCAGCACATCTGGAACGCCGTCCAGGAGCTCGGCTCGCCGATGAACATGTGCGCCGTGCGCGAGCTGCCCGCCGGGGCGCGCGTGCAGGACTACGCCGACGAACTGTCCTTCTACGCGAGCCGCTTCCAGTCGATGCGCACCCGGCTGCGGCTGGTGCCCGGCGCGCTGCCCCTGCAGGAGGTCGTCGCTTCGGGGGAGATCCCGCTGCGCATCCTCGACGTGCCCGCGCACGAGGATCCCGCGCAGGCCGCGGCGAAGCTGGCCGCCTGGCAGCAGGACGCCCCGTTCGACTACGAACGCGAGTTCCCCATCAAGATGACGCTGATCCGCCGCGGCGGCGCGCTCACGCACCTGGTGATGGCGCTGTGCCACTTCGCGACCGACGCCGTCGGCGCCATGACCATGTACCGCGACTACCTCGGCCGCGACCCGCACACCGGCGCGGCGGGCACGCCGCCGGCCATGCACCCGCTCCAGCTGGCCGCGCAGCAGCGCACGCCCGCGGCGCTGCGCCAGAGCGAGGCGTCCCTGCGCTACTGGGACGCCCTGCTGCGCGCGATCCCGATGCGCCGCTTCCCCGACCCGGTAGAACCCGACCCGGCGGACTCCGGCCCCGGGCGCTACGGCCAGGTGCGCATGGACTCGCCCGCGATGCTGCTCGCGCTGCGGGCGATCGCCGCGCGCCTGGGCACCGACGTGAGCACCGCGCTGCTCGGCGTGTTCGCGGTCGGGGTGGCGCGCATCGCCGGGATCAACCCGGTGGTCGCGCAGATGGTGGTCAGCAACCGCTTCCGGCCCGGGTTCGCCGAGATCGTCAGCAACGTCAGCCAGGCCGGCCTGTTCGTCGTCGACGTCGCGGAGACCACCGTGGCCGAGGCGATCGCGCGCTCCCGTCAGGCCTCGATGAAGGCCTACAAGCACGCGTACTTCGACTTCGCCAAATGGAAGGACCTGGTCGCCGCAGTCAACCGGGACCGCGGCGGGGTGGTCGACCTCAAGTGCTACTACAACGACCGGCCCTCGCAGCACCGCGCCGACCCGGCCGGCGCCCCGGTCACCATGCGCGAGATCGAGGCCGCCCTGCCGCGCACCAGCCCGCCGCGCTGGACCGAGCTGCCGTTCTTCAACGAGCGGCTGATGGTGACCATCGACGACGTGCCGGGCGCGACCGGGCTGCTGGTCCTGGCCGACACCGCGTACGTGCCCAGGGCCCGGATGGTGCAGCTCGCGCGCGAACTGGAATCGCTCGCGATCCAAGCCGCCCGCGATCCGGACCTGCGCACCGACGTACCCGCCGGCGCCCCCGGCCCGCGGCAGACCCAGGCACGGTGAGGCATTGATGCAGACCATGGTCGCCCTGGCGGACCTCTTCTCGCCCGAGGGGCGCAAGGACCCCTACCCCTTCTACGCCCGGCTGCACGAGCTGGGCCAGGCCTGCCCGCTCGACCCCGCCGTCGACCGGTACTCGGCGGTCGTACACGGCTACGAGGCCGTCGAGCGCGTGATGCGCGACCCGGTGTTCCGGATGCTCGACTACGCCTACCTCGATCAGCGCACCGGCGGCCAGGGCGAGCTGTGGCGCCGCCGCCCCTCGCTGCGGACCCTGCAGCGCACCGTGTTCTTCCTCAACCCCCCGGACCACACGCGGCTGCGCAGGCCGCTGGCGCAGGCCTTCAGCGCCCGCCGCATCGCCGCCCTGGAGCCCGCGCTCATCCGGCTCGTCGATCGGCGGCTCGACCGGCTGGAACAGCTCGGCGCCGGGGGAGCGCGGCTCGACTTCATGGCGCACTTCGCCTACCCGGTGCCCAGCGACGTGATCGGCGAGCTGATGGGCGTGCCCGAGCAGGACCGCGGCTGGTTCCCCGCCCGCTCCGAGCCCTTCTCCCTGGTGCTGGAGCCCGGACCGCACAACTGGCGCTACCTGATCAAGGGCGACCGGGCGGCGCGGGAGCTGACCGCCTACTTCGCGCACCTCGTCGCCGAACGCCGCGCCGCACCCCGCGACGACCTGATCAGCGCCCTGATCGAGGCGCAGCAAAGCGGCGCGGCCGACATCGGCGACGAGGAGCTGGTGGCCAACCTCATCGGGCTCTACAACGCCGGGTTCCTCACCAGCGTCCACTCGATCGGCAACGGCCTGATGCTGCTGTGCCGCCGCCCGGCGCTGCGCGCCGAACTCCGGCAGCGGCCCGAGCTGGCCGCCGCCTACGTCGAGGAGGTCCTGCGCTACAAGACGCCCGTGCAGTTCGGCGTGCGATGGGCGGCGCAGGACACCGAGGTCATGGGAGTGCCGGTGCCAGCCGGCGGCGAGGTGCTGGTGCTGCTCGGCGCGGCCAACCGGGACCCGCGCCGCTTCGCCGAGCCGGACGTGTTCGACCCGCACCGGCCCGACAACCACCCCCTGTCCTTCTCGGTCGGCCCGCACTACTGCCTCGGCGCCGCATTGAGCCGCCTGGAGATCCAGCTCGCCCTGCCCCGGCTGCTGCGCCGCTTCCCGAAGCTCGCCGTCGCCGGCGAACCGCGCACGCTGGACCTGATGACCTTCCACGGCTACGAGCAGATCCCGGTCACCGTCGCATGACCCGAACAGCTGAAGGGGAAAGATGCACGCCGAGCAGAACCCGTTCGAGGGCTGGGACTGGCACGACCCGGACGCGCTGGACGCCAGATTCGAGTCCTTCACCGCGAACATCGCCACCTTCGACACCCTCGAACGCGTCGCCCCCGCGCTCCCGTGCGAGCGGGCCGCACTGCGCGCGGCCGGGATCAGCGGGATCGAGTTCGCCGCGTTCAAGACCCAGCACCCGCAGGGCCTGGCCAGCGACCTGGTGAGCGTGCGGGCCCGCAAGCCCGGCTCGGCTGACGCGGCGTCAGAGGAGCTGCCGCAGGAGCAGGCCGGCGCCGAAGCCCCGTTCGCCACCCGGCGCGGCCCGCTGTACCGCGTCGACGGCGAGAGCCTGTTCACCGAACTCGACATCGCGCAGCCGCTGCCGTTCGCCGACGCCAGCCTGGAGTGGGTCTACGCGGAGCACCTGATCGAGCACGTGCCGCTGCCGGTCGCGGTCGGCTGGCTCAAGCAGGTGCGACGGGTCCTGGCCCCCGGCGGACTGCTGCGGCTGACCACGCCGGACCTGGCCGTGTACGTCGAGGGCTACGGCGGCGGCGGGTTCTTCGCCAAGCACCGCAGGAGGCTCGCCATGGTGCGCGTCGGCCCGCCGATGCCGGCGCGCCGCGCGTTCATGGTCAACCAGATCTTCTACCACTTCGGGCACCGCTGGATCTACGACGAGCAGGAGCTGCGCTTCGTGCTCGGCGAGGCCGGCTTCGACGCCGAGAAGATCAGCGTGTGCGGCTTCCGGAGCGGCGCGCGCGCCGACGTGGCGGACCTGGACACCAGCATGCGCAGCGACGAGTCCATCTACATCGAAGCCGTCGCCTAACCCTCGCCGGCTGCTTCGGGCTCGAACACCCGCCGCCGGCTTGCGCTCCCACGCGCAGATCACGCTCGGCCGTTAGGCTGGGACGGTACGTCACGGGAGGATCTTTGAGCGACTTCGAGCTGTCCCTGCGCGAGCACGCCGGCCGGCTCCACGACACCGTGCGCGCATGCGCATCCTGATCATCGGCGGCGGCATCGCCGGCTGCGCCACCGCGCTGGCGCTGCACAAGGCAGGGTTCGAACCCGTCGTCTACGAGGCGCATCCCGAGAGCGCCGAGGACCTCGGGGCGTTCCTGACCCTGGCGAGCAACGGCATGCGCGCGCTCGCGCAGATCGACGTAGCCTCGATCGTCGCGGACGCCGGCTTCCCCCTGACCCGGCTGCGGGTCCTCGACGCGTCCGGCGCCACCGTCGCCGACGCCCCGCTCGGCGAGCACGAGGACCCGCGCACCCGGTACCGCTGCCTGCGCCGCGCCGACCTGGCCGTCGCGCTGCAGCGGGAGACCGAGCGCCGCGGCATCGCCCTCAAGCACGCCGCACGGCTGCGCGCGCTGAGCGAGACCGACGACGGCGTCACCGCCACGTTCACCGACGGCAGCGGCGCCGCCGGGGCGCTGCTCATCGGAGCCGACGGGCTCAACTCGACCGTAAGGGCCCTGCTCGGCCCCGCCGCGATCGAACCCAGATACGCCGGCCAGCGGGTCTTCTACGGCTACACCACCCAGGCGCCGCCCGAGCCCAGCGGCCACATCACCATGATCCGCGCGAGCGGCGCCGCCTTCGGCTACGCATGCTCGCCCGACGGCGAGACCTTCTGGTTCGCCCGCGTCCCCGGCCCGCCGGCGCCCGCCGACGAGATCGCCGCGACCGCACCCGGGCAGTGGCGCGAGCGGCTCGTCCCCGTGCTGCGCCCCGACGCGACACCGGCCGCGGACATCGTGCAGGCCACCGGTGATCAGTTGATGGTCACCAACGCCTGCGACCTGCCCGTCGGCATCGCGTGGCGCACCGGGCGGGCGCTGATCATCGGCGACGCCGCCCATGCCGCGTCCCCGGCGACCGGACAGGGCGCCTCGATGGCGCTCGAGGACGCCGTCGTGCTGGCCAAGGCGCTTACGCGACGCCCCCGCCCCGGCCGCCGCACTGGCCGCCTACGAGCGTGCGCGCCGCCCCAGGGTCGAGCACAACATCCTGGCCAGCGCGCAGCTGACCGCCGGACGACGGCCATCCCCGCAAGGCGCGCCCGCGCCGCACGACGACCTGCTGCGGCAACTCGACTGGACCACCCCGCTGCTACCCGCCTAAGACAACAGCCTCAACGCGGCCGCTCGGCCGCCTGGACGGTGCGCGCCGGCGCCGGCCCGCGCGCGGACAGCCGCGCGAGCGTGTTCGCGGACATGGAATTGCGCACGCTGATGGTCACGGCGTCGGCGCGGTAACGATCGTCCGACCACTCGAGCGCGACCCCCGTCGGCGAGGTGGTCACCCGGCGCTGGCGAAGCAGCGCACTGCCGCGCCGCACGCCGAGCAGCCCGGCCTCCGCGACGCCCGCGCTGACCGCGTCGATCCGGTGGTCGGCGTGCGCGTAGACGAACCCGCGCTCGGTCAGCCGCTCGGTGATCGATCCGGTGGTCAGGTCCATCGCCAGCACGAGCCGCGCGACGAGGCCCGCGTACAGCGTGCGCTCCACCATGACCGGCGCGCCGTCCAGCAGCCGCACCCGCTGCAGGTCGAGCACCTCCTCGCCCAGCGGGGCGCCCAACCGCTCGGCGTCCGCGTGCGCCACGCGCCGGATCTGCGCGCGCAGCACCCGCGCGGAGGGGACGTGGCCCTGGCTGACCGCCCACATCGAAAAGCTCTGCATCTCGCTGAAGCTCTGGGTGGGCACCGGCCCGACGACGATGCGGCGCGCGCCCTGGCGGTGCGCGACCACCCCGTCCTGCTCCAGCATCGCTACCGCCTGCCGCACTGTCCCGCGCGCCACCCCGTACCGCAGCACCAGCTCGCCCTCGGACGGCAGCGCCGAACCGATCGGGTACTCGCCCCGGTCGACGGCGAGGCGCAACTCGGCGGCGATCTGCTGGTACCGCGCGGACACCCCGCACCCCCTCCTCTCTGCTGACGCCGCTGCCTGACCGCGCCGCCTCGGTGCACCGCTGCGCGCTGGAGTGCGGCGATCATAACGCGGCCGCGGCGGGCCCGGGCAAGGGCGCCAGTATCCGGAACAGCACCCGGATCCGGCGGTCAGCGGCAGGTGACGCGCGTTGTTGCGCGCCGCGACTGCGGCGACTCGCATCCCGTTAACCGCTCGGTCACCGAGGCCGTGCTTACTTCGACTTGTCCAGACAGGTTCGGGGAACGGAAGAACGCAGCGTGGCCGGATCGACACCCAGCGCAGCGCGGATCGTCGTCGTGGGCGGCGGCGTGCTCGGGACGATGCATGCACTCGCCGCCCGGGAGCGCGGCCTTCAGGTCGTGCACCTGGAACGGGAGGCCGGCCCGCGCGGCGCCTCGGTGCGCAACTTCGGCCTCGTGTGGGTCTCCGGCCGCGCCGCGGGACCCGAGCTCGCCCTCGCCCAGCGCGCCCGCGACCTGTGGGCCGACATCGCGCAGCGGGTACCCGCGGTCGGGTTCCGTCCGCGCGGCTCGCTGACCCTCGCGCGCACCGAGCCGGAGTTCGCGGTCTGCGAGCGCGCCGCGCAGTCGGCCCAGGCGGCCGAGCGCGGCTTCGAACTGCTCGACGCCGAAGGCGTACGCAAGGCGAACCCGGCGCTTCGCGGCGACCTGCTCGGCGGGCTGCTGTGCCACCGCGACGGCTCCGTCGAACCCGCACAGGTGCTCGGCGCGATCCGCGCCCACCTGTCATCCGACCCCGGATACACCTACCTGCCGGGCCGTCAGGCCGTCGAGCTGCGCGACGCCGGGGTGCGCGACCACACCGGCGTGTGGCACACCGGCGACCTGGTCGTCCTGACGCCCGGCGCGGCGCTGACCGCGATCGCCGGCCGGCACCTCTCCTCGGCCGCGATCCGCCGCTGCCGCCTGCAGATGATGCAGACCGCGCCGCTCGGCGAGGAACTGACCACCGCGGTCGCCGACGCCGACTCGCTGCGCTACTACCCGGCGTACCGCGACGCCGGACTCGAAGAGCTGCCCGCGCAGCGCCCGATCGCCGCCGAGCACCGCATGCAGCTGCTCATGGTGCAGCGCGCCGACGGCGGCCTGACCATCGGCGACACCCACGCGTACGACGAGCCCTTCGACTTCGCGCTCGACGAAGCGCCCTACGGCCACCTGCGCGACGTCGCCCAAGCGCTGCTCGGCAGAACCCTGCCCCCGGTCGTGCGCCGCTGGGCCGGCGTCTACTGCGAGACAACCGACGGCGCCCTCTACCACCGCTCCACCGTGCGCCCCGGCGTCATCGCGGTCACCGCCCCCGGAGGACGCGGCATGACCTGCTCCCCGGCGATCGCCGAAGAAACCTTCGCCGCGGCGGAACCCGGTGCCTGAGATGAGCCGGATCACCCTCGCCTGCCTCGACATGGCCGGCACGACCGTGGCCGACGGCGGCACCGTGCTCGCCGCGTTCCACGGCGCGCTCGACGCACTCGGCGTCATCGGCGAGGCCGAACGCGGCCGGATGACCGAGTACGTCCTCGCCACCATGGGCGAATCGAAGATCACCGTGTTCCGCGCGCTGTTCCCCGGCGACGAGCAGCGCGCACAGCACGCCAACCGCGCCTTCGAGGCCGCCTACGCCCGCGGAATCGACCGCGCCGCCCCGGTCCCCGGCGCCGTCCAGGCCATGGAGTCCCTGCGCGAGCGCGGCGTCCGCATCGCGCTGACCACCGGATTCTCCCGCGCCACCGCCGACGCGCTGCTCGAGCACCTCGGCTGGCGCACCCTGATCGACCTCTCCCTCACCCCGCAGGACGTCGGCGGACGCGGCCGCCCGCACCCCGACCTCGTCCTCGCCGCGGCCGCCGGCCTCGCCGACGGCGACCCCGCCCGCGTCGCCGTGGCCGGAGACACCGCCGGCGACATCCGCTGCGGCCTGTCCGCCGGCGCCCCGATCGTCGCAGGCGTCCTGACCGGCGCCCACGACCGCGACCGCCTCACCGAAGCCGGCGCCACACACCTGCTCGACAGCATCGCCAACCTCCCCGCCCTGCTCGCCGCACCCGGCCCCACGCCCGGCGCGGCGCACCCGTCCGACAGCGCGGCTCGGCTCCCCGCTGTGCTCACCGGGCCCGACGAAGCGCCCGCACCGCTCAACCCGCTGCACTCCACGTTCACCACCGCACCCGACTGATAGGGCACCCGACCATGAATCGCATCGCCAAGCTCGCGTCGCTCGCCGCGGGCCTCGCACTCGCGGCCACCGCCTGCGGGAACTCGGCCCCGGCCGCCTCCTCCGGCGGATCCGCCGCCGACTGGTCCAAGGCGACCTCCGCCTCGGCCGGCGGCGGCCTCGACGCCCTGGTCGCCGCCGCGAAGAAGGAGGGGCAGCTCAACGTCATCACGCTGCCGCGCACCTGGGCGAACTACGGCAAGATCATGGACGACTTCACCAAGAAGTACGGCATCAAGATCACCGACGCCAACCCGGACGGCTCCAGCGGCGACGAGATCAACGCCCTGCAGCACCAGAAGGGCCTGTCCTCCGCGCCCGACGTGGTCGACGTCGGCAACTCGCACGCGCTGCCCTACGTCAGCCTGTTCGCCCCGTACAAGGTGCAGACCTGGGCCGACATCCCCGACTCGCTCAAGGACGCCAACGGCGCCTGGTACGGCGACTACGGAGGCTACATCACCATCGCCTGCGACGCCTCCAAGATCTCCGGCGCCTCCTGCCCCAAGACCTTCGCCGACCTGGCCAACCCCGCGAACGCCGCCGCGTACAAGGGCAAGGTCGCCATCAACGGCGACCCGACCAGCGCCAACGCCGCCTTCAGCGCGGTATGGGCGGCCGCCCTCGCCACCGGCGGCACCCTGGACAACATCCAGCCCGGCATCGACTTCTTCGCCAAGCTCAAGTCGCTCGGCGTGTTCAACGCGACGCACTCGACCGAGTCGACCATCGAGCAGGGCTCCACCCCGATCTCCATCGACTGGGAGTTCAACAACTCCCAGTACGCCGCCGACCTCAAGGCCAAGGGCATCGACCTGACCGTCACCGTGCCGAGCGACGGACTCTACTCGGCCTACTACGACCAGGCCGTCAACAAGTTCGCCCCGCACCCGGCCGCCGCGCGGCTGTGGGAGGAGTACCTGTACTCCACCACCGGCCAGAACGACTTCATGGGCGGCTACGCCCGCCCGGCCGAGTTCACGGCGATGCAGTCCGCGAGCACCCTCGACTCCGCCGACCTGGCGAACCTGCCGAAGGTGACCGGCACGCCGCAGTTCCCGAGCGCGACGCAGCTGACGAACGCCCAGAACACCGTCACCGCCAAGTGGGCCTCCGCGCTCGGCTAGCCGCACACCGGGACGGGACTGCACCGCGGCGCGCACCGCGCCGGTCCCGTCCCGCTCGGCCGGTCCCGTCCCGCTCGGCCGGTCCCGTCCCGCTCGGCCGGTCCGGTCCGTCTCGGCTGCCCGTCTCGCTCGGCTGGACGTGCCGCCCGGCCGACCCGATCCGCCAGGGCGGCCATCCCGCTCGGGCGGTCCTCGTCCGCTAGCCCATTTCCCGCCTCCCGCACCTCCGCCCCACCGACCGATCCCTGCG
>NZ_DASRGV010000212.1:0-4652 GCF_035650855.1 Actinocrinis sp. | reverse complement strand
TATCTGGTCGTTCCCGCCGTGGATCAGCAAGACCGGGCAGCTGATCGCGTGCGCGTCGACAAGCACCGATCGTGTGCGGTAATCGAGCGGCGCGCCAGTCTGGCCGCCGACGAGGAGCTGGGCTTGATGTGCCTGGAACTTGGGTGCGGCGCGGCTCCAGGTTCCCGGGTCGATGACCGGGCTCCGCGCAATACACGCCGCGAACACGTCGGTGAGGATCACGGCGCGAAGCGCGGTGTAGGCACCGGCGCTCGCGCCCCAGATGGCTGTCCGCTGCGGGTCGCCCAGGCCTTGACGCCCCAAGTAACCGGCGGCGTCCGCGCTGTCGAGGGCGTCGCCTTCGCCCCACTGGCCGCGCAGGGCGTTCCGGTAGGAGCGCCCGTATCCGGTGCTGCCGCGATAGTCGATCTCGGCCACGGCGAATCCGTGGCTGCACAGGTACTGGGTGTGCCAGTCGAGACGCATCGGGAAGTTAGCGGTCGGCCCGGGGTGCGCCTTTACCACCAGCGGCGGCGGACCTGACGAAGCACGCCACGGCTGGTAGTACAACCCGTGGACGCGCAGTCCGTCCCGAGCAGTAAACACAAATGGCTCCGGCGCCGACAGCGTGACTGAACGCCCAAGAGGCTCCTCACCGGCAATGCTGGTGACCGCCCCGGTGTCGACGTCGGCGAGCACGACCGAGGGGGTGGCCACCGGGCTCGCGCCGATCAAGGCGACGGTGCTCCCACGAGCGGACAGGTACGGCTTGATCGACGTGAAGGGCAAGTCAAAGCTCCGGCGTGACCCCGACCCGACGATCTCTACCGTCTGTGAGCCGCCGCGCTGAGCAAGGACCGCGATCCGGTCGCCGCCGAGGAACACGTATGTGGAGTAGCCGAACTCCCACTGGGCGACTCCGAGCTCGGCGTCGCAATCCACGACGACGGCATCGCCGTAAGGCTCCCGAGCGTACAGATTCCACCAGCCACTGCGGTCGGACACGAAATGCAAGACGCCGCGAGGGCTCCACTGTGGCTGGAAGACCGACTCTTCTGGTCCTCCCGCTACCAGGACCGGGGCTCCCAACGTGGCGTCGGGGGCGATGTCCGCGACGTAAAGATATGTTCCGTCCCACGGCATCAGCGGCGCGTTCCAGCACGTCCAGGCCAGCCGACGACCGTCGGGACTGAGCCGGGGGAACGCGTAAAAGTCCCAGCCCGAGGCCACGACTGACGGCGACGTCTTGCCGTCCGCGGTGATCCGGACCAGCTCGTTGATCACGGTCCCGTGCTCATGACGTTCGCGCACGGCCCAAAGATGACGGCCGTCACGATCGACGCACAGGTCCGCGTAACGGTGCGACCCGGGCTCACCTGGTGCTGGAACGACCGGGATCGCTCCGGTGCAGGTGGTCTTGTACAGAAGTTGGCTGCCGGAGTCGCAGAACCACAGCGTTCCGTCGCGCGCACCCCAAGCGCCGCCGCCGTACTCATGCACCAACGACCCCACACTGAAGCCATCAGGCGTGATGTCCCGACGGCCCTGCTCGCGGGTCCAGCAGACCACCGCGTCCTGGCCGCTGGCGCGGCCCTCCAGCCAGAAAACTCCCTGAGGAGTAATCCGCGTTTCGTCGTAGGTGGTACTGGCCTCGGCGACATGCCGAGCGGCCAGGCCAGTCACGCCCCGTCCGGCAGGCTGCCGCGGATCAGCTGATCGAGATCGTCGGCCTGGCGCCGGTAACCGGCCGAATCAAGTATGTCGTGGACCCGCCTCACCCGGCGCACCCCATCTACCGAGCCGCGGACCGCGAAGACAAGCAAAGCCTGGCGCGCGTAGTCAAGCGCCGCGTCTCCCTCACCGACGGGAAGGCATGCTTCCGCCAGGTCGATCATCACGCTGGCCCGGCGCCGTTCGCACTCGTCGGGAAGCCCTGTCAAGCTAGCCGCGAACGCGGCCACAGCCTCGTCCGGTCGTCCGAGCCGGAGCAGGCACTGACCTTGAAACGCGGCAAGCGAGCCGCGGTCGAAGTCATACATCCAGGCTTCGCTTTCCTCCGCCGCGTCGAAGAGATCTTGTGCTTGGTCAAGCAGCTCCACGGCCTCGCGATCACCGCCGGTCAGGGCGAGCGCGTTCGCGCTGATCGCTGCGAGCCAGGACCTCAGAAGCTTCGATGCGGTAGCCGGGATCCGAGCCCTGGCGATCTCGGCAAGGTCGGCGGCTTCAGTACGGGAGCCGTCCGCGTCCGCCGCGAGAACGCGGTAGCCGGTGACGTATCCAGCCAGCGCGGGGTTGCCGGCTTCTGCGAGGAGGCTGTCCGCCATCCGGTAGTAGACGCCGGTCTTGAACTGATCACCCAGGTCGTGCCACAGCCAGGCCGCGAACCCGGCTGCCTCGGCCGCCGCGGAGGCGACGCGGTGCCGTAGCGGCTCGGGATGGACTCCGCGTAGGAGGGATGCGAGGAGACTTAGGTGGGCCTCGACCGGGATGAGCATCTCCGCCGAAGACAGCCTGTGGTAGAGGACACGATGCCGGTCCGTGACTTCCTCGAGCGTCAGCACGGTCCCCGCGGTCACCGCCGAAGAGCTAGCAACCGCGGCAGGGGACAGCGCGGTATCCGGCATGAGGTCGTGCCACGCGCTCGCGTCGCGGCGCGCTGCCTCTCGCTTGTGCCGCTGCCAGGCCTGCTCGCGCACGACAGCCGGGAAAGCCGCGGTCAGCTGGCCGCCGGCCGCGAGTGCGTGCTCGCAGGCGGTCACCACGGCCTCTGAGGGGACGACCTGGCCGCGCTCGACCGCGCTGAGATGCTGCCAGGAGTAACCCGTCAGGGCGCCGAGATCCGTCAGCGTCAGGCCGCAACCGGTCCGCAGGTCACGAATCAGCCCGCCGAGCCGGCCGAGGGCGGATTGTTCGCCATCCATTGGTTTCGGCGGCCGACCCGGACTCCGGCGTTTTCGCTCGGGCAGGGGCGCGCTGGATCCGGTCATCACGCACCTCCGGGATTTCTGGTCGTTGCGAGAAAAACGTCCCCGGCGTTCTGATGTCGGTCATGACGTCACTGCCCGCAACGTCACGACCACACCTGTGCTCACGATACCGCGATCACCGGTAACGAGGCATTCTCGGGAGACTGGTGAAGTTGAAGCGGCAACGGGCTGGTGGGGCACCGCAGCGGCTGTGCGTCGGCTGCCGGGCCACGGTGCTGAGCCGCTATAACCCCGACGTGCTCTGCGCTGGATGCATCCGGTCGGCGCGGACCCCGCCGAGCGTTGACGACCGGAATAGCCGCGTCCCCATGTGGGTGTGGGACTCGCCGCTGCTCCGCGGCGCGCTGGCGCGCCTGGATCTGGGCGCGGTGATGGCGATCTTCCGCGCGGCTACCGGTCTGTCCCAGCAGCAACTCGCGCAGATGCTGGGCTGCTCCCAGAGCAGCATCTGGCGGATAGAAGCCGGCGAGCGCAAGACGCTGTACGACATCCGCGAGCTGCTGCGGTTCGCCGACACGATCGCGATGCCTCGCCGCATGCTGCTGCCGCTGATCATGAGCACCCCGGAAGCTGCGGACACCCCGGACCTGGCCGAGACCGGCCCAGCGAACCGCACGGCCACCTCATCTGCGGTGACCGAAGCGACCCTGGAGTACCTGCGCGCGTGCGCGTGCCGACTGCACGCGCAGGAACAGGCTGCTGGCGGTGCTAGCACGCGCGAGGAGGCACTCGGGCTGTGGCGGCGCGCCGCCCGCCTCGCCGACGAAGCCGATTACGCAGACGACGTCGGGCACGAGCTGATGCGAGTAGCGGGCGAGCTGGCGATCCGCGCCGCCTGGGCGTGCCTGGACAGCAACCAGCCGGCCCGGGCCCGCAGCCTGTTCACCGATGCGCTCCAGCGGGCCAGCCATGCCGCCGACGACGAACTCGCCATTCACGCGATGCTCAGCATGTCCTTGCTGCTCACCGAGATGGCCCCCGCCGCGGGTGCCGGCCTGGTCCGCCAGGCCCTCTGGCTGACCGCGCAGGCGGCCGGGCTGGCGCGCCGTCGCTCGTCGCCGCGGCTGCACGCGCTGATCGCCGCCCGGGAAGCGCTAGCCAACGCGGCCATGGGGGACGGCGGTGGTTTCAAGGCGGCGATCACCCGTGCCTGGCGCGAGCTCGACCATGATCAGCCGGACGATGATCCGCCCTGGCTCGCGTTCGCAGGCCCAGCCGAGATCGCCGTGCAGGAAGCGAAAGGCCGCACCCTCCTCGGCAGTCCAGCCTTTTATCAGAACGACCTGTGTGATGCCGGCCTGTCACCGCGTAACGCGGCAATCTACCGGGCGCAGCGCGCGGCAGATCTCGCCGCGCGGGGCGAGCTTGATCAGGCGGTCAGCGAGGCCGCTGTGGTGCTCGACGCCCTCGAAGGACCGGTGGCATCGCTGCGGACTCTCGTGCGTCTGCGGCCGGTGCGTGAGGCGGCCGGGCCGGCTGGGTTCGCGGGATTCTGCGACCGGTTCGATGCGGTTAGCTGGCCTGGCTGTTCTTGATCTCGTAGAGCAACTTGGCCCATGCGTTGCGGGAGACGGTGAGGAAGCCGGCCTCGCGGTTCTTGGAGTCCCGCACCAGCACACCAGCTTGCGTGGCGGCGACCTCGACGCAGTCGTTCTGCCCGGTGCTGAAGCTGGACTTGCGCCAGAT
>NZ_DASRGV010000211.1:0-29360 GCF_035650855.1 Actinocrinis sp. | reverse complement strand
AAGGCGATCATCTGGTCGTGCAACGGCCAGTCCAACCAGCAGTGGAACTTCAACTCCAACGGCACCATCACCGGAGCCCAGTCAGGCCTCTGCCTGGATGTGACCGGTGCGTCGACCGCCAACGGCGCCCTGGTCGAACTGTGGGCCTGCAACGGCGGCAGCAACCAGCAATGGACCCTCGGCGGGTGATCGGAAGATGAGGGCATCAGCAGCCCTCTGATGTAAGGATGCGGCCCGGCGCGCTGTGAAGCGCGCCGGGCCGCGACCGCAGAGGGGTGGCTGTTTCAGGGCCCTATCCGGCGGTCAGCTGCTGCATCGCACGCCGTTGAGCGCGTACCAGCTGGGCTGGGTCGCGGTGCCCGAGTCGGAGGCGTTGAATCCGAACGGGAGGGTGGCGCCGGCGGGGATGGTCTTGTCGTAGCTCACGGGCTGCGCGGTGACGGTTTGGCCACTCTGGCTGTGCGTTGCGTTCCAGCTCACGAGGACCCGCTGCTGGGACGGCAGGCCAAAGGTGATCTTCCACGAGCTGACCGCGGCAGGGCCCGTATTCGTGATTTTGACGTTCGCGGTGTAGCCGCCGGGCCAGGCCACGAAGCTGGAGGCCACGGTGCAGGAAGCGGTGGGAGCGGCGCTGGAGCCGGACAGCTTCAGGACCGTGATGGAGTAAGGGGGCAGGGCCAACGCGTGCGCGTCGGTCCCGCTGATCGTCTGGAGCTTCTTGGTCGCCTCACTGAACTGCTGCGCGGAGGTGACGCTGCCCGCGGTGAACCCGTCGTAGGTGACGGCGACCGGCTCGCTGCTCTGGGCGCTGTGGTTGACCAGCATGAGGTTCACGCCGGTGGAGGTCTTGACCGCGTACGAGGTGACCGTGGCGTCGGAGCTGGTGGTGCCGATCATCTGGGCGCCGGCCGGGGCGAATGCGCCTACTGCCTGCAGGCCGTAGTACGCGGGGAACGGGGTGTTCGCGGCGGGCTCGCAGACGCTACCGGTGCAGCCGCCGGCGGAGAGCACGCCTCCGTCGCCGAAGTCGGTGGCGCCGTCGGGCAGGGTGCTGGTGGTCGAGGGGCCGTTGTGCAGGTCCCACCAGTCGATGTTGGTCACGCCGTTCTGCAGGAACGTCATGTACGAGTCCGCGGCGTACAGCGCGGCAGGGGCGGAGTCGGACTCGAAGCTCGCGTTCGTCTCGGTGATCATGATCTGGATGTTCGGCGCGTTGCTGCCCGCGTACTGGTTGATCTCCGCGCGCGTGTGGCTGATGACCGACGCTATGTTCTGATACTGGGTGAGCAGCTGCGACTCGCTCTTGGAGGTCGGGTAGTCGTGAACGATCACGAAGTCCAGGTTCGCGCCGTCCCGCTTGAGGACCGTGGTGTTCCAGTCGGCGGTGTCGCCGTACTGCGAGGCCACCAGCCCGTCCGGCCAGCTGTTGTAGGTGGTGAGCACGGCGCCGACCTTGATGCTCGGGTCGGCGGCCTTCATCTGGGTGATGTAGTCCGCGATGTTGTTCGCGTAGGTCGTGGCGCCCTTGGGCTTCTCCTCGTGCTCCCACGCGGCGCCGTAGGTTCCGTCGCCGGGGATCTCGTTGCCCAGTTCCCAGTACTTGACCCCGTAGTGCTTGGTGACGTTCGCGTACTTCACCCAGGCCGCGGCCTCGGCGGCCGTGCCGGAGCCGTAGTTGACCGTGATGATTGGGCTCGCTCCGGTCTTGTGCGCGATGCCCATGAAGTCGTCGAAGTCGTTGTTCGGGTTGGCGTAGCCAAGGCCGTCTACCGTGGTGTTGGTCTGCCAGCGGTAGGCGTCGGCCGTGGAACCGCCGGGATAGCGCAGGGCGGTGATGCCGGCGGCGGCGATCGCGCTCGTGCTCGCGCTGTCGTTAAGGTGGCCGTCGAAGGTCGCGGTGTTCAGGCCGTTGGCGTAGTTCGAGACAGTGCCCAGGTTCTTGGACATGTTGACGTCGATGGCGATTGTGTTGCTCGCCTTCGCGCCCTGGGCGAGCAGGAAGCCGCCCGCGGTCAGGGCCAGCATGGCGGGTATACCGGCGGTCACGGCGAAACGGCGACGGGATATGCGGGGCATGGGTTCAGCGGAGCCTTCCGTCCGGATGATGATCCTCGCGCTTGGACGCGCACCGCCTAGTCCGCCGCACGGCAGGAAAAGGTTGCCGCACACCGCGGAATCGTCCGCCGCCGCCACTACCACCACCGCAGCCGCCGCCGAGCGGCGCGTTGCGGCCCGCGGTCTAGATGTGCCCGGCGAGGGCGCGCGCCGCGGGGAGGATGTCGTTGTCCGGGGAAAGCACTTGGATGGCGACCTGGTCCGCGCCGGCCGCGAGGTGTGCGCGCAGCTCGGTGGAGATCGCCTCGACGTCGCCGTGCACCGCCAGCGCGTCGATGAGCCGGTCGCTGCCGGGGAATTCCAGGTCCTCGTCGCTGAAGCCGATCCGCCTGAGGTTGGCGACGTAGTTGGACATGCGCAGATACATGCCGACGCGCGAGCGGCCGACCTCGCGGGCGCGCTTGGCATCGACCTCAAGCACGATCTTCTGCTCGGCCACGAGCAGCGTGGCGGGGCCGAGCAGCTCTCGCGCGCCACGCGTGTACTGCGGCGTGATGAGGTACGGCAGCGCCCCGGCCGTGCGGGTACGGGCCAGCTCCAGCACGCGCGGCCCGAGAGCGGCCAGCGCGCGCTGCGCTGCGGGCACGCCGTGCTCGTCCAGCTGGTCGAGGTAATCCACCAGCGCCTCGTACGGCCTGCGGTACTCCGAGGTGGCCTCGGGATGTCCCGCGCCGATGCCGAGCACGAACCGGCCCGGGTACTTCTCCTCCAACCGGTGGAAGGACTCTGCCACCGGCCCGGGCGCCGACGCCCAGATGTTGACGATGCTGGTGCCGACGGTCAGCCGTTCAGTCGCGTCCAGGAGCGGATCGACCATGTCCAGCTTCGCGCCGGGAGAGGCGCCGAGCCAGAGCGTCCCGTAGCCGATCCGCTCCAGCTCGCTCGCGGCTTGCGGTGTCAGGTGCGTGTACGGCGCCCAGATCCCGACCCTGCCCACATCCTCAGTCGTCATGCTCGCGGCAACCCTCGCTACCGCCCGGGCTATTCCCACGAGCCGGCCGCGCCCGGCGCAAGTGCTGCGCTCTGCGGCTCAGCCGGAGGAGACCCAGTAGCTGTTGACCTGGAAGTTCATGCCGCCGCTCGACGAGGTGATCTCCCAGCCGAACTGGACGTTGCCCAGCGTCACGTTGCCGATCCAGTGCTCGCTGTTCTCCAGCCATCGCAGCACGCTGAGGATGTCGACGCTTCCGGAGGTGGAGCGGCCGGTGTTGAGGAACGAGTAGACGTTGTTGGAGCCGTTCCAGCCCTTGTAGACGTTCCAGTTGAAGCCGCCGACGCTCACGTTGGTCACGTACGAGCCGATGGGGCCGATCGGGCCGGTCTGGTTGAGCCAGAGCATGATCTCGTTCGCGTTGCCCGAGTCCCAGATGTCGTACGCGGTCTCGAAGGCCCCGGAGGATGGCACCGAGACGTTGTAGCCGGAGGTCACCCAATTCAGGGAGTTGATCGGCACGCCGACCCACTTGGTCACGTTCGGGTAGGACTTGATGCCCCCGGTGTTCGGCTGGTTCGACCACACTCCCCAGTTGCTGTAGGAGTTGGCCCAGATGCTCTGCGGGCCGGCTCCGCTGCCCCAGACGTCGTTGTAGAGGGTGTAGCCGCCGTTGCTCCACGACGCCCACTGGTCGCTGGAACCCCAGGTGGCGGCCTGCGCGGGGCCGGCGGCCAGCGCGAGCGTGGCGCCCGCGGTGGCGAGCGCGGCGAGCGGCCGGGTGATCTTGTGCTTGCGTGCGGCGGTCGTGAGAGCGCGCGTGACATGACGCATAGGTGGGTGTCCTCTCCGTTGAGGGCCAGCGAGTCGAAGCGCTTCGAATCATCAGCCGACAAGCGGTAGGCGTCAAGGCATTCACGACGGGAAATGGGTAAAAGATCCGTCATCGAAATCCGCAATTGCTTCGACTGGTTTCGATAGGCGGTGCAGATGAGAACGTTTAATCGTTCTCGGGGAGTAAAGGACGCGCATACATTCGCAGTCGTCGAAGCGCTTCGACTCGAACGCTTAGACGCGGCGCGAGAACTGCGCACAACGGCTCGGTGTGGCGGGCTCAGCCGTCGGCGGCGGGGAGTCCGGGAAGGGTTCGGCACAGCCGGGAGAGGCTGCCGCTCGCGCTCAGCACCGTGCCGTCGGGTCGCACGACGGGCTGCACGTGCGCGGCCGGCGCGCAGCCAGCGGTGCAGATCGCCGTCGGGCTGGGCGGTGATGAGGACCGCGCCGAAGTCGTGGATCGCGCTTCGCTCGGTCTGCGACGGGGAAATCGTCGTGACGACGGCGAAGCGCCCGCGGACCACGCCTGGAAGCTCGCGGGCGCCCTCGACGGAAGCCTGCCGAAGAGCGTGCTCGACTCCTACACTTCGAGAGCAGGGAGCAGCTGTACCAGGCGGCGGTAGAAGCCGCCCTCGAGGCCCACGGCGCGCTGCTCGATGAACTGACCGCGGGCCTGGACGACCCGGCGCACGTATTCGCGCAGAGCTTTCGCCTGACCGGCCGGATGCACCGCAGGCAACCCGACCTCAGCAAGGTCCTGCTGCACTACGGGCTCGCCCTGACCACCTCGGATCAGGGGCTCGCACCCCGCGCCCGCCGCGACATCGAGGCCGCCGTCCACGACGGCCGGTTCACCGTGTGCGACCCCGAACTCGCGCTCGTGACGGTCGCCGGCGCCGCCCTGAGCCTCGGCTGGCTGCTGCACGCTCAGCCCGAGCGCGACGATGCCGAGACCACCGACCAAGTGACGGAAGACCTGCTGCGCATGCTCGGGCTCGCCGCCGCCGAAGCACACGAGATCTGCGCACGGCCGCTACCGGCCCTGCACGACATCGCCGGCCCTGCTGAGGACTCAGCGTTCTGACGCGCAACACCTGATCAAGAGAACGTTGCGTGACGCGAGTGACGAAACTTTCTCGCTCCCTGTCCGCAAGGTTCATCGCGATCGGCCGGTGGCATGGCCCTGCACCTGCGTAGTCGGATGATGGCGCGAGCGCTGGGCTACGGCGGATCAGCTGGTTGCTTGACCGGTGCAGAGCGCCCTCGGACCATGCCAGTGCTCGTAGAGACGTGTCGACACGGACCGGTGTTACCTCGTCCGCTGCAGGCGGGGCGCCAGAAAGCGATGGATCGTATGCACCTGCCGGCTTTCCGCGACCGCAGATCGGCGCAGCGATTGCGACGCTGCGCGGCGGCCGCCGCGACGGCGCTCGTGGCCGCGGCGCTCCCGATGGCATCGGGACCGGCCGCCCGCGCGGCGACCGCGACGGTTCACGTCACGGTCAACGCGAACGAGGGTCTTGGGACGGTGCCCAGTACCGCGTATGGCGCGAACCAAGCGGTCTGGGACGGCAACATGAACACCCCGGCGAGCGCAAGCCTGCTGAAACAGGCGAACGTGGGCATGATGCGCTACCCCGGCGGCTCGTACGGGGACGGATTCCACTGGCAGACCGGCACCGTGTCCGGCGGCGGCTTCGTCGCGCCGGGCACCGACTTCGACTCCTTCATGGGCACCGTCAAGTCGGTCGGCGCGCAGACGATCCTGATCGCCAACTACGGCTCCGGCACGCCGCAGGAGGCGGCAGGCTGGGTGCAGTACGCGAACATCACCAAGGGCTACCACGACCAGTACTGGGAGATCGGCAACGAGGTCTACGGCAACGGGTACTACGGCGCGGACTGGGAGCTGGACAACCACGCGAGTAAGAGCCCTGCGACATACGCGAACAACGTCGTGCAGTACGTGCAGGCGATGAAGGCGGTGGACCCGACGATCAAGATCGGCGTCGTGCTCACCCTGCCGGACAGCTGGCCGGACGGCATGGTGGCGTCCGGCGACAGCAAGGACTGGAACCAGACCGTGCTGCCGATCGTCGGCCCGTACGTCGACTTCGCGATCGTGCACTACTACCCGAACCACACCACCGCGGCCGACGTGCTGCAGCAGACCAAGCTGCTGCCCGCCGAGCTGGCGCTGCTGCGCGAGCAGATCAACCAGTACGCCGGGGCGAACGGCCCGAACATCGGCATCGCGGTGACCGAGACCGCTTCCAACTTCCAGTCGGCCACCCAGCCCGGCGCGCTGTTCAACGCGGACCTGTTCTTCACCGCGCTGGAGAACGGCGCCTTCACGGTGGACTACTGGGACACCCGCAACGGCACGGACTGCAGCAACATCACCACCGCGCCCGACGGAGCGAAGGACCCCGGGGACGGCGGAATGCTGTCCAGCGGCGCTTCCTGCGAGCCACCGCTGAACACGCCGTTCCCCGCCTACTACGCGCTGCAAATGCTCAGCAACGTCGCCCAACCTGGCGACACACTGGTCAACTCCGGCTCGGATAATCCGCTGGTCTCGGTGCACGCGGCCCGCAACGCGAACGGCGACCTGAGCGTCGAGCTGGTCAATCAAGACCCGAACAACGCCTACTCCGTCAACCTGAACTACGCGGGATGGACGCCGAGCACCGCCACACCGACCGTCTACACCTACGGCGATGAGGCGACCTCGATCACCAGCGCGCAACAGGGCACGGCCGGCACCCAGGTCGTCCCGCCCTACTCGATCGTGACGCTCAAGCTCACCCCGTCCGCCACCAACCCGGTCGACAGCACCCTGACCGCGCCCGGCAGCCCGGCCGCCGCCAACGTCAGCGCGGACGGCGCGACGATCTCCTGGCAGCCGTCGGCCGGCGCCGCGGTGGCCCGCTACGAGGTCTACGAGCAGTTCGGCACCAACAGCGTGCTGCTCGGCGAGTCGACCTCGACCTCGTTCACCGCGCACAACCTGCAGCCGGGCACCTCCTACACGCTCAACGTGCTCGCCACCGACCAGAAGGGATACCTGTCGGCGCCGTCCGCACCGGTAACTTTCATCACCGGCACACCGCAGCACAGCACCTGCGCGGTGAGCTATTCGCTGAGCACCGACTGGGAGAGCGGCTTCGTCGCCAACATCTCGGTCACCGACAGCGGGCCCGACCCGATCACCGGCTGGACGCTCGCGTTCAGCTTCCCGGCCACCACCGAATCCGTCTCCGGCAGCACGTGGAACGCCACTTTCGCGGAGAACGGCCAGAACGTCGTGGTCACTCCGCAGAACTGGAACGCGAACCTCGCCGCGAACAGCGGCAACACCGTCGGCTTCGGATTCGTCGGCAACCAGAGCGGCGCGAACCCGCCGCCGACCTCCTTCACCCTCAACGGCACCGTCTGCACGACCACCTACCTGTCCTGAGACACGCCCCGGATCCGTGAGAGCCTTTGGCCGGGAGGCGCGTGCGCGCCTCCCGGCCAGCCTGGCGAGACGGTGAAAGTGGGGGAGCGGCGTGGCGGACGACCGTTCGGAGGACTGGGCGGCGGCAGCGGACCAGCCTGACGGCGACGCGCCGGCCGGTCCGGTGACCATCGCCTACATCGCCGAATCAGCCGGAGTCTCGGTTCCCACGGTGTCCAAGGTGCTCAACGGGAAGAAGGGCGTCTCCAGCGACACCCGAGCGCGCGTCGAGGAGCTGATCAACCGGTACGGGTATCGCAAGCCGCCCAATCGCAGCAACGTCCTCGAGCTCGTGTTCCGCGAGCTGAGGAGCATGTGGGCGGTGGAGATCATCCGCGGCGTCGAGCAGGTGGCCCGCAAGAACCGCGTCGGCGTGATGGTTTCCGAGTTCGGCCTGCACGACTCGGCCGGAACGCTGATCGACGACACGGTCGCGCGCCGCCCGAAATGCGTGCTCTCGGTGGCGCAGCTGTCCGACGCGGAGCGCGAACAGCTGCGGGCCAAGGGCATCCCGTTCGTCGTGTTCGATCCGACCTCGGAGCTGCCCGACGACGTTCCCTATGTCGGCGCGACCAATTGGCGCGGCGGCCGCTCCGCCGTGCAGCACCTGGTCGGCCTCGGACACCGGCGCATCGCCATGATCAGCGGCCCGGAGGATGTGCTGTGCTGCCGGGCGCGGCAGGCCGGCTACGAGAGCGCGATGAAGTCAGCCGGGCTGCCGGTCGACCGCGATCAGGTCGTCGTCGCGCAGTTGACGCGTGAGGACGGCTGCGCCGCGGCGCGCGAGCTGCTGGCACGTCCCGAGCGGCCGACCGCGATCTTCGCGTCCAACGATCTGCAGGCGCTCGGCGTCTACCAGGCCGCGCGGCAGGCCGGGCTGCGCATCCCGCAGGACTTGAGTGTGGTCGGCTTCGACGATCTGCCGGTCGTGGCCTGGGCGGACCCGCCGCTGACGACGGTTCACCAACCGCTGACGGAGATGGCGGCGGCGGCCACCGAACTGGCCCTCGCCCTCGGCCATGGCGAAGACCCACCGCGGATCGGCGTGGAGATCGCCACCACGTTGACGGTCCGTGAAAGCACCGCACCGCCCAAGGACTGACCCCCGGCACGCCGACCAGGTATTCGCAGATCTCTGCGATACTTTAGGGTTACCTGCGTGCCGTCGAGCAAGTTGCGATCCAACATACCGACAGTTGCTCTCGCAGGGGGCGGCGAACCGGGCGCATGAAACCAGCGTCATCTGTAGAATATTGTTCGCAGCGTCGCAGTGTTCGAGTCTGTCGATCGCAACACCCGGAGCACAGGCACAATCTGGCCGGTCGTAACTCCTGAGCTGGGCAGCCGTCGCGTGCGGTCGCGTGAGAACTCCACAGTTCGCCCGCTCATGGGCACTATGGCCGACGCAGGAGCTTCTTGACAGGTCGTGGAGCGCCGGGCAGCGTCTGCATTCCGAAACACCTCGGACCCACTTTCGCACCCTCGTTGGGATGCCGTGGTGTTAGCGCTAACAATCAACCCATCGCGCTCAACGCAGAGCAGGGAGACGGTATGAAAGCAAGCGCATGGAGCGGCGGCCGCAGGCTCGGCAGTATCGGGGCCGTGGTCACGGTCATACTCGGCGCGCTCGCCGGCACCGCGGCCACGAGCGGTGCGGCGCACGCCGCGTCGCAGGGTCCGTGCGACATCTACGCGGCCGGCGGCACCCCCTGTGTGGCTGCCCACTCGACGACGCGTGCGCTGTACGCGGCGTACAGCGGTTCGCTCTATCAGGTGCGGCGCTCCTCCGACGGCGCGACGACGAACATCGGCGTGCTGTCCGCAGGCGGGGTCGCCAACGCGGCCGCGCAGGACTCGTTCTGCGCCGGAACGAGCTGTGTGATCACGGTGATCTACGACCAGTCCGGCCGGGGCAACAACCTCACCCCGGCGCCCGCGGGCGGGTACGTACACACCCCTGACAATCCGGCAAACGCCACCGCGGCGCCGATCACCGTCGGCGGGCAGAAGGCCTACGGCGTCTTCACCTCTCCCGGCATCGGGTACCGCGACGATGCCACCAACGGCGTCGCGACCGGCGACAACCCCGAAGGCGAATACGACGTCGTGGACGGCACGCACTACAACAACGGATGCTGCTTCGACTACGGCAACGCCGAGACCAGCAACAACGACGACGGCAACGGCACCATGGAGGCGATCTACTTCGGCAACGCCTCGTACTGGGACCGGGGCGCAGGCAACGGCCCGTGGATCATGGCCGACCTGGAGAACGGCCTGTTCTCCGGCTCCAACGTCAACAGCGTCAACTCGGGCGACCCGACGATCAGCTACCGGTTCACCACCGCGATCATCAAGGGCGAGTCGAACCAGTGGGCGATCCGCGGTGGCAACGCCCAGTCGGGCAGCCTGTCCACCTTCTACAGCGGACCGCGCCCGCCCGGCTACAACCCGATGCACAAGGAGGGCGCGATCCTGCTGGGCATCGGCGGTGACAACAGCAACGGCGCGGCAGGGACCTTCTACGAGGGCGCGATGACGTCCGGCTATCCGTCCGACGCGACTGAGAGCGCGGTGCAGGCCAACATCAACGCCGCCGGGTACAGCGCGGGCAGCGGCGGTGGGACGACCACCGGTGCGTTGCACGCGGACGGCGCGAGCAAGTGCCTTGACGATCCGAACGGCAGCACGACCGGCGGCACGCAGATGCAGATCTACGGCTGCAACGGTCAGGCGAACCAGACCTGGACCCGCACCTCCTCGAACCAGCTGACCGTCACCAACAACGGCACCACGGACTGCCTGGACGCCAACGGCCAGGGCACCAGCAACGGCACGAAGGTGATCATCTGGCCCTGCAACGGCCAGAGCAACCAGCAGTGGCAGTTCAACGCCAACGGCACCATCACCGGCGCGCAGTCAGGGCTCTGCCTCGACGTGACCGGGGCGTCCACCGCCGACGGCGCGCTGGTCGAACTGTGGACCTGCAACGGCGGCAGCAACCAGCAGTGGAACCTCGGATAACAGCAGAGAAGGGCAAGCGAACATGAGCGTTCACAGGCACCGGTTGCAACGTGGCGCCGGCGTCCTCGTCTCCCTGGTACTGCTCCTCGGCGCACTGGCCGCCCAGGTCTCGCATCCAGGCGCGGCCCGGGCCGCCACGACCCAGTTCCACGGAGTGAACTGGGCGGACCCCAACGACAACTTCATCACCGGACCGAACATCCCGGTCGGGCTGTCCACCGCGGACAACTACGCCACCACCTACACGAAGTCGACCGCGATCCTCAAGGGCTTCCAGGCCCTCGGCGCAAACACCGTGCGCCTCGGCATGAACGCGGCGACCACCTCCGGGACGTGGTGGGGCAGCTACACCGCGGCCCTCGACGCGGCCACCGCGCTCGGCATGAACGTGATCATCGCGCCGTGGCTGCAGGGCGGGACCGTCAGCGACACCACGTCCTTCTATCAGATGTGGGACACGGTCATCGCCAAGTACGGCGGCAGCAGCAACGTGTACTTCGACATCATGAACGAGCCGTACGCGATGAACGCCACGCAGCTGACCAACTTCGAAGCCGGCTGGCTGGCGCGCTATCCCAGCGTTCCGCGCGGCCGGGTCATCGTGCCCGGCCTGTACTCCGACCAGAATCTGTGCGCGGTGGGCGCGGACTCGCGCCTGTCCGGCACGCTGCTGTCGATCCACATCTACAGCATGTTCGGGGACTCACACACCACCGAGGCGGCGTGGGTCAGCGACTTCCAGAGCAACCTGTGCGGCTACGCGAGCCGCGCCGTGGTCACCGAGTTCGGCGTCCCGATGAACACCGGCGTCAACTACGACGGCCCGAAGGACGGCACGAACAACATCTCCTACCTCTACGCCATCACCGACACGGTACGCAGCATGGGCATCGGCTCGGTGCTGTGGACCGGCGTCAAGCAGGCCAGCCAGACCACCGGGCCCGGCCCGTGCGACAACGCCTCCTGCGCGATCACGACGCTGAACGGCAGCGGCACCAACCTCTCCCTCGCGCTCAACAACCAGTCCGGGCTCGACCGGCTGCAATGGGGCTGGGGGATCGGCAACAACCCCGGCGGCGGCAGCGGTGGCGGTGGCGGCACCAGCGGCGTGTTGCGCGGCGCGGGATCAAACCGGTGCCTCGATGTCCCCGGCCAGGCCACGACCAACGGCACCCTGCTGGACATCTGGGACTGCAACGGCGGCGCGAACCAGCAGTGGACGTACTTGTCCAACGGCGAGCTGCAGGTCTACGGCAGCAAGTGCCTTGACGTGCCGGGCCATGCGACAACCGCGGGCACCCGCGTGGAGATCTGGGACTGCAACGGCGGCACGAACCAGCAGTGGAACCTCAACTCCGACGGCACGGTGGTCGGGCGCGAATCGGGACTGTGCCTGGACGTGAGCGGCGGCGGTACGGCCAACGGCACGGCCGTGGAGATCTGGACCTGCAACGGCCAAAGCAACCAGAAGTGGTCGCGGCAGTAGCGAGGCCAGCACTGAACTAGACCAGCGCTGCACCAGGCGGCGCCGGCCTAGTTCAGCGCTCGTCTATGCCGACGCTGTCAAAGCATCGTGACCAGCATGATCCCGGTCGCGAGGCTCATCACCGCATCACACACCAGACCCGCTCGCGGGGCCGGCGGTAGTACGTCGCCGTCGGCCCCGCGAGCGAAGGACCGCCGGTCGCCGCGCAAACCTTCGCCATGCGTCGACACCGCGGCGGCGGCCGGGATGCGGCTCATGACGAGGATTGCGTAGCCGAAGAGAACGGTGGCGAGCAGGGGCGCAACCGTTACCGGATGCGTTCCCTGCGAAGCACTTGGCATGGCCATCTTCATGCCGTCTCGCGCGGCTGTCGGTGCGTTGTACATGTACAGCATCGCCCCGGCCGCGAGCACGTGGCCGCCATAGTGCCACGCATCATGCGAGCAGCCGTGTCGGCTAAGTGAGCCGACGATGATATGCAACACAGACCAGGCAGCGAGAACAGCGAACACGGCCATCCACACTGTGGCGCCTACGAAGCTGAGGTTTGAGACGAGCATGGAGGCCATGCCTACACCCATGACCACGTGAGTCACATCGACGGCGTGCTCGACGCGGCGGCCGCGCAGTGCAGCGTCGATCAGCCGGCCCGCGCAGTACGCCGCCGTCGCCAGCGCGACGGCGGCCAGCGAGCCGTCCACGTACGCGCGACCGAGCATGTCAATACCCTTCCGCTCGCGGACGGCTTCCGGACCGGGGCCAGGGGAAGGGCTACGCCGCCGCCACGGTCGACTCGTCGCGTGCGGGGGAGAGCAGCTCAGCGAACCGGACCAGGCGTCGGCCCTGGTAGCGGGCGCACTCGAGGACGGTCTCATCGGGCATGGTGGACGGGAACCCGGCGGGCCACGAGGTTCCGTAGGGGTTTCCGCCGGCGGCGTAGACGACATCGTCGGTGTATCCAAGCGGCACGATGACCGAGCCCCAGTGGTAGAAGACGTTATTGAGCGAAAGGATCGTGGCTTCCTGTCCGCCGTGCTGCTCTGCCGAGGAGACGAAGGCGGTCACCGGCTTGTCCGCGAGTTTGCCTTCGTGCCAAAGGCTGCTTGCCGAGTCAATGAACTGCTTGAGCTGCGCGGCCGGGGCGCCGTAGCGCGTGGGCGTGCCGAACGCGTAACCGTCGGCCCACTCAAGGTCGTCGAGGCTGGCGACCGGTATCCGGTCCTCGGTTTCGCTGTGGTGCTGCGCCCAGGCCGGGTTCGAGGCGACGGCCTCAGGCGGGGCGAGCTCGGCGACGCGGCGCAGCCGGACCTCAGCGCCCGCGGAGTCGGCCCCGTCGCGGACCGCCTCGGCGAGGCGGTGGACCGATCCGGTGGAGCTGTAGTAGGTGACGAGGATGCGGACGGGCATGCGGAACTCCGATTCAGGCTTGGGAGACTCGGGAAGGGTCGCGGTAGGCGGGATGCGGGTCAGAGCACGACGGTGACGGTCTTGAGCGAGGTGTTCGCCTCGATGCCGGCCTGGCCCAGCTCGCGGCCGTGCCCGCTGAGCTTCGCGCCGCCCCAGGGAAGGCGCGGGTCGAGCGGGGACCAGCCGTTCACCGCGACCGCGCCGGCGTTCACCCGCCGGGCCAGGGTGTGGGCGCGCGAGAGGTCGGCGGTCCACAGCGTCGCGGCGAGTGCGTAGTCGCTGTCGTTGGCCAACGCGACCGCCTCGTCGTCATCCTCGAACGCGATGATCGTGCCGACCGGACCGAAGATCTCTTCGCGGGCGATGGTCATGGTGTTCGAGGCGTCGGCGAACAAGGTGGGCTGCACGAAGTATCCCGGCCGGTCCGGCTGCGCTCCGCCCGTGACGAGCCGCGCGCCCTCTTCGCAGCCGAGACGGATATAACGCAGGACTCTTTCAAGTTGCCGAGCGTTGATGAGCGCGCCCATGGTCGTGTCCGAGTCGAACGGATCGCCCGGCACCACGGCGGCCGCGCGCTCCGCGAGCCGCTCCACGAACTCGTCGTATACGGCGCGGGCTACGAGGATCCGGCTGCCCGCGGCGCACACCTCGCCCTGGTTGGCGAAGATCCCGAGCGCCACGCCGTTCGCAGCTGCGTCAGGGTCGGCGTCGGCGAAAACGATCTGCGGGCTCTTACCGCCCAGCTCCAGGGTTGTCGGGCGAAACCCCTTCGCCGCCGCGATCGCGACCCGGTACCCGGTCTCCGGGCTGCCCGTGAACGAGATCTTGTCAATACCTGGATGTTCGACGAGGCGCTGCCCGGTGACCGGGCCGCGTCCGGGCAGGACGTTGAACGCGCCGGCGGGGAACCCGGCCTCGGCGGCAAGCTGCGCGAGCAGCAGCGAGGTGAGCGGGGCGTCCTCCGGCGGCTTGAGGATCACCGGACAGCCGGCGGCGAGGGCGGGCGCGATCTTCCAGGCGCCGATCATCGTGGGTGAGTTCCACGGCGTGATCGCGGCGACCACGCCGATCGGCTGCCGCAGGGTGTAGCTGAGCGTGGCGCGGCCCTGATAGCCCGAGGTCGGGATGGACTGCCCGGTCAGCTTGTCGGCCCAGCCCGCGTAATGCCGCAGCGTGGCGACCGTTTGCGGCAGGTCGATCACGCGCGGCTCGATGCCGGGCTTGCCGACGTCGAGCGATTCGAGATCGGCGAAGGCGTCCGCGCGGTCCTGGATCAGCTGCGCGAACGCGTGGAGCAGCTCCCCGCGCGCGGCGCCGTCCATCCGACCCCATTCGCCTTCGTCGAGGGCGCGACGCGCGGACGCGACCGCGCGGTCCACCGTGTCGCCGTCGGCTTCCACCACGGTGGTGAGAACCTTCTCCGTGACGGGGTCGATGACATCGAAGCTCTGGGACGAGGGGCCGGACTCGAACCGCCCGGCCACGAAAGGCGTGGTGGGGAGGTCCCGCGCCAGATTCTCTGCGACTGAACGCTGCGGCATGTTCGATTACCGTTCCTTCTGGACGATAGACGTACACTACGTCTTGAGTCGCGTCGCGGTCAATCGGCGCGCGCGGGCCGGACGAACGGCGTGTCGCGCGTGTGCTAAACCATGACTGCGGCGAACGCCAACCGCTCGGCCACGAAGGGCACCACGCGATGACCGCGACAAATGGAGAGACGTCCCAGACGCTCGACCGAGGCCTCGCCGTGCTGTGGCTGCTTGCCGCGCACGGCGACGGATTGACGGCGGGGGAGTTGGCCGAGCGGCTTTCCACTGCTCGGGCCGTCGTCTACCGGCTGCTGCGCACACTCGAGTCGCACCGCCTGATCGGTCGCGCCGGCACTCGCTACGTACTGGGCTTCGGCATCGCCGAGCTGGCCAGCCACCTGCGCCCCAGATTGCAGGCGACCGTCCTGCCGATCCTGCGGCAGTTGAGCGAGCAGACGAGCAGCACGGCGCTGCTCAGCGTCGCGGACGGCGACCAGGCTCTGGTCCTGCTCACCGAGGAACCGCCGCAAAGCACGTTCCACCTGGCCTTGCGCCAGGGCGCCCGGCACCCGCTCAACGTCGGGGCCGACGGTGTCGCGATCCTCGCCGGACGTCCGCCCGCCGCGGACGATTCGAAGGATGTGGACAAGGCTCGCCGCGCGGGCTACGCGCTCAGCGTTGGAGCCCTCCAGCCCGGCGCGATCGGGGTCGCCGCGCCCATCGCGACCTCGGATTGGGCGACGGCGAGCATCGGCGTAGTGCAACTCGGCGTCGAGCTGGCCGATCCGGCGATTCCCGACCTGGTCATGTCTGCGGCAGCCGACGCCACGCGCCGACTGTCCGGAGACCACAGCGCGGAGTCCGCCAGACAGGCGTAGGCGCAGAAGACTGACCCACGGGTGCACCGCCGGACTTGGCGGTGCACCCGTCTCGCATTGCAGCGACGCAACCGGGTGCCAACGGTGCCGACGCGTCTCATGACCAGACCGAATTTTCGCGTGCACTGCCAGACCTGACGATGCACCCGTTCGCGCGTCGAATGCCGAACGCAGGACGCCTTCTCGCAACCAATTGTTGTCGGGGCCTTCCCCAACTCCGTGAGTCCGTCTACCCTTACCGATAAGCGTACTCCATGTACGATAACCGCACTCACGGAGCGGGTTTTGATCGACGAAGCTGTCACCGGAGCCGAGGCGCTCGTGCGTGCCGCCACCCGGCGCGGCGTGCGGGTGTGCTTCGCGAATCCCGGTACTACCGAGATGCCGCTGGTGGCAGCGCTCGACCGGGTGCCTGGCGTGCGAGCCGTGCTCGGACTGCACGAGAACGTGTGCACCGGCGCCGCCGACGGTTACGCGCGTATCGCCGGGCACGCCGCGATGACCGTCCTGCACCTCGGACCCGGCCTGGCCAACGGTCTGGCGAACCTGCACAACGCGCGCCGCGCGAACACGCCGCTGGTCAACGTGATCGGCGATCACGCGAGCTGGCACCTGCCGTTCGACGCACCGCTGACCTCTGACATCACGGCACTGGCAACCACCGTCGGGTGCGTGCGGACGGTCCGCGACCGAGCCGAGATCGGCGCGGTGACGCAGGGCGCGATCGACGACGCGCACCGCATGCTCGGCGTCTCGACGCTGATCGTGCCGGCCGACTTCCAGCAGGAGCAGGCAGCGCAGCCACCAGCGCCTGAACAGGACTCTGAGACGGAGAGCCGCGCTGGGCGCATCCGCGTCGGGAGCGACCACATCAAGGATGTCGCGGCGCGCCTGCGTGAGGCGGGACCGCGCGCGACGCTCCTCCTCGGCGGCAATGGTCTGTCTCGTCTGGGGCAGGAAGCCGCCGGCCGCATCGCCGCGAGCCTCGGCACCGTCCTGTTCGGCGAGACATATCCGGCGCGGGCCGAACGCGGCGGCGGCCTGCCGAACATCGATCGGCTTCCCTACTTCCCCGAGCAGGCCGTCGCGGCGCTCGATCGAGGCGAGGTCGTGGTCGCCGGCGCCGAGGACCCGGTGGCGTACTTCGGGTACGCCGGCCTGCCCAGCCTGCTCGCGCAACCGGGCTCCCTCATCCGCCTCGCACGCCCGCACGAAGACGCCGAGGAAGCCCTGCTCGAACTAGCCGATCTGCTCGGCGCGGGTGCGGCGCGGATACCGGCTCCCGCCGCGATGGCTGAGGCTCCAGCAGAGGGTGACGCGCTGACCGGGCGAACCGTCGGACAGGTCGTCGCGGCCTGCTTGCCCGAGGGTGCGATCGTGTCCGTCGAGGGCGGCACCTGTGGTTATCCGTTCTACAGCGCCTCCGCCTCAGCGCCCGCACACACAGTGCTCACCAACACCGGCGGCGCCATCGGACAGGGACTGCCGTGCGCGCTGGGAGCGGCGATCGCAGCACCGGATCGGCCTGTCATCGCGCTCCAGTCCGACGGCAGCGGCCTCTATACCGCGCAGGCGCTGTGGTCGATGCGACGAGAGAACGCGAACGTCACGGTGCTCATCGCGGCAAACCACACCTACAACGTGCTGCGCACCGAACTCGAGCGGCACGGCAACACCGACTTCGGCCCGCAGGCCGCCGCGCTGACCAGCCTCGCCGAGCCACGCATCGACTGGGTCGCACTCGCGACCGGATTCGGCGTCAGCGCCGAACGCGCGGGCACCGTCGCGCAGCTGCGCACCGCCCTGACCGACGCCGTCGCCTCCGGCGGCCCGCACCTGATCGAGATGGCGCTATGACCGTGTTGGAAGGCCCCTGCATCCCGGCGACGACGCCCGCCGGCGTCGCAGGCTTCGTCGCTCGCGATCACGGCCTGCTGATCGCGGGGGAGTGGCGGCCGAGCCATAGCGGACGGACCATGGCCTCGGTCAACCCGGCTACCGGCCGACAGCTGGCCACCCTCGCCGCCGCAGACCAAGCCGATGTGGACGCCGCAGTCACCGCGGCCCGCGCCGCGCTCGCCGATCCGGCCTGGCGCGATATCAGTCCTCTGCAGCGCGGCGAGCTGCTGCACGCCTTGGCAAACCTTGTCGAGGTGCACGCCGACGAACTCGCGCTCATCGAGTCCCTGGACAACGGCAAACCCGTCTCGGTGGCACGAGCGGTAGACGTCGGCACGACGGCGAAGCTGTTTCGCTACTTCGCCGGCTGGCCGAGCAAGTTCGAGGGCTCCACCATCCCGATCTCCCCGCGCGGCGGGCTGCGCGTGCTCAACTACACCGTGCACGAGCCGATCGGCGTGGTCGGCGCGATCGTGCCGTGGAACTTCCCGATGTCGATGGCCGCGTGGAAGCTCGCTCCCGCGCTGGCGATGGGCAACGCCGTTGTGCTCAAGCCCGCCGAACAGACCTCGCTGTCGACGCTGCGGCTGGCCGAATTGATCGAGCAGGCCGGTTTCCCGCCCGGCGTGGTCAATGTAGTCACCGGACTCGGCAGCGTCGTGGGTGCCGCCATCGCCGCACACCCCGGCGTGGACAAGGTCGCGTTCACCGGCTCGACCGAAGTCGGCCGGCTGGTGACGGCGGCGGCGCTGGGCAACATGAAGAAGGTCTCGCTGGAGCTGGGCGGCAAGTCGCCGCACATCGTGCTGCCGGACGCCGATCCGGCCGCCGTGGCACAGGCCGCCTGCGACGGCATCTTCTTCAACCAGGGCCAGACCTGCACCGCAGGCTCTCGGCTATATGTGCACGCGGATATCTATGACGAGGTCATGTCAGCACTCGTCGACCACGCCCGCCGCATCGTCGTCGGGCCCGGCCACGATCCCGCGACCCAGATGGGACCGGTGGTCTCCGCGCGGCAGCTGGCGACCGTCAGCTCCTACATCGAATCAGGGCTCGCCGACGGCGCGGAGCTGGCCTGCGGAGGTTCGCGGCCGGCTGGGCTGGACGCCGAGTATGCGTCCGGTTACTTCCTCGAACCGACCGTGCTGACCGAGACAACGCACGCCATGCGCGTCGTGCGCGAGGAGATCTTCGGGCCCGTACTCGTCGCCATGCGCTGGACCGACGTGGACGACCTGATCGACAAGGCCAACGACAGCCCCTACGGACTGGCGGCCGGGGTGTGGACGAACGACCTGACCAATGCCCACCGGATCGCCGCCGCGCTCAAGGCCGGAACCGTGTGGATCAACTGCTACAACCTCACCGATCCCGCCTCGCCCTTCGGCGGCTACAAGCAGTCCGGCTGGGGCCGGGAGATGGGCCGTGCCGTGCTCGAGCAGTACACCGAGACCAAGAGCGTGTGGGTGAACCTGACATGAGCCACGACTTGAGCCCCTATATCAGCACCCTCACCGACCCGAAGGAGCTCAGCGGGCAGGTCGCCATCGTCACCGGCGGCGGACTGGGCGTCGGTAAGGCCGTCACCCGCGCCCTGGTCGCTCGCGGCGCGCAGGTCGTCATCGCCGCTCGCCGACTGCCTGTCCTGCAGGCGGCGGCTGAGGAGATCACCGCCGACCTCGGCGGCGAGGTTTTCCCGGTGTCGGCCGACACCACCGACACCGAATCGGTCACCGCGCTGGCCGCGGCGGCCGCGGACATCGGCCAGGTCAGCATCCTGATCAACGGGGCCGCCGCACCCGCCGGCCTTGTGCGCAACGACATCGCGCAGGCCGATCCGGACGCGCTGCTGGCCGACCTGAACACGAAGGTCGTCGGCTATTTCCGCTGCATCAAGGCGGTCGCTCCGCTGATGCGCGCGAACGGTTACGGCCGGATCGTCAACATCGGCGGACTGACCGGCCGCTCCAGCCACGCGCTGTCGGGCATGCGCAACCTCGCGATCGTGCATATGACCAAGGTGCTGTCAGACCAGCTCGGTCCGGACGGCATCACCATCAACACGCTGCATCCCGGGGTCGTGGAGACCGAGCACATCCACGAGCTTTACGCGAAGAACGCGGCGGCTGAAGGGATCTCCCCGGAGCAGGTCGAGCGCAACTTCATCGCCCGCACCCCGATTCGCAGGGTCCTGACCGCCGCGGAGGTCGCGGACGCGATCTGCTTCTTCGCCGGACCACGGGCGGGCGGGATCACCGGCGAATCGCTCGGCATCGACGGCGGCCTGACCCGCGGCATCTTCCTGTGAAAGCCGATCGACAAAGAAGAGAGCACTGATGGACGGCACGATACTCGTCGCCACCGCCGGGCAGGGGGTGCTGCGCAGCAACGACGACGGCGCCACCTGGAACCGCATCCCGCTTGATCAGGGGCTTGAATTCGACGCCGTGGTGCGCGCACTCGCCGTCCACCCGGAACGGCCGGAAGTCGTCTTCGCGGGCGCGGACATAGGCCTGGCCCGAAGCGACGACGCCGGCACCCACTGGACCCGCGTCGAATCCCCGTTCAACGACATGCAGGTTTGGTCGATCGCGATCGATCCGAACGACCCGGACAGCATGCTGATTGGCACCGGAGCACCGTCGCGCGCGGCGGTCTACCGCACCGGAGACGGCGGAGCGACCTGGGACCGGCTGCCTCCGCAACTGCCCGAGCGCTGCGCCGGTGTCAGCAAACCCCGCATCCTCACCGCCGTCTACGACCACGTGGACGCCAAGTCCGTCTGGTTCGGCGTCGAGGAAGGCGGCTTGTGGCGCAGCCGCGACCGCGGCGACACCTGGGAACGCGTCGACGGCGCCGCACGCGAGCTGCCGCACGGGGTCACGGTCTCCGACGTGCACTGCATCCTGGTGCTCGACGGGCCGCCGAAGACGCTGGTCTGCGCTGTCGTCAACGCCCTGTTCGTCAGCCAGGACGACGGCGAGACCTGGACGCGCACCGGCACCAAGGACGCCTGGGGCATCTACTACACCCGGCTGGTCGCCCGCCTCCCCGGCACCAGCTCGATGCTGCTCGGCATCGGCGACGGCACGCCGGGCACCACGACGCGCATCTTCCGCTCCGACGACCTCGGCTCCAGCTGGAGCGAATCAGCCCTCGATGTCCCGGCCAACTCGACCGTGTGGGCGTTCGGCACGCATGCGGCCGATCCGGATCTCGTCTTCGCCGGAACCAAGTACGGCCACCTGCTGCGCTCCACCGACGCGGGCCGCAGCTTCACCAAGGAGTGGCGCGAGTTCCCCGAGATCACCGACGTGGCCTGGACTCCCGCCGTGGCCGCCGTGGTCTCTACCGCTCATCACTGATCAGACCTGGAGCAAGCCATGACCGACATCGACATCGACACTGGGACTGGGACCGACACCGCGCTCTCACCGGCCGCGCACAGCACCGTCAAGCCCGTGATCAACCGCACGCACCTGTCGCTCTTCGTGCGCGACCCCGAGGCGTCAGCGCTCTGGTTCGCGGACGTGCTCGACATGCAGGTCACGGCGCGCGGGCCGCAGTGGGTGTTCCTCTCCTTCGGCCGCAAGCACCACGATCTCGCGCTGATCAGAGCGGCCGACGGCGCGCAGCAGGGCGGCCTCGGCCTTCAGCACTACGGGCTGGAGATCGAGGGCGACGTGGACGATCTGCGCCGCCTCTACGGGATGTTGCTGTCCAAGGACGTGAAGGTCGTCAAGACCACGGACCACAAGGTCGGCTTCGGCCTCTACTTCGAGGACCCGGACGGCAACCGGTTCGAGTTCTTCGCCGAGACCGTCACCGACGACGCCGAGGGCCGCCGCGTCCTGGGCGAACATCACGCCCCCAGCGAGCCGGTCGTGCTCGACCCCCTCTACACCTGACCCGCCACCCACCGTCCAGCCGCGCGCACAGCGAACCAGGAGCCTGCGAGAACATGCCAGCCGCGAACTTCGGCCCGTACCACGTCCGCAAGTGGTTCACGCACCTCGAGGAGGTCCTCGCCAACGAGACCGGGCAGCTTCCCGACGGGGCGCCGATCCGCCGCATCGTCATCGCCGCGGCGGTCCACAACCCCTACGCCGGCCGCTACAGCGAGGACCTGAGCGACATCGTCGCCAAGTCCGACGAGCTGGGCCGGGAATTCGGCCGCCGGATCGTCGAAGCGGCCGCCGGAACGCCGATGCAGAGCTACGGCAAAGCCGCCGTCGTCGGGGTGTCCGGCGAATACGAGCACGGCAACGCGTTCCTCACCCAGCTGTTCGCCGACCCGGTGCGCGAAGCGGTCGGCGGCGGCAAGTCCTGGGTGCCCTCTACCGGCAAAGTCGCCGCCGCAGGCGGCACCATCGACATCCCGCTCGCGCACAAGGACGCACTGTACGTCCGGTCCAACTACGACACCATCTCCATCGCGTTCGGCGACGCCCCGCGCCCCGACGAAGTCGTCGTCGCCTTCGCCTTCGCCTCGCGCGGTCGGCTGCACGCCCGGTTGGGCGGGCTGACAGCCGATGAGGTGCGCGGCGAAGACGGGCTGCGGTAGCGGCGAGCGAGGAAAGGGGGCGCCATGATCACGACCACGCCGTCGAGCCGTCACGCGACCATCAACGGTCTGACGTGCCGGTACCTCGAGTGGGGCGAACCCGACGCGCCCGCGATCGTCCTGGTGCACGGGCTGCGCAGCTACGCCCGCACCTGGGAGCCGGCCGCCCGCGTCCTCGCCGTGACGCATCGCGTGATCGCGCCCGACCTGCGTGGCCGCGGCGAGAGCTCCTGGGATCCCAAGCGCGACTACTACGTCGACGCCTACGTCAGCGATCTGGAAGAACTCACCGAACTGCTGGGGCTGAGCAGCTTCGCCCTCGTCGGCCACTCGTTGGGCGGCGCGATCGGTTACACCTACGCCGCGCGCCATCCCGACCAGGTCACCGCGCTCGTCGTCGAGGACATCGGCCCCGGCTCGTCGACGAGCACTGACGGCGCGGACCGGATCCTGCGGGAGATGCGCGAGACGCCGCCCGGCTTCGACTGCCTCGAAGCCGTGCGCGCCTACTGGCGTCGGCTGCGTCCCGACATCACTGACGCCGCGCTGGCCTCTCGGATCGAGAACACGGTGCGAAGCACCGACGAGGGGCGCTACGAGTGGAGCCTCGACATGACGGGCATCGCCGCAGCGCGTCTCGCCGGCGATCCCGCCGGGCCGATCGATCTGTGGGCCTGCGTCGATGCGTTGCGGTGCCCCACTCTCGTCATTCGCGGTGCCCGCTCGGACTTCCTCCCGCGCGAAACCTGTGAGCGGATGGCGCAACGCCAGCCGTCGCTGCGCTGGGCGCAAGTATCAGAGGCCGGACACTACGTGCACGACGACAATCCCGCCGAGTTCATCCGGCTCGTCTCCGCATTCCTCGGCGGCGGCGCGCCATGACTACGACGCAGCACGTGTCGGTCGCAGTCGTCGGCGCCGGACCGGTAGGAGCCACGGCCGCGAACCTGCTCGGCGTCTACGGCGTCAGCACGCTGATCGTCGACCGGGAGCGCGACATCGTCGAGTACCCGCGTGCGATCGGCGTCGATGACGAGAGCCTGCGCACGTTCCAGAGCGGCGGCCTGGCCGACGAGATAGTGCGCACGGCGATCCAGAATGTGCCGTTGAAGTTCTTCGACGCCGCGGGTCGCTGTCTGGCCGACATCCGTCCCAGTGCACGCGACTACGGCTGGCACAAACGCAACATCTTCATGCAGCCGAAGGCGGAAGCCGTTCTGCGCGAAGGACTGCGGCGCTTCCCGCACGTTCGGATGGACCTCGGCACACAGTTGCGCGAACTCAAACAGGATGACGACGGCGTCAGCCTGCTGATGGCGGACGAATCCGGCGAGACCCGCGAGGTCCGCGCCGACTACGTGATCGCCGCCGACGGTGGCCGCAGTTCGATACGTAGTCAGCTCGGCATCCCGCTTGAGGGCTCGACGCATCCGCGCAAGTGGGTCGTGATCGACTGCGCCAAGGATCCGCTCGACGCTCCCTATACCGCTCTGCGCTGCGACCCGCGGCGCCCGTACGTGTCCGCTCACCTGCCCGACGATCACCGGCGCTGGGAGTTCATGCTCTTTCCCGGCGAGGACGCCGACGAACTGCTCGCACCCGAGAGCGTCAAGGGCCTGCTACAGCGCCACGCCGGTGCCCCCGCGGCCGCCGACGTGCTGCGCGCCCGCGTCTATACGCACCACTCTCGTATCGCAGCACGCTTCGTTGCCGGACGCGTCGCGCTGGCCGGCGACGCCGCGCACCTGATGCCGCCGTGGGCCGGGCAGGGCATGAACACCGGCATCCGAGACGTGACCAACCTCTGCTGGAAGCTAGCCGCGATCGTCCGAGGGCAGGCCGACCCATCCCTGCTGGCCACCTACGACGCAGAACGCCGTCCGCACGCGAAAGCCATGATCGAGCTGTCCACGACACTCGGCCGTGTCCTCGCACCCAAGCGGCTGTCCGCCGCGCGACTGCGTGACCTGACCCTGCGCGCCGCATCCCTCGCACCCGCGATCCGCGCGTGGATCTTGGAGATGCGCTTCAAGCCCGTCCCCGACTACCGCGCCGGCTTCGTCGCACACGATGGTGACGCGGGCGATGCGCCGAGCGTCGGCCGCATGCTCCCTCAGCCGATGGTCGAGATGCCAGCCGGCTCGCACGTCCGGCTCGACGACGCGCTCGGCCCGTGGTTCGCCGTCCTGGGCTTCGAATGCGACCCGCTCGCACGACTCTCAGGCGACGAACTCGCCGCCGTTCGCCGCTTCCAGCCGCGCGTCGTGAAAATACTCAAATCGCGCGCAGGCACCCGCCACCACGCGCAGCCGTGCGTGTCCGACGACACCGTCGTCATCGAAGACCTCGACAACCATCTGCGCCCCTGGTTCCAGGCCCAAGGCCGCAACGTCGCCTTCGTCCGCCCCGACCGCTTCGTAGCGGCCATGACCGACCTGGACGGCGTCGGACCAGCGATCACCGGTCTCGCCGACAGGCTCACCGCACCTCGCCGACGCAGCGACTCCGGCCGGCCCGCCGAGAGGGGCGGCGTGCCGTGATCCTCGAAGAGCGCAACTACCGGCTCGTGCCGGGAGGGGCCGCCCGCTACCTCGAGGCCTGGCACCGCGCGGGCCGCGAGCCTCAAGTCCGACATCTCGGCGAGCCCGCCGGGGTCTACACCGTCGAGATCGGCGAGCTGAACACGCTCGTCTACCACTGGCGGTTCGCCGATCTCGCCGACCGCGCGCACCGGCGGCAGGCCCTGGCCGCCGACGCCGACTTCGCCGCGTTCCGCCGCGAAGTGCGCGCGCTCCTCGTCCAGCAGTCCAACCGAATTCTGCTCACTTTCGCACCTGTGCTCGACGCGTAGCAGCCTTCGGGCCAGTCGTTGACAGCCGGTTCATCCGACGCCAACATCTACGCAATATTCGTACACCAAGTTCGAAAATCGTACACACTGGCGTCGGTGCCGACGCCCCGCCATCATCAGGAGTTGAGATGAGCGATATCCCGAAAGCGTCCCTCGGGCGGGCGAAAGTCTCCATGACGGGCGTGCTCGCCCAGTCTGTCGGGTTCATGGGCCCGGTGTTCTCCGTGGCCAGCCTGCTGCCGCTCATCGTCGGGCTCTCCGCGACCGGCCGCGGCGCCGGCGTCGCGACACCGGTCGCGATCATCATCGCCGGGATCGGCATCTTCGGCGCCGGGTGGGTGATCGCCCAGTACGCCAAGCGCATCCACCTGTGCGGCTCGCTCTACGAGTACGTCAGCGACACCTTCGGCCCCTCGGCCGGGACCGTCGCCGGATGGGTGTACTTCGGCGCGATGCTCATCCTCGCGGCGGCGACGTTCCTCGTGCTCGGCGGCCTCACCCAGGACCTGCTGCAGACCGCCTTCAACGTCAACGTCCCCTGGTGGCCGCTCGCCCTCGCCTTCATCGCCGTCGTCCTGGCCATCGTCGTGATCGGCGTCCAGGTCTCCGTGCGGGCGCAACTCGCGCTGGTGCTGATCTCGTCGGCCGTCGTCGCCGGCTTCTCGATCTACATCATCGCCAAGGGCGGGCTCGGCGGCCACAGCCTGTCCGCCCAGCCGTTCAACCCGTTCTCGGTCCACCGCCTCGACCTGCTCTACGGCGTGCTCTACGGAATCAACATGTTCATCGGCTTCGAGTCCGCCGCCAACCTGGCCGAGGAGACCGACAACCCGAAGAAGCACGTCCCGCGCGCCGTGCTCTGGTCGCTGACCATCGTCGGCGCGTACTTCCTGCTTACCGCGTACGCGCAGGACATCGGCTTCGGGCTGAACGCCACCGCCTGGAAGAACAGCGTCTTCCCGCTGCAGGCCCTCGCCTCCAGCGCCCCGTTCGGTTCCTCCGGCTTCGGCAACCTCGTCTCCGTGCTGATCATCGTCGACATCACCGCCGTCGCCATCGGCGTGAGCGTCGCCGCGACCCGGGGCATGCTGGCCATGGCCCGGGCGGGCCGGCTGCCCTCCGCGCTGGCGACCGTCAGCCCGCGCTTCCGCACCCCGATCGTCGGCGCGGCGCTGGTGGGCGGGGTCTCCGCGGCGAGCGTCATCCTCGTCGTGGCCCGAAACGGCGTCTTCTCCCTGGCCACCGGACAGCCCGGCGTCCTGCAGCCGCAGTGGGCCCCGATGTTCGGCTGGATGGCCGGGTTCGGCGGTACCGGCCTGGCGCTGATGTACCTGGCCGTCAGCGTCGCCGGCGCCCGCGGATTGTGGCACCAGGTGAACCGCGTCAAGCTGGTGACCGCCGCGACCGCCGGCACGCTGGTCTCGGCCGGCGCGGTCTTCGGCGCCTTCTACCAGGCCCCGAGTCCGCTGGACACCGTGTCGTGGTCGCTGGCCATCTGGCTCGCGGCCGGGGTGATCTGGTCGGTCGCCGTGACCCGGCGAGGCCGCGCCTCCGCCGCCGCGGAGACAGCCGTCCTCGATGACGCCGTCGGAGACGAACTGCGCCCCGCGTAGTCCCGTCATCCCGAGCCCGTTCCGCCACCCCTCCTCCCGAAGGACGTCCGTGAGCGCCGCAGTCTCCAACAGCCACCCGTACGACCCGCTCAACGCGGACGAGATCACCGCTGCCGTCGCCGCGATCCGGTCCGGCAGGCCCGAACTGACCGACCCGCGGTTCCCGCTCGTGCGCACGGCCTCGCCCGACAAGCAGGCCGTGCGCCAGTGGAACTCCGCGCCGTCCGCGCCGCCGCCGACCCGCGCCGCGTTCCTCGTCGTCTACGACCGCGCCGACGCGGCGACCTACGAGGCCCGCGTCGAGCTGACCGTCGAATCGGGGACAGTCAGCGGCGCCATCGCCGACTGGACGCACATCCCCGGCGTGCAGCCCGCCATCATGATCGAAGAGATCATGGAGCTCGAGCAGATCGTCAAGAAGGACCCGGCCGCCGTGGCCGCCCTGGCCCGCCACGGCGTACACGACCTCGAACTGCTGCAGATCGACCCGTGGTCCACGGGAACGCTGCCCGTCGACGGTGTCAACCCACTGCGAAGGATCATCCGCGCCAGCGCCTACGTCCGGGAGTTCGCCGAGGACAACGGCTACGCGCGCCCGGTAGGCAACCTCGTGTTCGTCATCGACTGCAACGAGAAGACGGTCGCCGCGATCGAGGAGGGCGACCCGATCCCGCTGCCGCCGGAGAGCGGCAACTACGACGTCGCCAGCGTCGGGCCGCTGCGCACCGATCTGCGGCCGCTGGAGATCACCCAGCCGCAGGGGCCGTCGTTCACCGTCACCGGGCACGTCATCGAGTGGCAGCGCTGGCGGCTGCACGCGCACATCGACGCCGTCGAAGGGCTCGTCATCAGCGACGTGTCCTACCTCGACGGCGAACGGCGCCGCTCCATCCTGCACCGCGCCGCCATCAGCGAGATGGTCGTGCCCTACGGCGACACCGGCAACGACTTCTACTTCCGCAACGTCTTCGACGCCGGGGAGTACAACCTCGGCAAGACCGTCGGCTCGCTCACACTCGGCTGCGACTGCCTCGGCGAGATCCGCTACATGGACGCCGTGCTCGCCGACGAGTCCGGCGCCCCGCAGACCATCGCCAACGCCATCTGCATGCACGAGGAGGACTACGGCATCCTCTGGAAGCACTGGAACTTCCGCTACACCGAGCAGCCCGAGGTGCGCCGCTCCCGCCGCTTCGTCGTCTCCGCCATCCACACGATCGGCAACTACGAATACGGGTTCTTCTGGTACTTCTACCTCGACGGCACGATCCAGTTCGAGGCGAAGCTGACCGGCATCGTGCAGACCCGGGCCGTCGCGCCCGGAGAGACCCCCGAGTACGGCACGCTCGTGGCGCCCCAGCTCGACGCGCCCAACCACCAGCACCTGTTCAACATGCGCATCGATCCGGAGATCGACGGACCGGACAACACCGTGCTGGAGATCGACGCGGTCGGACTGCCGATCGGCCCCGGCAACGAGCGCGGCAACGCCATCGTCGCCCGCAAGACCACGATCGCCAACGAACGCGAGGCGCGCCGCGCGTGCAACCCGGCGACCGCCCGCACCTGGAAGATCGTCAACCCGAACGTCACCAACCGCTTCGGCGAACCGGTCGGCTACAAGCTCGTGCCCTTCACCGGCCCGACCCTGCTGGCCGCGCCGGAGAGCGACCTGGCCAAGCGCGCCGAGTTCGCCCGCCACCACCTGTGGGTCACCCGCTTCGACCCGAAGGAGATGCACGCGGCCGGCGACTACCCGAATCAGCACCCTGGCGACGGGATCGGCGCCTGGGTCACGCAGGAACGCGACCTGGTCGACACCGACGTCGTGCTCTGGCACACCTTCGGCACCTCACACCTGCCTCGGCCCGAGGACTGGCCGATCATGCCGTGCGAGTACGTGGGCTTCACCCTCAAACCCGTCGGCTTCTTCGACCGCAACCCGTCCCTGGACGTGCCGCCGCCGCAAGGCCACCAGGCAGGGCACTGTCACACTGTGGGCGACGAGATCAGCAGTGCGCTACCGGAGGCGCCGCACTGCTCATAACCCTGGCGCGGCTCGCGGCTATTCGCCGCTCAACGCCTGGTGTACGCACGCAGTTCGACGCTGTAGGGCTCAACTGACACCACGCCCGTCCCGGCGTCGAATGCGGACTCTGTGACGGTGACCTGCGGCGGTTTCCCGACTTGGTTGGTGGAATCGAGGCTGGGGCCGGTCAGGCGCCACAGTCGTCCGCGGCTGCGTGGGGCGAAGCCGGCGAGGCTGACGTCGACGCTGTGCGAGTCGGCGGTCGCGTTGATGGCCGCGATGGTCAGTGTCCTGCCATCTGCGGACAAGGCCGCTGACATGTCGAGCGGATACGTTGGACTGCCGGACGTGACACTCGGCTGATCGCCACCGGCCGGCCACTTCGGCGCGGGCTGCGGCGAGTTGCCGGAGATCGCCACCGGCACCGTCCCGAAGCGCTGCCGGTAAAGCTTGAACATCAGCCCCTGCTCGCTGTAAACGGCGTCGGTGGCGTTGAACGACAGCCAGCTCATGCCCGTCGTGTAGGCGCCCATGACGATGAAGTCGGTGTTCCGGAACATCTCGTGCAGCATCAGGCTGGTGGCCAGAACGCCCCTCAGGCCGCCGGCGAAGTACGCCCACTCGTCGATGGCGACCTTGATGCCGTCCCGCTCCAGCGGGAAGTCCTTCTTGTAGAGCTGCCAGTCTTCGCTGAC
>NZ_DASRGV010000210.1:0-12096 GCF_035650855.1 Actinocrinis sp. | reverse complement strand
CGGAAGGTCTGGCGCACGCACTGCACGACTGTGCACTTCAGCCGCCGAACGCCCACCACGATCCGCACCCGCCGCGCGTCGAGCGGCACATCAGCCACGACCCGCTTGTGATACGCATGCACCCGGTTCGTCCCAGTCCCGCAGCCCGGGCAGGCCACCGGCCCGCCCGGGGTCCGCGCCCACACCCGGATCAAGCCGCCCTCATCCGTTACGCCCTCGATGACCAGCGGCGCCAACCCGGAGAACACCACGCTCACAAGATGATCGACATCACACACGGCACATCATGCAGCATCCTGACACACCGTCACCACCGAAAGCGCGACAGAGCCGTTAGTTCTACAGTCCCCATTCCTCGGCGACCCCCAGCAGGCCGCCACCGGACTGGTCGATATCGGAGCCCGCGATTACGACCCCAGCCTCGGCGCGTTCATCAGCGTCGACCCGGTGCTCGAAGCCGGCGACCAACGCCAGATGAACGGCTACGCCTACGCCGCGGACGATCCGATTAACGGCTCGGACCCCACTGGGAAAATGCGCTTGGAAGGCGGCGGCGACGGGGCCGCTGACGCCCTGGGAGATATGGCTGATGCCGCACAAGCGTTGTCGGCGGAAGCCGCAGGCATATCGAACGACCTTATCGAGGTTGGAGCATATACAGACGCTCCGATCGGAGTCTACGGTAAGGCTCAAAATAGCCTGAATGATGCTATTGCCCTGCAACAGCAGTATCAGGCGAACGCCGAGCACCTACGCGATGACATGGTGACGTGGCTTAGGGACAATGCAGAATCTAGCAGCCAGCTGAACAGTATTACTACGGTGGCGGCTGCGTGGGATACGAACACTGGCAAAGCCTTCGTCGGTTGGAAAATCACCGGAAAGGGTGGCCCGAGCGGAGACGGTTGCAGTTGGTGCGCAGAAGACGACGTGATTCAGCAAGCCACAAAGGCAGGATCTAAGATCGCGGATCTGCAGCTCGTCACGACGGTGCGCCCGCGCACACAAAAGCCGATTGAAGTGTGTGCCGACAATTGCCAGGAAAAATGGGATCCTGAGCAGGGCGAAATTGCGGATGTCCCGTATGTAAGAGGCGCGCGTTGGGACCGTATCAAGGCTCAAGCTCAGTATGATATAACAGGGTTGGGAGAAAACCCGGGAGTGGATCTCATTTCAGGAGAGCCGGATCCCGAGGCGTTTACTGGAGAGGGCTGGCCTGCGGGCGAAGGTATCGGACTCGCCGAAGGCTTTGAAGAAGGTGGCGACGAGTGAGGGGGATCGTCGGGTCCTGACGCCGAGGCGCGAGTCGGTGCTAGAATGGCGGACAAGGTTGTGCAGCCAGTTATGTGGAGAATTCGTTGGAATGGTTTTCGGAGGACGGCCTAGACCTTACGGGCAGTCAGACCGACTTCTTGGCGGCTCTCAGGGATCGCGCTGCTCTGTGGAGTCATGACCCAGTGTGCAGTGTCGTTTTTGAGGCGGACGAAGCCTATCCGTTCCTACGCGTCGGGTTCGATGTCATCGATAAAGACCGCGAAATGACGCTTCTATGCATCGGTGCTTATTTTAAGAACGATCAGGCGATCTTTGGCCAGATGCACAGCCAAGAATACTGCCTTCTTAATGATTCCGTTGTTGGGAAAGAGGAGGCTTTTGGCGCAGCTGCCGAACTCGGACTTTCTGTAGCCCGGTGGATCGAAGGAGTACTGGAGCGCCCGCTCGTGTATCGGGAATGGTCCGATCTGCCCAGCGGCCGTTTCCGGGAATGGGCATTTGCCGATAGCCAAATCGGTCTTATTGCGAGCGGCAGGGGCCTCCCGCCCCATCTCGAGCAGCCGGGGATAGTGGATGCGGTCAATATCCAGTAGCTGTCGCTCTTCTGGGTGCATCCTCGAAGACGAAGCGCCCACGTGATCGATTTGGGTGCCCAGGTCCCTGGTCGGCAGCTCTTGCCTTGCCCGACTTGCCGCGGCACGGAACCACTCCGGGCTCCACGAGCTTAGCCGCGTGTGTCGCCGTGTGACGGCAGACGATCGCTTGAGGTTCCCCCGCTCGGCCGGGGAGCGGGTTATCTGGTTCCGGCGGGAACTGGGTGATGGTAGCTGGCCTCATACTCGTCGGGCGAGCGCCATCCCGGCTTCTTCTGGATCCGCTGGGTGTTGTACCAGCCATCGATGTAGGCGAACAGTGCGTTCTCGGCTTCTTCCCTTGTCCGCCAGGTGTTGCGATAGACCAACTCGGTCTTGAGCGTGGAGAAGAAGTTCTCCATCAACGCATTGTCGTAACTGTCGCCGACCGATCCCATTGACTGGGCGATCCCGTTGTCAGCCAGGCGAGTCGAGAAGCGAAACGCCGTGTAGGTCGAGCCCCTGTCCGAATGATGGACGAGCTGACCGTCGCGGACCTGCCGAGACCAGAGCGCGTACTCCAGCGCGCCGAGCACCAGCTCGGTGTCGCAGCGATCCGAGCACTTCCAGCCCACGATCCGGTTGGAGAACGCATCGCGCACTGCGGCGAGCCAGAACGCTCCCTGACCGGTCGAGATCCGGGTCGCGTCCGCCACCCACAGCCGGTTCGGTTCGAGCGCGGTGAAGTCTCGCTTGACCAGATCCGGCGCCGGCGTGGCCCTCGGGTCCTGCCTGGTCGATGCAGTGCGCCACTTCTTGCGCAGGAACGCACCCTGTAGGCTGGCGCCGCGCATCAGCCGCTCCACTCGTTTGCGGCCGACCGCGACACCCCGGCGGCGCAGCATCGCGTGCACCCGCGGCGCGCCGTAGGTGCCGCCGGAGCAGGTGTGGATCTCGACGATCTCGGCTAGCAGTCCTTCGTCGGCCAGCCGGCGCGCCGAGGGGTGTTTCGCCTGCTTGCGCCATCCGTAGAAGGTGGAAGACGCGATACCCAGAACCCGCAATACGAGATCGACCGGGTGCTGCGGGTGCTCGTTGACGAACCGCACGATCACCTCCGGGTCTGGCCGATCTCGGAGGCGAAATACGAGCTCGCATCGCGCAGCACGGCGTTGATCCGCTCCAGCTCCGCGACTCGCTTGCGCAGCTGCTTGTTCTCCTCGGCCATCGCGCTGGTCGGCCGGTCGACACGGTCGCCGCGGTCGGCTTCGTCCTGGCGGATCCAGTTACGCAGCGCCTCGTGATGCACGCCGAGCTGGTCGGCCAGCTTCCGGATCACCGGCTTCGGATCGCTCTCCCGATACAACCGGACCGCTCGGGCCCGCAGCTCGTCGGGGTACTTCTTCGGTGCTGCCACTGATGCGCTCCTCCCGGTCCTATCGGACCACGGATTGGAGCTCTCCGGGAAAGCGGGGGAACCTCAGTTCTTTGGAGTGTTGGAAACGCCAGAGGTTCCGAAAGCGGCCAGGCTGACTCCGCGTTAACCCAGCGAGGCCTCGACGCAGGGCATAACGGCGTTCGGGCCGACCCCCGCGTGTGACGGGGGTCGGCCCGAACGCTGTGTTCTTCTACTCTGCACTGCTTGCTTGGTCCAAGATCACCCCACATGGGCGGGAGGCGAGCCGGGTTTGAAGCTGTACCGTCGTATGAACCTGCAAGTCACAGGATTGCGTCTGGCGAGTTCATATTTCCGTGCATCTAACATTTCCGCAGGTCAGAGCGGGTGTTTAGATGTCGTAGTAGAGGTCGAACTCGAACGGGTGCGGGCGCAGCCGGATCGGGTCGATCTCGGCGGAGCGCTTGTAGGCGATCCAGGTCTCGATGAGGTCCTGGGTGAACACGCCGCCGGCGGTCAGGTAGTCGTGGTCCGCCTCGAGGGCGGTGAGGACCGCGTCGAGGCTGCCGGGGACCTGGGGGACCGCGGCGTGCTCGTCCGGGGGCAGCTCGTAGAGGTCCTTGTCGACCGGGGCGATCGGCTCGATCTTGTTCTTGATGCCGTCGAGGCCGGCCAGCAGCATCGCGGAGAACGCGAGGTACGGGTTGCTGGACGGGTCCGGGACGCGGAACTCGATGCGCTTGGCCTTCGGGTTGGCGCCGGTGATCGGGATGCGGATGCACGCCGAGCGGTTGCGCTGCGAGTAGACCAGGTTGACCGGGGCCTCGAAGCCGGGGACCAGGCGGTGGTACGAGTTCACGCTCGGGTTGGTGAACGCCAGCAGGCTCGGGGCGTGCTTGAGCAGCCCGCCGATGTAGTGGCGCGCCGTGTCGGCCAGGCCCGCGTAGCCGATCTCGTCGTAGAAGAGCGGGCTGCCGTCCTTCCACAGGCTCTGGTGCGTGTGCATGCCCGAGCCGTTGTCGCCGAACAGCGGCTTCGGCATGAAGGTGGCGGTCTTGCCGTTCGCGAGCGCGACGTTCTTGATGATGTACTTGAACAGCATCAGGTCGTCGGCGGCGTGCAGCAGGGTGTTGAACTTGTAGTTGATCTCGGCCTGGCCCGCGGTGCCCACCTCGTGGTGCGCCCGCTCGACCTCGAGGCCGACGCCCCGCAGCGCGGCGACCATGTCGTCACGCAGGTCGCCGTAGTGGTCATAGGGCGCGACCGGGAAGTAGCCGCCCTTGTAGCGCACCTTGTAGCCGAGGTTGCCGCCGGCCTCCTCGCGGCCGGTGTTCCAGTGCCCTGATTCCGAGTCGATGTGGTAGAACGACTCGTTCACCTTGCTGTCGAAGCGGATCGAGTCGAACACGTAGAACTCGGCCTCGGGGCCGAAGTACGCGGTGTCGGCGATGCCCGAGCTCTTGAGGTACGCCTCGGCCTTCTTCGCCACGTTGCGCGGGTCGCGCGAGTAGGCCTCGCCGGTCAGCGGGTCGTGGATGAAGAAGTTGATGTTGAGCGTCTTCGCCTTGCGGAACGGGTCGATCCGCGCCGTGGCCGGGTCCGGGAGCAGCTGCATGTCCGACTCGTGGATGGCCTGGAAGCCGCGGATCGAGGATCCGTCGAAGGCGAGGCCGTCGGTGAACACGGACGAAGTGAACGACTCCACCGGCACGGTGAAGTGCTGCATGACGCCGGGCAGGTCGCAGAACCGGACGTCCACGAACTGGACGCTTTCGTCACTGAGGTACTTGAGAACCTCGTCGGCGTTCTGGAATGTCACTATTCCTCCTCGACCCGATGCAGCGGCCGCACCGGAGCGCCGGCCGGACTCGGGAACGCGATGGGCACAGAGCGGGGGCTATGGCTGTGTAGTTTGGAACATCGGCGAGTGCGCGCAAGCCCCCACACGGCTCGTCTGCTTTGCCCGCCAAGGCCTCGACAGTCCGCGCCTGTAGGAGCCGCCCTGCCGCCGCGCTGCGGTGCGGCCGCTCCCGCAGGCCCGATTTCGCATCAGGCTCTGGCTGGGAACGATAGGTAGGGGCCATTTCCCGTCCGTGTCCCTGTTGTTTCCTGCACGTTACACGCGACGCGATCATGCCGCCTCACGACGCGCACGGGCCGGTTCGGCGGGCGGGTGGGCGGCGGGGAGGCCGTCACGGCGGTGGGGCCCGGGCGCCGCCGGATTGTTTCGGGCGGCTACCGTGGACGCATGACACAGTCTTCCGCGTCCGCGGGTAAGTCCGCCGCGCGTGGTGGTGGTAGTAGTGGTTCGGGTGCCGGCAAGCCTAGCGCTGGCGGGGGCGGGAAGGGAGCCGGTACGGGCGGTGGAGGCAGGCCCGGTGGCGGTGGCTCCGGACCGTCGTCGCGCGGTGGGGGAAAGGGCGGTGGGCCATCGGACGCGCGGGCTGCCGTCGGCGGCTGGCTGGAAGGCCCGCGTACCGAGTCCACGCAGGACGAGTGGGCTTACCGCGGCCAGCGCCTCGGCCTGCCGGAGTCCGGGCCCGGCTCGCTGGCGGGGCAGGGGCGCCGGCTCGGCGCGTTGGTGGTGGACTGGGTCATCGCCGAGTTGATCGCGCTGGCCTTCGGCTGGCATCCGTCCTCGGCGCAGGGACAGTGGGGCACGATCGCGATCTTCGGCGCGGAACACCTGGTGCTGCTGTCGCTCTGGGGCGCGACGCTGGGTAAGCGGCTGTTCGGGCTGCGGGTCGGCAAGCTCGGCGGGCCGCTCACGCCGCTGCACGTGATCATGCGCACGGTGCTGCTGCTGCTCGTCGTCCCCGCCGTGATCTGGGACCGGGACGGCCGCGGGCTGCACGACCGGTTGGCGGGGACCGTGGAGATCAGGGCGTAGCGCGAGGCGAAAAAAGGACGGCGGCCGGGGAGCATCCCGGCCGCCGGTTGGTTTGGCGGAGGCTCGGCGGCGAGCCGAAGGTCTGGGATTGGCTAGCGGATGTTGCCGCGCGGGATGCGGCCGCCGCGCGGGATCGGGCCCTTCGGCAGGTTCGCCATCGGGCCGCTGCTCACCGCGGCTAGCCGCTTCGAGTACTCGTTGACCTGCAGCGAGGTCAGCTTCGTGCGGCCGCGCAGGCCGCGCTTCGTCAGCGTCTGCGACAGCTTGTTGAGCGGCACCTGGCCGGCCTCGGTGTTGTCGCCGACGATCACGGACTCCACCTCGACGTCCGGGCCGAGGTACCGCGCGATCGACTTGCGCTCGGTGTTGAGCAGCTGTGTCACCCGGTTCGGGTCGCCCTCGCCGACCAGCAGGATGCCGGCCCGGCCGATCAGCCGGTGCACCAGGTCCTGCTGCCGGTTGAACTGGACCGCCGGGGTCATCGACCAGCCGCGCTTGAGGCTCTGCTCGAGCACCGCGGCGGCCGCGCCGGGCTGCCCCTCGATGCGCTGGTACGCGGTGCGCTGCACCCGGCGGGAGAGGGTGGACAGCGCGACCAGCGCGCCGAACACGATCGCGAACAGGACCGCGAAGACGATCCCGACGATGCTGCCGCCGAACAGGAAGAAGAACAGCACGAACACCAGGGCCGCGGTGCCGCCGCCCCAGCCGAGCATGGCCGTGGTGAGCCGCGGATCGACTTCCTTGGTCACCTTGTAGGCGTAGCCGAACTGCTTGAGGCGGCCGGACGGCGGTTCGGACGGTGCCGCCGGGCTCACGGTCGGCTCAGGGGAGGGGTTACGCGCCATGCTCAAAAGGATATGTCCCCGGCGCGCTGGTTACCGCACCGCCCGGTACCGCCGTGATTGTTTCGGTATCGGTGGCGAAGAGGAAGGGGGCTGACGGTTCGTCAGGTCACTGAGGCGGAGCGCACATCAGCGGAGCGCATGGGCGTGCCACATCAGCGAACAACGTGTTACCGCAGCGCGCGATGCGCTACGCGAACGGCTCCACGTGCGGCTCCAGAAGCGCGGTGGACGCCTCGGCCCTGGCCTTGGCCCGAGCCCGGTCCTCCTGCACCGCCGCCCAGGCGTTGTTCCGTGCGACAGCCAGGCCATCGCCGCGGAAGATAACCCACTCGACCGTGTTCAACACGGTCCGCACCGCTCCACGCCGTGCCGCAGCCCGGGTCGCCGCGGCGCTGTCAATCGTCACCGTCATGCTTCCGTGCCCCCAATCTCAAGGTCGGATCAGCACCACTCAGGGTTGCTGTCTCGTGTTGCAAGGTTACTGCGCACCGGTCAATTCCCGGTGAAGACCGCGCCATCGCGGTGACGGTTGGGCCGACCGGGTCCCGGGGCAGGTCCGCTGCACGAGCCGGAACCCGGGTCCGCCCACACTGCACTAGGCCGCACGCGCCGCGATCGCTTGCTGGTAGAGCCGCCCAGCCCGGTACGAAGATCGCACCAGCGGTCCGGACATCACCCCGGCGAAACCGATCTGCTCGGCCTCCTGCTTGAGTTCTACGAATTCCTCTGGCTTCACCCATCGTGTCACCGGATGGTGCCTTGGGGAGGGCCGAAGGTACTGCGTAATCGTGATCAGCTCGCAGCCCGCCTCGTGCAGGTCGAGCAGCGCCTGGGAGACCTCAGTCCGCTCCTCGCCCATGCCCAGGATGAGGTTCGACTTGGTCACCAGGCCGACCGCGCGCGCCTGGCGGATCACGTCCAGCGAGCGGTCGTAGCGGAAGGCCGGGCGGATGCGCTTGAAGATCCGCGGCACGGTCTCCACGTTGTGCGCCAGCACCTCGGGCGCGGACTCGAACACCTCGGCCAGCAGCCGCGGCTCGCCGTTGAAGTCCGGGATCAGCAGCTCGACGCCGCAGCCGGGCACCTGCGCGTGGATCTGCCGGACCGTCTCGGCGTACAGCCACGCGCCGCCGTCAGGCAGGTCGTCGCGGGCCACGCCGGTCACGGTCGCGTACTTCAGGCCCATCGTGGCCACCGACTCGCCGACGCGCCGCGGCTCGTCGCGGTCGAGGGCGGCCGGCTTGCCGGTGTCGATCTGGCAGAAGTCACAGCGCCGGGTGCACTGCTCGCCGCCGATCAGGAAGGTCGCCTCGCGGTCTTCCCAGCACTCGAAGATGTTCGGGCAGCCGGCCTCCTGGCAGACCGTGTGCAGGCCCTCGCTCTTGACCAGGTTGCGCAGCTGCGTGTACTCCGGGCCCATCTTCGCCCGGGTCTTGATCCACTCGGGCTTCTTCTCGATCGGCGTGGCGGAGTTGCGCACCTCAAGCCGCAGCAGCTTGCGCCCGTCCGGACCGGTCGTGGTCAGGGGCGTCTCGCCGCCCTCGATCGTGGTCACGGGCGCGACTCCTCGGGAATCTGTGCTGATGGGACGCGGACCCGGTCGGTCGCCGCGCCCTTGGGCTCGGTCAGCAGGTGCAGGTGGCGCTCCACGAGCGGCAGCACCTCCTGGATCGTCACCCGGCGGCCGAGCTCCTCGCTGAGCGTTGTAACGCCCGCGTCACGGATTCCGCACGGCACGATCCGGTGGTACCAATCGAGATCATTGTCGCAATTCAGGGCGAAACCGTGCATTGTGACACCCTTGGCGAAGCGCAGCCCGATCGCGGCCACCTTGCGGTCCTGGCGCAGTTCGTCGCCGGGAACCCAGACGCCCGAACGGCCCTGGACGCGTTCGGTGTACAGGCCGAGGTCCGCACAGACTTCGATGATCACCTGCTCGACGCGCCGCACGAAGTCGACCACGTAGACGCCCTCGGGCAACCGCACGATCGGATACCCGACCAGCTGCCCCGGGCCGTGCCAGGTGATCTTGCCGCCGCGGTCCACGTCGACGACCGGTGTGCCGTCGAACGGACGGTCCATCGGCTCGGTCCGCTTGCCCGCGGTGTACACCGGCGGATGTTCGAGCAGGATGACGGCGTCAGGCACCAGGTCGGCCACTCGCGCGGTGTGCCGCGCGCGCTGGTCGTCCCACGCGGTCTGATAGTCGACCGCCTCGGCGCCGAAACCGGCCCGGATGATTTCCAGTTCGCCCACGGTTATGACTGTACGACGTGCTCGGGGGGCCTGGTGCGCCGGTGATGGAGCGTGGCCCGATGTGGCCCTTGGAATGGACTGTACGGCCGTGACCTCAGTCACAGCGCGATGCGACGAGGCGTGGGCGGACGCCTTGGTTCGCATATCGCGCAGGAGGCGCCGCGCTATAGGGTGAGGCAGCAGCGACGATCAAGGAGGGGAGCCGCACCATGGCCGAACGGATCCGCTGGGGCATCGCCGGGACCGGCGTGATCGCCGCCGCCTTCGCCGAGGATCTGCGCCTGCTCGACGACGCCGAACTCGTCGCGGTCGGCTCGCGCTCGCAGCAGGCGGCGGACCGGTTCGCGGACGCGCACGGCGCCGCACGCCGGCACGTCGGCTACGACGCCCTCGCCGCCGATCCCGAGGTCGACGCGATCTACGTCGCGGTGCCGCACACCGGCCACGAGGAGGTCACCCGCACCGCGCTGGCCGCCGGAAAGGCGGTGCTGTGCGAGAAGCCCTTCGCCATCAACGCCGCGCAGACCGAGCGGATGATCGCGGCGGCTCGCGCGGCCGGGGTCTTCCTGATGGAGGCGATGTGGGTCCGGTTCCTGCCGCACCAGGTGGGGCTGCGCGAGCTGATCTCCGCGGGCCGCATCGGCGAGATCCGCTCGTTGGTCGTGGACCGCGGCGAAGTGCTCAGCTCCGACCCGGCACACCGGGTGCTCGACCCCGCGCTCGGCGGCGGCGCGCTGCTGGACCTCGGGATCTATCCGGTCTCCTTCGCCTCGATGCTGCTCGGCACGCCCGACCGGGTCGCCGCGTTCGCCACCCAAGCCGTCACCGGCGTGGACGCGCAGACCTCGGCGGTCTTCGGGTACGCCAGCGGCGCTCAGGCGTTGGTCACCACGGCGCTCGACGCGCGCACCGCGAATACGGCCTCGATCACCGGCACCAAGGGCCGGATCGACATCGTGGACTGGGCCGACGGCCGGTTGCCCGCGAAGCTGACCCTGCTCGACGGCACGACGCAGAACCTTGAGTTCCCGCGCGAGGGCAAGGGGCTGCGCTTCCAGGCCGCCGAGGTCGGGCGTTGCCTGCGCGCCGGGGAGCCGGAGAGCCCGGTCATGCCGCTGGACGAGACGCTGTCGATCATGCGTACGCTCGACCTCATCCGCGAGCAGATCGGGCTGCGCTACCCCGGCGAGTAGCGGACGTCCAGGTCCTCAAGCACGGCCTTGGCCGCACGGTGACCGGACTGCAGCGCGCCCTCGACGTTCGGTAGGTCGCGATGGTCTCCGCACACGTACAGCCCCTTGATAAGCCGGACCGGCCGGGCGAAGTTGTGCGGCGACTGCATGGTCACCACGGCGTGCTCGACGTGCCGGATATCAAGGGTCTCCCAGCGCCGCTGCGGCACGCCGTGCAGGTGGGAGAGCCGGCCAAGGACCGCGCGGTCCAACGCGGCCGGTTCCTTGCCGTCGTCGCCGAACACCGTCGTCGCGACCAGTGCCCGGCCCGGCGGCGCGAGCCCTGGTGCGGCGCGGCTGACCACGGCTGTGCGCGCGATCGGAGAGCCGGGCTCGGCGTCTACGAGCACTGACGGAGCGCGGTCCGGCTCGAAGGGCAGTTGCGCGTCGTCCACCGAGTGCCAAAGCGTTGTCGCCGATCGCATCCGCGGCTCGTGCAGTCCTGGCAACAGTTCCATCGCACCGTACGGATCGGCCGCCACGACCGTTGCACGAGCTCTGATTTCCCCGGTGACCCCGACCACTCGGTCCGCGCGCACCGTGTGTACCCGCACGCCGAACTGAATCGTGCCGGTCGGCAGTCTTCTGACAAGCTCCCGCACGAGCGCGTTGATGCCTGCGCCGGCCACCGCGAACCGGCCCCGCACCAGCAGCCGCAGCAGCCAGTCGGCGCCGCGCACCGAGGCGGCGAGGTCTTCGTCGGCGGCCAATGCGGCCAGATAGGGCCGCAGGAACTGATCTACGAGCTCTGCGGAGTAGCCGCGTACCGCGTACGAGTCCGCAGCCGAGTGCTCCGGGCCGTGCAGTGCCCGCTCCGGCGCGGTCGTGCCGAGCCGGTACAGGAGCTTGGACAGGCGGGCCTTGTCCGCGGCCGTCCCGATCGGCATACGCAGCGCCGAGAACGTCTGCTGCGGCCTGGTCGGTGCGGCGCCGAAACGCACTCGCCGCACGACGTCGTTAACCTGAACGCTGCCCGCCAGTGCGCCGGCTCGCTCCCCGCTGCCGAGGTCGCCTGTGCCCTCCACCTCTCCGGTGAGACCGCCTGAGCAGATCCGTATACCTGCTGCGAAACCGCCCAGCTGAAGCTCGGCCGGAGAGATCGTCTGACGCAGGGTCGGCCAGGTCGTGTGCAGCAGGTGCGCACCGTCGCCGAGCACGAATCCGCCGACCCGAGCGTCCCTGGCGCGGCCCCCGGGATCGTCAGTACTCTCCAATACGGTCACGGCCAGACCTGCGGCGACCAGTCGTGCGGCCGCGGCGAGCCCGGCTATTCCCCCGCCGACGACGCATACGTCCGTGCGCATACGAATCCCCCAGCGAGATCAGATCGGCATCCCGGTCTACTTACCCGCTGGGGGATCGTCAGAATCCGAATACGCGCGCGGCCGGGCCGGCGGGCCCGCGCCGACGCGGTGCGCCCGGCTTACAGGCCGGAGGCGAAGGTGTACGGCTGGAAGGCGACGTCCTGGCCGACGTCGAGCTGGATGACCTCGTGCGGGGTCAGCTTGATGTCCGACGGGTTCCCGGTGTACTTCTGCCCGTTCACGTACGTGGTGACGGTGCCCGAGGCCGGGCCGACCTGGCTGTTGGACAGCGGCTGGTTCCACTCGGCGAAGATCTGGCCGAG
>NZ_DASRGV010000209.1:0-10132 GCF_035650855.1 Actinocrinis sp. | reverse complement strand
ACCGCAGCACCGACCATCCGATCCAGAACACCGGTCACGCGGATCTGGTGCAGGGCCCGGACGGCTCGTGGTGGATGGTGCTGCTCGGGACGCGTCCGGGCGGGGGCACGCCGGGTTGGCACGGCCTCGGGCGCGAGACCTTCCTCGCCCCGGTCAGCTGGGTGGACGGCTGGCCGGTGGTCGGCGAGCTGTCCCCCGATCTGCCGACCCTGCCCTGGCCGCTGCACCCGTTCCCTGCCGAGCCGACGCGCGACGACTTCGACGACGTTGAACTGCACCCCCGGTGGATTTCGCTGCGCCGCCGGCCGGCCGAACTGTGCACGACGGCGGAGCGGCCCGGCTGGCTGACGCTTCGGGAGAGCGGCCGGTCGCCGGACGACCTGAACGTGACGTTCGTCGGCCGCCGGCAGCAGCACTTCTCCTGCGAAGCACGTGCCCTGATCGACCCCGCCGAGGGGCGCGGCGGTCTGGCCGTGCGCCTCGACGAGCAGCATCACTACGAGATCGAGGCCGGCGACGGCGGTGTGCAGGTGGTCGCCCGCATCGGCCCGCTGCGCACCGTGGTGGCGCAGCGGGCCGTGCCCGCGGGTCCGGTGATCCTCGGCGTTCAGGTGCGCCAGACGGACGTGGTGCGCGACTCGCGCACCGGCCCGGACACCGTGTCGCTGGGCGTGGTGGAACCCGACGGCACGCTGGCGGTGCTCGCCGCGCTCGACGGCAAGTACCTGACGACCGAGGTCGCCGGCGGCTTCACCGGCCGGGTCATCGGCGTGTACGCCGCGACCGGAACCGTCCGCTTCGACTGGTTCGACTACGAACCGATCGGCGGCTGACGCCGGGCCGAATCAGCCCTCGATCTCCGGGCGGCCGGGTTCGGCCCACTTGGTGTGGAAGGTGCCCTCACGGTCAACACGCTGATAGGTGTGCGCGCCGAAGAAGTCGCGCTGGCTCTGGATCAGCGCGGCCGGCAGCCGCTCCGCGCGCAGCGTGTCGTAGTACGCGAGGGCGGCGGTGAAGGCCGGGGCCGGGATGCCGCGGCGCGCGGCGGAGGCGACCACCTCGCGCCAGGGGACCTGGGCGCCGGCGATCTCCTCGGCGAAGTGCTCCTCGGCCAGCAGGCTGACCAGGCCGGGGTTTGCGGCGTGCGCGGCGCGGATGCGGTCGAGGAACGCGGCGCGGATGATGCAGCCCCCGCGCCAGATCTTGGCCACCGCGCCCAGGTCGATGTCCCAGCCGTACTCGGCCGCGGCGTCGCGGATCATCGTCCAGCCCTGGTCGTACGCGATGATCTTGGAGGCGTACAGCGCCTGCTCGACCTGGTTGGTGAAGCGGTCGGTCTCGTGCGCGCGCAGCGGTTGGCGGGTGCCGCCGGGCAGCGGGCGGTAGGCGGCGCGCAGCTCGGCGCGGGAGGAGGCGACGCGGGCGAAGGTGGCCTGCGCGATGCCGGTGACCGGGCTGCCGAGGTCCAGCGCGGTCTGCACGGTCCACCGGCCGGTGCCCTTCTGCTCTGCGGCGTCCTTGACGATGTCGACGAACGGCCGGTCGGTGGCCGGGTCGGTGTGCGCCAGGACCTCGGCGGTGATCTCGATCAGGTAGGAGTCCAGCCGCCCCTTGTTCCAGGCGCGGAAGACCTCGGCGATCTCGGCCGGGCTGTAGCCGGTGACCTCGCGCAGCAGGTGGTAGGCCTCGGCGATCAGCTGCATGTCGGCGTATTCGATGCCGTTGTGCACCATCTTGACGAAGTGGCCCGCGCCGTCCGCGCCGATGTGCGTGGCGCACGGCTCGCCGTCCACCTTCGCGCTGATCTCCTCGAGCATCGGGCCGAGCACGGCGTAGGACTCGCGCGAGCCGCCGGGCATGATCGAGGGGCCGTTGAGGGCGCCCTCCTCGCCCCCGGACACCCCGGTGCCGACGAAGTGGATCCCGCGCTCGCGCAGCGCGGCCTCGCGCCGGCGGGTGTCGGCGAAGTGCGCGTTCCCGCCGTCGATGATCATGTCGCCCTCGTCGAGCAGCGGGGCGAACTCGTCGATCACGGCGTCGGTCGGCTCGCCGGCCTTCACCATGATCATCAGCCGCCGCGGCCGCTCCAGCGCCGCGACGAAGTCCTCGGCGGACTCGGCCGGCACGAAGCTGCCCTCGTGCCCGAACTCCTCGACGAGTGCGCGGGTGCGTGACGGCGTGCGGTTGTGTACCGCGACCGTGTAGCCATGTCGGGCGAAATTGCGAGCGAGATTTCGGCCCATCACCGCCAAGCCGGTGATGCCGATCTGCGCGGTTGCCTCCATGGTGCGCCTCCTTCGTCTGTGCCGGTCGACCGGGAATACGGCTGGAGCGCCGGGCCGGTTCGACGTCACCTACCCGCTGGGGTGCGCGCGGCACACGGCCTTTAGCCCGGCCCTCGTCAAAGCCGTTCGTGCTCTGTATCGTCACCAGTGGTCGGCGCGGGAGAGCAGGGTCGCCGACCGCTCCAGTATTCGGCATCGGCGCGGCCGAGCGCTTTTTGACGCCCCATTCCGGAAACGTTTACAGGAGCGACCGATGCGCCGAAGGACCGGAATCGAGAAGAGCAGGGGCCGCCGCCGTGGCAGCAGGGCCCTGATCTTTGCGGCGGCCGTGGCGGCCGCGTTGCTGCGCTGGCCTGGATCGACGCCTACGACCTGACCCACAACGCCGGCTACCTGAACGAGGCGGCGGCGATCGCCGACTATGTCAGCACCCTGTGGGATTCGAGCAGCTGCGGCGGCGGGGTGTGGTCCGACCGGCAGCGGGTCTACAAGAACGCGGTGGCCAACGGGCTGTACGTCCGGCTCACCGCCGCGCTGCACAACCGCATCGCGGGCGACACGACCTGGCTCGGGCGAGCGAACTCCGCGTGGAACTGGTTCGTCGCGAGCGGGATGATCAACTCCTCCGGTTTGGTGAACGACGGGCTGACCTCGTCGTGCGCGAACAACGGCGGCACCGTCTGGAGCTACAACCAGGGCCTGGCCATTGGTGCCGGCGTCGAGGTCTGGCGGGCGGCCGGCAGCGGCGCGGCGCTGGCCGAGGCGCGCCGCCTCGCCGACTCCGCGATCAGCTCCCCGGCGCTGACCTCCGGCGGGCTGCTGACCGAATCCTGCGACAGCGTCACCGCCACCTGCGATGACAACCAGAAGCAGTTCAGAGGCATCTTCATGCGCTATCTGGGCGACCTGAACGGCGTCACCGGCGGCGCGTACAGCACGTTCATCGCGACTCAGGCCACCGCGCTCTGGGCCAGCGACCGCGACAGCCTCAACCGATTCGGCGAACGCTGGTCCGGACCGGACTCCGGCTCCTACCCGAACATCCGAGACTGGCGCACCCAGGCCAGCGCCCTGGAGGCGTTGCTGGCCGGGTACTGAGGCGCCCGTTGGTGTTAGGTGATGAGAGCGGGCCGGTGCCCGACGAAGCGGAGCCGGCGGATGGGAGAAGGCGGATGAACGACGAGAAGAGCGTGGCCGGCGAGGTGGTGTCGTTGCGCACCCTCGGGGACCGCATGCTCGACGAGGCCCGCGCCGCGCAGTCCGGGCGTGCCGGGCGCACGGTCATCGCGCTGCCCGGTCTGCGCACCACGCTGCTCGCGCTCGCCGCGGGCCGGGAACTGGCTGAGCATCAGGCGCCCGGCTCGGCAACCATCACCTGCCTTAGCGGCGAGGCCACCCTCGCGACCGGCGAGCGCGAGTGGCGGCTGCGCGAGGACGATGCCGTGGCCATCCCGGAGGAACGGCACCGGCTGTTCGCCGAATCCGACACTCTGGTGCTGCTGACTGTGCGGCTCGACTGACCGGGAAGACTCGCGTCGACGACCTGACCGGCAGGACGTCCGCTACCTGTCACGATGTCTCCACCGCACCGATGCTGTGGATGCGGCCGGTGAATGGGTGGCAGGGCGCGAGGGAGGCGGCGGCACGGTGAGCCTGGCCGGGTTGGCGCTGGTGCTGGCACTCGGGCTGGCCGGGCCGCTGCTGGCGGCCCCGAGGCGGACCGGGATCCCGGTCGCGGTCGGCGAGATCTCGGCCGGGGTGCTGGCCGGGCGCACCGGGCTGCGGTGGATCGACCCGGGCGAGCCGGTGCTGGCCTTCCTCGCCTCCGCGGGCTTCGGCCTGATCATGCTCGTGGCCGGCAGCCACGTTCCGCTGCGCGACCCGGCGCTGCGCCTGGCCCTGCGCCGCGGCCTGCTGCTCGCCCTGCTCACCGGCGCGCTCGCGGTCGCCGTGGGCTACGGGGTCGCAGCGCTCTTCGACACCGGACACGCGCTGCTGTACGCGGTGCTGTTCGCGTCCAGCTCGGCGGCGCTGATCATGCCGGTGATCGACGAGGCGAAGCTGGACGCGCCGCCGGTGCTCGCCACGATCGTGCACGTCGCCATCGCCGACACCGCCTGCATCGTGCTGCTGCCGCTCGCCGAGCAGCCGGAGCGCGCGGGGAGGGCGGCGCTCGGCGTGCTGGCCGTACTCGGCGCCGGCGTCCTCCTCCTGCTGGTCACGCGCGAGGCGGCGCATCGCGGACTGCTGACCCGGATGCGCAAGCTCAGCCGCCGCAGGCATTTCGGGCTCGAGCTGCGCGTCCAGCTGATCACCGTCTTCGCGCTGGCCGGGCTGGCGCAGCGGCTCGGCGTGTCGGTCATGCTGGCCGGGTTCGCGGCCGGACTCACGCTCGCGGCGCGCGGAGAGCCGCACCGGCTGGCCCGGCAGTTGTTCGCGGTCACCGACGGGTTCCTCGGCCCGGTGTTCTTCGTGTGGCTCGGCGCTTCCCTCGACCTGCGCGCCCTCGCCTCCCATCCGCGGATGATCGCGCTGGCCGGGGTCCTCGCCTTTGGAACCCTCGCCGCGCACGGCGCCGCGGCGCTCCTGCGCCAGCCGGTCGCGCTGGCCGTGCTGGCCGCAGCCCAGCTCGGCGTGCCCGTGGCGGCGGTCACCATCGGTTCACGCGCGGGCCTGCTGCGGCCCGGGGAGGACGGCGCGATCCTGGCCGCCGCGCTGATCACGGTGGCCACGACCGGGTGGGCCGGGGCGCGGGCCCGCGGCGATGCGGGCCTCGTCGCGCAAACCGAAGCCGGAGAGCCCGCAGCCGACTGAAACACATCCGATGTGTCGGCGTAGATGACCGCAGATGGCTGCCGTTTATGCGCTGAAACACCCGCCTTCCGCTTGACAGGTCCGATCTATGGTGTAAACCTCGCTCACTAGCTCAGGGTTGAGCGAGGGTGAGGTGGCCGATGGGTAGCCGGTTGCGGGGAGCGTTCGCTGCAGCGGTGGCGGCGATTGGCTTAATCGCCGGGCTGGGAGCCGCTCCGGCGCTCGCCGTAGGGAAAGCAACCGGGACGGCGGCGACAGGGAGCGCGGCGTGGGACGCGAGCAGCTGCTCCGGCGCTTCGTGGCTGGACCGGCATAAAAGCCCTGACGAACGCGCCAGCCTGCTGCTCGCGCAGCTCACCCTCGATGACAAGATGCTGCTGCTGCACGCGATCTCGGACAGCACGCACGCCCGGCAGGTCGGGCCGATTCCGCAGCTGTGCGTGCCCGCTCTGCTCCTGACGAACGGCTCGGCCGGAGTCAGTTCCGGCGGCGTCGTGCAGTATCCGGCCACTGCGTTACCCGCGCCGATCGGCGCCGCGGCCGCCTGGGACGCGTCCACCGCGGCGCGATACGGCGCCGTCGAGGGCCGGGAAACGCTGGACCAGGGCCGCAATCTGCTCGAAGGCCCCGACGTGAACATCGCCCGAGTGCCTCTCAACGGCCGCACCTTCGAGGCCTACGGAGAGGACCCCTACCTGGCCGGGCAGACCGCGGTCGGCGACATCCGCGGCATCCAGTCGCAGGGCGCCATCGCCGAGGTCAAGCACTTCGCGGCGAACAACCAGGAGACCAACCGCAGCACGATCGACGAGCGGATAGACCCGCGCACTTTGCACGAGATCTACCTCCCGGCGTTCCAGGACGCGGTCGTGCAAGGCCGCGCCGGCTCGGTGATGTGCGCCAAGAACCAGGTCAACGACCAGTACGCGTGCGAGAACGGCGGGCTGTTGCAGCAGACGCTGCGGCAGGACTGGGGCTTCCGGGGCTTTGTGACCTCCGACTTCAGCTCCTGCCACAGCACGCTCGACTGTGTCGACGCCGGGATGAACATCGAACTGCCCTCGGCGACGTACTACGGCGACGCGCTCAAGGCAGACGTCGAATCCGGGCAGGTCTCGACGGCGGCAGTCGACGCCCTCGTATACCCGGTGCTGCGGACCATGTTCCAGTTCGGGCTCTTCGATCGGCCCGCGACCACCGAACCGATCAACGCGGCCGCCGACGGGCGGGTGGCCCGTGACGCCGCCGAGGCGGGGACGGTGCTGCTCAAGAACGCCGGCGGCGTCCTGCCGCTCAGCCCGCGCAGCGTGCACTCGGTCGCGGTGATCGGCCCGGGCGCCAGCACGGCCGTCACCGGCGGCGCGGGCAGCCCGGACGTCGCGCCGCTGTACACCGTCAGCCCCCTGACTGGAATCGAGAAGCGCGCCGGGGCCGCGGTGAAGGTCGACTACGCGGAGGGCATGCCGCCGGTCAATCTCGGCCCGCAGCCCGCGGTCCCGTCGAGCGCGCTGGCTCCCGCCGACGGTGCCGCCGCCGTCAGCGGCCTGACAGCGCAGTACTTCCCCACGCCGAACCTCACCGGCACGCCGGTGGCCACCCGCGACGAGCCGTGGATCGACACCGACTACCACGCGGTCGCGCCGGTCCCCGGCCTGCCTGCCAACAGCTGGTCAGTGCGCTGGACCGGGACCGTCACCGCCCCGGTGACCGGCGCGTACACCTTCAACCTGACCAGCCACGGCAGCGCCGCGCTCTACCTGGACGGAACCCAGGTCGCTTCGGGCAAGGGCTCCTTCCCGGCCTCCACGGCCACCGCGACGGTGAACCTGGTCGCGGGCCAACCGCACTCGATCCGGGTCGACTATCAGGGCACGAGCACCATCGAGCTGGGCTGGACCGCGCCGGACGGCGCGCAGGACCCGCAGATCGCGCAGGCCGTGGCCGCCGCCAAGTCCTCGGACGTGGCCGTGGTCTTCGTCGGCGAGAAGGAGAGCGAGGGCGCCGACCGCACCGGCCTGGCACTGCCCGGCTATCAGGATCAGCTCGTCGAGGCGGTCGCCGCCGCCAACCCCCGCACGCTTGTGGTGCTCAACACCGGCGGCCCGGTACTGATGCCGTGGCTCGGCCAGGTCGCCGGCGTGCTCGAGGCCTGGTATCCGGGCGAGGAGGACGGGAACGCGATCGCGGCGCTGCTGTTCGGTGATTCGGATCCGGGCGGACGCCTGCCGATCACCTTCCCGCGCAGCCTCGCCGACACCCCGGCCAACACTCCGGCGCAATATCCGGGCGTCGGCGGCGTCGCGACGTACTCCGAGGGCGTGTTCGTCGGCTATCGGCACTACGACGAGGCGGGAATCGATCCGCTGTTCCCGTTCGGCTACGGGCTGTCCTACACGACGTTCAAACTCAGCAGGCTGAGAGTCGAGGGCGGCGGCCGGACGGTCAGCGTCGACGTGACGAACACCGGTCGGCGGGCCGGTTCGGAAGTGGTCCAGCTCTACATCGGGCATCCGGCGGACTCCGCGGTGCCGGAGCCGCCCAATCAACTCGAAGGCTTCGCGAAGGTGCAGCTCGCGCCGGGACAGACGCGACACGTGACGCTCAGCCTCACCCCGCAGTCCTTCGCCTATTGGAACGCCGCCGCGAACGCCTGGACCGTGCAGCCGGGCACGTACACGGTCTCCGTCGGCACCTCCTCGCGTGACCTCCCGCTCGCCGCACACATCGAGATCGGTGGCTGATATGAGAGCTCGACGTCTGCTCGCACTGGCCACGACCGGGACGCTCGCCGCCTCGCTGCTTTCCTCGGCAGCCGCGGCGGACGCGAGCAGCGAGCCGACGACCGCGTGGCGCGACGGCGCGTTCCATGTGGACGTCCCGGGCGTGGTCGGCCGCTCGGACGTGGTGCTCGGCCAGCCGAACGCCGCCGCGGCGCAGGCGATGCCGCTCGGCAACGGCAGCCTCGGCGCGGCGGTGTGGGCGGCGAGCGGATTCACCGCGCAGCTCAACCGCGCCGACACGCTGCCCGACCGGCTCTCCCCCGGCCAGGTGGTGATACCCGGTCTCGCGAAGCTGACCGGTGCGCCGGACTACCACGGCCGCCTCGACCTGTATGACGGAGTGCTGACAGAGTCCGGCGGCGGCATGACCGCGACGGCGTATGTGAGCTCTGCGACGGACGAGCTCGTGGTGAACGTGACCGGCGCCGATCCCGGCGCCGTCCAAACCGCGCGGCTCGGCTTGTGGCAGCCGAGAACCCCGGCCGCGCAAGCCGTCGGCGCAAGCGTGGGCGTGCTCTCGCAGACCTGGGTCGACAACACCCAGCCGGGCGCGAGCAACGAGACCTTCGGCGCGCTCGCCGCCGTGACGGCCTCCGGCCAGGGCGTGCAGGCCAGCGTGGTCGATCCGCTCACGGTGCAGGTCAGCTTCCGTCCACACGCCGACGGCTCGTTCCGCGTCGTGGTGGCCGCCCCGCAGTGGACCGGCGGCGACGTGACCGCCGTGGCCCGCGGCCTGCGCGCCGATGCCGCGCCGTTTCCCGCCGCGGCGCTGGATTCCGCGCAACGGCGCTGGTGGCACGGATACTGGAGCCATGTCGGATTGATGGAGCTCTCCTCCGCGGACGGCGCGGCGCAGTACCTTGAGAACGTCCGGCTGGTCAGCCTCTACGCGGCGGCCGCGGAGCGCGGCACAGTACGGCCGGGCTCGCAGGCCGGCGTCGCCGACCTGTTCGACTCATCGCAGGACTCGCATTCCTGGGATCCGGCCTCCTACTGGGGCTGGAACCTGCGGATGATGGTGACGGCGAACCTCGGCGCGGGCGCGTTCGGCAACAACGACGCCTATTTCGCGATGTACCGCAACGATTTGACGGCGATCGAGAACTGGACGTCGAGCCAGTTCGGCGGGCTGCCGGGCGCCTGCGTCCCGGAGACCATGCGGTTCAGCGGCGTGGGCATCCAGGTGCACCAGGCGAACGGAGCGTGGGGCGCGCGGCCCTACCTGGACTGCAGCGCGCAGGGACCGGCGAACTTCAATGCCAGAACCCTGAGCACCGGCGGCGAGGTGTCGCTCTTCATCTGGCAGACCTATCTGGCCACCGACGACCTCGGCTTCCTGCGGGCGAACTATCCGCTGATGGCCGCGTGGGCGCGATTCATGCTGGCCTACGCCAAGCCGGGCGCCGACGGCTTCCTGCACACCAGCCCGTCCAACGCGCACGAGACGCAGTGGGACGTGAACGATCCGACCACTGACATCGCCGCCATGGACGCGGTCTTGCCCGAGGTGGTCCAGGCGGCGCGGATCCTGCACCGCGACGGCGACCTGGTCGGCCAGATCGAGGCCGCGCTGCCGAAGATCCTGCCGTATCCGCGTACTGACGCCGCGACCCGCACCCAGCAGCTCACCCCGGCCGCCGACGCGACCGGCGGCGACGTGGTCGGCATGTCGTACCAGCAGGCCGCGCCGACCCACAACACCGAGAACCTCGGCCTGGAACCGGTCTGGCCGTACGGGCTCGTCGGCGACAGCGGGCCGCTGAGCGCGCTGGCCCGGCGCACCTTCACCGACCGGCCGAACGTCGAGATCAATGACTGGAGCCTCGACCCGATCGACGCGGCACGGCTCGGGTTGGCCGCGGACGTCGCCAAGACGCTCGTCGACCAGACCGAGAAGTACCAGTTGCGTCCGTCGGGGCTGGCCGCGTTCGGCGCGAGCTATCCCGAGCCGTACGCGGAGCAGGGCGCGGTGGTCGCGGACGCGTTGCAGGACGCGATGGTGCAGGACTACGACGGCTTGCTGCGCGTCGCCCCGGCGTGGCCGAGCGGCTGGGACGCCGACGCCAGCGTGTACATCCAGCATCGCGGCAAGGTCGATGTACAGGTGCGCGGCGGCCGGCTGCTGACCGTGGCGATCGAGGCCGGAGCGACCGGTCCGATCCGGATCCGCAATCCGTGGCCGGGACAGACGGTCCAGGTGGTCAGCGGTGCGACGCATATCGCCATAGGCCCGACGTCAGCAGACGAATTCAC